>DATCKH010000110.1:0-40356 GCA_036562425.1 Thermaerobacter sp. | reverse complement strand
CCGGGAGATCGCCCGGCCGGAGGAGATCCCGCAGCACCTGCGGCAGGCGGTGGTGGCCGCCGAGGACGCCCGCTTCTACCACCATCATGGCTTCGACCCCATCGCCATCGGCCGCGCCCTCGTACGCAACCTGCGGGCGGGTAAGGTGGTCGAGGGGGGTTCTTCCATCACGCAGCAGCTGGCCCGCACGCTCTATGACCTGTCGCTGCGCCGCACCCTTTCCCGGAAGTCCCGCGAGGCCTTCCTCACCCTCAAGCTGGAGACGCGTTTCAATAAGGACCAGATCCTGAACATGTACCTCAACCAGGTCTACTTCGGCCGCGGCGCCTACGGGGTCAAGGTGGCCGCCCGTGAGTACTTCGGCAAGCCGCTGGAATCGCTGACCCTTGCCGAGTCGGCGACGCTGGCGGCCTTCATCCGCGGTCCGGAGATCTACTGGCGCGATCCAGAACGCGCCCGGGGACGCCGCGACTGGGTGCTGGAGCGCATGGCCGAGCTGGGGATGATCAGCCGCGAGGAAGCGCGCCGCGCCCAGGCCGAACCCCTGCGGCTGCGGCCGCCGGGTGAGGCCGGCCGTGCCGCACCCTACTTTGTGGACTTCGTGCGGGGACGCCTGACCCGCGAGCTCCCCGAGGTGGCCAGCCAGCTCGCCACCGGCGGCTTCCGCATCTACACCACGCTGGACCTGGACATGCAGCGGGCCGCCCAGGAGGCGGCAGCCAGGCTGGACACCCTGGTGGCACCGCTGGAGGAGCACGATGGCGTGCCGCAGCCCCAGGTGGCGCTGGTCGCCCTGGACCCGGCCACGGGCGGCATCCGCGCCATGGTGGGCGGGCGGTCATACGAGGATTCCCGCTTCAACCGGGCCGTGTACGCCCGCCGCCAGCCGGGCTCGGCCTTCAAGCCTTTCCTCTACACCGCGGTCCTGGCCGCTGGGGAGCCGGTCACGACGCCGATGGCCTGCCGCGCGTCCGCCTACCCCGGCGAGAAGCCTGATGAGCCTTACGAGCCCAAGGACTTCGGCCCGCGCCCGTACCATGACGCTTACCTGGACATCCGCCGCGCCGTGGCCATCTCCGATAACGTGGTAGCCGTCGAGTGGATGAACCGGATCAAGCCGCGGCGCGTGGCCGCCCTGGCCCGGCGGATGGGGGTGGAATCGCCCCTCAACGATCAACACCTGGGCCTCGCTCTCGGCGAGTCGTCGGTAACGGTCCTGGAGATGGCGCGCGCTTACGCCTCCCTGGCCAACCTGGGACAGCGGGTCGAGCCCTTCGCCATCCTGCGGGTGGAGGCGCCGGATGGCACGGTCCTGTACGAGCGGCGGCCTGCCCGCGAGCGCGTCCTGGAGCCGGAGGTGGCGTGGCTGATGACCGACGTGCTCAAGAGCGTCTTCGATCCCGCCCTGGGCGGCACCGCCCGGTCCCTGGGCATCGGGCGGCCGGCAGCGGGAAAGACGGGTACGACCGATGACGCCCAGGACCTCTGGTTCGTGGGCTACACACCCGATCTGGTCGCCGCCGTCTGGGTCGGCGCCGATTACCGGGCCCCCGTGCGCACCCGCGGTGGCGGCGCCGCCACCGGCGGCAGCACGGCCGGCCGGATCTGGCAGGCATTCATGGAGGCGGCTTTACAGGATCGGCCGGCGCGCGACTGGCCGCGCCCCGCGGGCCTCGTCCGCGCCACCGCCTGCACCCTGACCGGCCCTCTGGCATCACCGCGGTTTGAGTGGCGGGATGAGTGGTTCCTGGCGGGACGGGTACCCGCCCCCAACTGCCTGGCACTGCTGGAACGGGTGGCGCCCGATGGGGGCCTGGGGGTGCCGGGGCAACCCCGGCCCGGCTTTCCCGGGGTGCCCGGAGGGGAGGGTGCCGCGCCGCCAGATCCCGGCTTCCCCGGCTTGCCCCGGCTACCCGGGCCGCCCGCTCTCCCAGGCCTCCCCGGCGGCACCCCATTCCCCCGCGGTCCGGAAGGTCCGGGCGCGACTCCGGAGGGTGGGATTCCATGAGGTCAATCCGGATGGGCTTCCGGGATGACAGTCATAAGGCAGTAATGAGTCACTCCGGTTCAGTAAAATGAGTCAGTTCAGTAATGATAGGGTTCACCCCGCAGGATGCGGAAGCCGCGGTACAGCTGCTCCAGCACGATGAGAGGCACCATTTGGTGCGGGAAGGTGAGCCGGGACAGGGACCAGCGCTCGCGGCAGCGGTCCAGCACGCCCGGATCCAGGCCGAGGGTGCCCCCCACCAGGAAGGCAATGTGGCTATCACCGCCGGTGGCCCGCTCGTTGAGCCAGGCGGCGATGTCTTCCGAGCTGACCTGGCGGCCCCGCGGGTCCAGGGCGACGGGATAGGCGCCTGGCGACAGCAAGCGGAGCAGGCGCTGGCCCTCCAGCGCCCGCACGCGGTCGATCTCTGCGGAGGACAGGCGGGCGGGCAGCGGCTCGCCGGGCGCGCGCCGGTACTCTACCCGCGCGTACCGCCCCAGGCGCCGCATGTATTCCTCCGTCGCGCTGCGCAGTCCCGGATGGTCGATCTCGCCCACGGCCAGCAAGTCGATGCGGAGCGGCATGGCTTCGCCCCCTGCCCCATTATGCGCCGTGGCCGCTGCGCACGGGAGGGGATCGCCGCCAGCGGCACCCGCGGGAGCGCGTCAGGGCCGCAGCTCAGCCAGGCGGGCATCCACCCTGAGCTTTCGCCCCGCCCGGACCACTTCCAGCTCCACCGTCTCGCCGATGGCGCGCCCGTCGATGGCCCGCACCAGGTCCACGGTGTCCGTGATCGAGTGGCCGTCGAGCCCGGCGATGACGTCACCCGGCCGTAGTCCCGCCTGGGCTGCCGGTGACCCGGGATAGACCCTCCAGACCACGGCCCCCTCCTTGCGGGCCAGCGCGTGGCGAAAACGGGCGGCCAGTTCCGGCCGGCCATGCAACAGCGCCGGGAGTTGGGCAATGTCCGCCACCCGCAGGCCCAGCGCCGGCCGCCGTACGCGGCCGTAGCGCACGAGGTCACGGGCGATGCGGGCCACGTCGTCGGAAGGAATGGCGAAGCCGAGGCCCTCGAAGCCGGCCCGGGCATCACCGCCGCCGGCGATCTTGACCGTATTGATGCCGATGACCCGCCCCGAGCTGTCCACGAGCGCGCCGCCACTGTTACCCGGGTTGATGGCCGCGTCCGTCTGGATCAGCCGGAAGATACGGTCCCCGACCACTGGATCGCCGTCGCCCTGCAGCGGAACCGGCTGGAACAGCTCCTCCCGCACGCCGCTGACGATCCCCAGGCTCACGGACCGAAACAGTCCGGCCGGATTGCCGATGGCCACGACCCACTCGCCCACACGCACCCGCAGAGGGTCGGCGAACCGCGCCGGCTGCAGCGGACCGGTCTCTCGCGGGTCAACGCGCAGGACGGCCAGGTCGGAGTACGGGTAGTCTTCCGCCAGCAGCCGGGCGCGCACGCGCCGGCCCCCGGACAGGAGCACCTCGATGACCTGGGGGTGGACGTCGGCACCGCCCCTGGGCATGGAAACCACGTGGTGGTTGGTCACGATGAAGCCGCGGGCATCGAAGATGACCCCGGAGCCGGTGGTACGGGCGGCGACGATGGTCTCTCCCGTACGTGGATCCTTGACGAGAAAGGTGCTGGCCACGCCCACCACGGAAGGGCCCACGGCCCGGGCGATGGCCTCGGCGGGCGACGACCTGTACCCGCCGGGCGGCGACGGAAGGGCGGGCACGCCACCGGCCAGGGGAAGTACCGGCGCCACGAGCCACGGTGCGAGCCACACCCCCACCAGCGCGCCCACGAGCCCGGCCAGGCCTGCCACCGCGATGATGGCGCGCGGGCGCCAGGGCGGGCTCGGGCCGCCCGTCGCGCGCGTCCTCCCCGGTCCCCGCCTGAAAGTGCGCGCCAGTTTCCACCAGGGGCCGCCGCGGTGCCCGGCCTCATGATCCTGCTGCTGCACCCCGGTTCCTCCCTTCGCCGTGGCCCCGCCGGTTGGTAGCCGCGGGCCCGGCCGCGCCCGTTCAGGGCCCGGTCGCTGGAGGACGGGGGCCCGCAGCGTGCGGGCTGCCGCCGGCTTGCGCGGGCGGGGGAGTCGCTAGAGAGCGGGCGTCTACGCCGTACACCTCGCGCACGGCCTGCGCGAAGGGCTGCCCCGCCGCCAGCCGCTCCACGAGCCGGCCCAGCGCCCCGGTTCCGCCCCGGGCCGCCAGCCCGTCATAGAGGCAGAGGGCGGCGCCGTAGGCTGTGCCGGTCGGCAGCGTGTGGAAGGCGTTGTTGAGCGTCTCCCAGTCTACCTGGGGACACGGGTCGGACCAGCCGAACGTGAACCCCGTCAGCTCGCGATCCACCGCCTGGGCAAGCCCTTCCGTGAACCAGGCGGGATAGTTGCCATAGGTGACCCGGTCCAGCAACCAGTGAGCCAGCTCGTGCGGCACCGGGCCGTCCCGCTCGAAGGTCGCCCGGTCCGCCGCCCAGGTCAAGGGGTCGGCGACGTGGATGGCGCCGCCGGCATAGAAGCCGAGCGGGGGATCGGCAGGGTCCCAACCGAACGTACGCGCCAGATCCGCGGGTGATTCATAGACGATGAACACGGCCGGAACGGCGGGAAGTTCCGTGCCCATGATGGCGGCCACGCGGGGCAGCACCCGCTCGGCATAAGCGAGAACCCACTCCGCCCCCCGCCGGTGACCGGCAGGATAGCGCACGCGGACACCCTCGCCGGCCAGCCACTCCTGGCCGGGCCCCGGGACGCGCTGCAGGAACGTGGCGGTGGCAGTGCGCATGGTCCACACGGCCTGACCGGCGCGCACGTCCCAGGGCGCGCCCGGTGCCGCCAGCGAGGTCGCGGCCAACAGCAGCGCCGCCGTGACCAGCACCGGCACCGCCCGCCGCAGGCCCTGCCAGGCCCTGCCCACCGCCCGGGTCCATGGGCGGCGGGCAGGCAAGCAGGCTGCGGCCATGAAGAACCGAGCATCCGCCAGCGGCTGCCCGCAACGTCGCATCGAAGCTCCTCCTCCGGTCTCGTCTCCCCTGACAGGGTAGCGCAGGCCGGAGGATAACACCACGTAAGCACTGCCAGCGCGCCAGCAACCCGCTCGGGTATTGAATGCGATGGGATAAAAATCGAAGGCGATGGGATCAAGGGATGCCATCGGGGGTGAGGAGAGGAAGGTCACCGGCAGGAGGGCGGAAGGGGTCGGATGAATCGGGGCGGGCGAACGGCCGCCCGCCCCGTCCCATACAGGTCACCGCTTGTCCGGCCTGGGGAGACCTGCGTCACAGCAGCCGGTCTGGCACCGCCTCAGGGCAGGAATCCCAGCGGGTTGACCGCGCACGACGGGCTGGCGCATCGCCGCACCTCGAAGTGCAGGTGCGACCCGGTACTGCGACCGGTGCTACCGACGTAGCCGATCACCTGGCCCTTGGAGACGGCCTGACCGGGGCGAACGGCGATGCGGCTCAGGTGAGCATAGTAGGTGTACAGCCGGCTGCTATGGCGGACCTGGACGGCATAGCCGTAGCCACCTTCCCAGCCCGCGCTCACCACCGTGCCCCCGTCGGCGACGCGCACCGGCTGTCCCGTCACTCCATCGATATCGATACCGGTGTGCATCTCGCCCCAGCGCGTGCCGAACCGGGAGGTGATGATCCCCCGCAGCGGCCACGACAGGCTCCCGCTGCTTGCCCCGGCCACCGGCTTCGTGCCGATGACCACGATGCGGTCCACGGGTTCCTGGAGGACCTTCTCATTCACCTTTTCCTGCTGGACGATCCGCCCGTTCTCCCGCACGATGGCGTACGTGATCACCTTTTCCCCGGGCCGTCCCTCCTGCTTGACCCGCTGCTTGCCGGCCTCGAGGTTCCGGTCATACTCCCGGCGGGTGCCATAGGGTACCCGCTCGGTGACAGTAAGCGTCTCCTCGGAGGCAAAGGTGATCCACTGCTCGGGGACATTGAGCCGCAACTCCTCGCCCGGTTTGATGCGCTCGGGATCGATGCCCGGGTTGGCCGCCAGCAGTTCCTGCACGGTGATGCCGTTGGCCGAGGCGATGGTCCAGGGGGACTCGCCCTTTTGCACCACGTGGACCTTGGGCTTTTCGGTACCGCCCATGAGCATGGTGGCGACCTCGACGGCGTCGCGCACCTGATCCGCGGGCACGTCATTGCGTTCGATCAACTGGATGCGCTCGCGGATCTTCACCTTGCGCACGTCCACCCGGCCGCCCCGGGCGCTGCGCTCGATTTGCTCGGCGTAACGCCGCTTCAGTTGTTCGAGGACCGATTCCGCGGCCGCGCGCGAAGGCAGCACAGCCACTTCCTCACCATCGACCACCAGCGCGGTCGCCCTGGTCAGGAACGTGGCCGCTGCCCGCAGGCGCTCGGCGAGAGCCTCGGGGGGAAGCGTGTCGTACTGATCGTGGGTGACGATCTTCTCCACCTTGGGGGTCTGCGCCATGCGCACGGGGAAGTGGTATTCCTTGCTGGCCGCTTCCTCGGCCAGGACCACGGCGTCGGCGACGGTCTCCTCTGCGGTCACGTAGCCTATCGGCCGGCCGTTGAGGCTGACGTGATAGTACGTGGACCGGGACTGGACGTAAACGGTGGTACTGAAGAGGAACACCACCACGACCGCCGGGATCAACGCAGCCAGCCTCAGCCGGCTCCACCGCGGCGGCGCGTGGGAGCCGGAAAAGGACAAAAATCGCCTGCCCATCGATTGTACTCCCTCCCCAGGAGACTGCGGAACAAGAACGCGGAACCCACAGGAGACACGGAACCCAACGGGTGCTATTCGTGATGAAGGCCCAAAATCCTTGTGCGACGCCCGGGCCCGGCCGGATTTTCAAGCCGCCGCCTCCGGCCGCCCCGCTGGCGAAAGCCTCAAAGAAAATCGTGACCGGCGCGAACTCATGACCGGCGTCACTATCGGCTGCCCTCCCGCGCCCGCTACCCTGGGGCCAGGAACACCTGGTGCCGGCCGCCGCACCGCGGCCGCGAATCCGGGTGAATGCCGCCGGGCCATGCGGGCTCCAGCACCGCGTCCCGGCGGTTGCCGAACGCAAGGGGGAGCAACCCATGCAGATCCTGAGAGCCTTTGCTTCCGGCGGGCGCCGCGGCCGGGGCGAGCGGGTGCCACCGGCTGCACCGGCGCCGGTCCTGGCCGCCCCGGCCCGCACGGCGCATCGTGAAGATCAGCCCACCATCGAGGCGGCCGCCAGCACCGGGATCGTGGCCGGCGCCGAGAGCGGGGCCCCGGTCCTGGTGGTCACCGATCTGGTGAAGCGCTACGGCGAGAAGGTGGCCGTGGACCACGTCAGCTTCGAAGTGACCCCTGGGGAGACCTTCGGCCTCCTGGGTCCCAATGGCGCGGGCAAGACCACGACACTGGCCATCATCGCCGGCGTGCTCCGGCCCGACGGCGGGGACGTCTGCGTGGGCGGCTACTCGCTACGCACCGCCCGGGCCCAGGCCCAGCGCCTCCTGGGCGTGGTCCCCCAGGAAGTGGCCCTGTACCCGGATCTGACGGCCCTGCAGAACATGCGCTACTTCGCGACCCTGCGGGGGCTGCGAGGCCGGGAAAGAGACGTCCAGATCGAGGAAGCCCTGGAGCTGGTGGGCCTGCGCGAGCACGCGCGGGAACGGGTGGACCGTTTCTCCGGCGGCATGAAGCGGCGCCTCAACATCGCGGTGGGCCTCCTGGGCCGCCCCCGCCTCCTGCTGCTGGACGAACCCACGGTGGGCATCGATCCCCAGTCCCGCCGCCACATCCTCGACGCGGTCAAGGGGCTGGCCGCCGCGGGCATGACCGTTCTATACACCAGCCACTACATGGAAGAGGTCGAATACCTCTGCCGCCGCGTCGCCATCATGGACCATGGCCGCGTGATCGCCCAGGGCTCGCTGGAGGACGTGCGCCGCCTGGCGGGGGAATCCGTCGTACTCCGCCTGCGCGTGAGCGGTCTCGCAACGCCGCCGGACTGGTCCCGCCTGGCCCGGGAGGCCGGTTGCCCCCTGGAGATGGCCGACGGTGAGCTGCGCATCGTCCTACCCGACGGGCCGCGCCAGGCACCGGACATCCTCAACCTGCTGGCGGCTCACGGGGTTCCCCTGGACGGTCTCCGCCTCGAGGCACCGGATCTGGAAACGGTGTTCCTCTCCTTGACGGGGCGTGGCCTCCGGGACGGGGAGGTGTGAAGGTGCGGGCCATCCTGAGCATCGCGGCCAACCAGATCCTGCGGCTGGCGGCGGACCGCGGCGCGCTGGTGATGCTGGTCCTGTTCCCCATCACCTTGAACCTGATCCTGGGGATCAGCCTGCAGAAGGCTTTCTCGCCCGACTTCCGCCTCGACCGGCCCCTCCGGGTGGCCCTGGCCGTGGAAGAAGGTCCCCTCGCCACGCCCCTGGGCCGGATCCTGGCGGAAGAGGTGCCGGGCGATCTGTGGGCGGTCGAGAATGCGGCAAGCGCGGACGCGGCCCGCGCCCTCGTCCGCCAGCGGCAGGCCGAGGCGGCGGTGATCGTGCCGGCCGGGGTACCTGCCGAAGCGATCATTGTGGTCAGTGAACCGGGGACGGTGGCCGCTGGCCTCACCAAAGAGGTGGTGCGGGAAACCCTGGCCGCTCTGGTCGACCCCCTGGCGGCCCAGATTCCCGTGGACACCGAGTACATCCCCGCCCAACCGGCCGGCGCGACGACACCGGTAGCGAGCCGCGCCATGGATTATTACGCCGTGGCCATGAGCGCCCTGATGATCTTCTTCGCCGCGGCCCGCGGTACGGAGTCGCTGCTGCAGGACCGGCAAACCGGCGTTTACTTCCGCGTGCGGGCGGGTGGCACGGGACGCGCCACCTATCTTCTCGGCAAGCTGGTGGGCACCGTGCTGACCTCCATCCTGTTCATGGTCGTCATGGCCGTGGCCACGCGCCTGCTCTTCGGCGTCCGCTGGGGCGACCTGGCGGCCTGGGCGGTCCTGACCGTCGCCGCGTCCCTGGCGGCGGCCGGCGTGAACGTGGTGCTGATGGCGCTGATCCGGCGCCCGGACGTGCTGGACGGCGTGTCGGCGGCGGTGTTCCAGGTGATGGGCTTCTTCGGCGGGTCGATGATGCCCATCTACATCTTTCCCGACGTCATGGCCCGTATCTCGCGGTTCCTCCCCAACCGCTGGATGCTCGACGGCTACCTGGCTGTGGCCGGGGGAAGCGGGGTAGCCGCCATCCTCGACGAGGCCGCCGCGCTGGCGTTGACGGCGCTGGTGTTGTTCGTCCTGGGCTGGTCGCTGGACGGGGCGGCGGCCCGGGCGGCCCAGGAGGTGTGACGGCGTGACGGTCGTGCGCTATGCCTGGACGGTGGGCTGGGGCCAGATCGCGCGGACGGCCCGGCAGCCGCTGAGCTTCATGTGGATCGTGGTCCTGCCCCTGGTCTTCGCCTTCGGCGTCGGTCGCCTGTTCGCAGGTGGAACCGACAAGCCTCCGGCCGTCCTTGTGGTGGATGAAGACCGTTCCCCTGAAGCCGGCGCGCTCATCGCCGGTCTCCGCGCTACCCCCTTTGACGTGCGCCTGGAGGCGCGGGAGGAGGTCTCGGACCGGCTGGTGGCGGGACAGGAGGACGTGGCCATCGTGATCCCGGCGGGGTTCGGGCAGTCCGTCCGCGAGGGCCGGCCGCGCCTGGAGATCCTGCACGGCCCGCGGTACGAGCCGGGCGGTGTGGAGGCACGAGCGCAGGCCCTGGCGCGGGCCCTGACGCGGGGCCAATCCCTCGATCCCCTGCCCGTGGTGGAGGAGGGACCGCGCCCCGCGGCGGATCCCGCCAAGTTCCCGCTCCTGCGGACGGTTTGGGGCGTGTACGTGATGTTCGTCCTGGCCACCCTGCTGCAGGCGGGCGCCGCCCTGCATGAAGAACGGCGCCTGGGGACCCTGCCGCGCATGCTCGTCCTGGGCGTTCCCTACAGCGCCGTCATCGCCGGCCACGGCCTGGCGCTGGTGTTGCTGGGCATCCTGCAGGCCGCCGTGTTCTTCCTGGTTTCCGGCGCCGCCGGCGTCCCCTGGCTGGCGGCCGGCCCTCTGGCCATCGCCCTGCCGGTGCTGGGTGTCATCCTGGCGGCAAGCGGCCTGGGCATGGCAATTATGGGGCTCGCCCGCTCGGCCGCCCAGGTGCGCAATGCCGCCGCCATCCTGGCGCCCTCCCTCGGCATGCTGGGCGGTGCCTTCTGGCCGCTGGACGTCGTGCCCGCCACCATGCAGCAGGCGGGGCGGGTGAGCCCGGTGTATTGGTCCATGGAGGCCATCCGCGAGGCCTTCGCCTACGCCGGGCCCGGCGCCGGCCAGGCGCTGCCCCTGGCGATGCTACTGTTGTTCGCCACCCTGGGCCTGGCGGCCGGGGTGTACGGGCTGCGCCGCATGGCGGTGTAGCCCCGCCGCTCGCGAGTCGCGGGCAGCGAGGCAGCGGCAATAGGGCGATACCGCGAGCGGGGTTAGTGCGTGCGGCGATAGTGCGAGGAACGTGGCGACATGACCGGGATGGAAACGACACTGGGGCATGAAGCGGGGGAACCCGTGGCGCGATGAACCCGTGGCGCCTGGATGACGGGATCGATCGCTGGGAGTGGCGGTTTCACGGCTCCCGCTTTGCCCTTCTGGCGGGCGCCATCGCCGCCTGGCTGCTGGAGGAGCGCCCGCCACCCGTCACCGGCGCCGGCGTGGCGGTGGGACTGTCGCTGGTGATTCTCCTCGACCTGGTGGCCCAGGCGCGCCCGCGCGGCCGCCGGGCGACGGGCCTGGTCCTGCTCCAGGTGGTCCTGGTCATGGTCATCCTTCACGTCACAGCCTCGCAACCCCTGGCCGGAGTTCTGGCCGCCCTGATCCTGGGGGTACCGCGCGCACTGCCCCCCGCCTGGCCCCGGGGACTGGTGCTGGTCGTGCCGCCGCTGGCCGGGCTGGTGCTCTGGGCCCGCGCGGGACTCGCTGCCGCGGCCTACACCGCCGCCGGCCTGGGCGCCGCCGCCTGGGTCGCCCTCTGGCTCGAGGAATGGGAGAGCGAGCGGCAGCGCCACCGGGAGATGGTGGCGGAACTGGAGCGGGCGCAGGCCCACCTGGTCGAGCTGGCCGCGCGGGCCCGGGACCTGGCGGCGGAGAAGGAGCGGCAGCGCCTGCTGGGGGAGATCCACGACACCATCGGCCACAGCCTGACGGCCACCCTCCTCCAGGTCCAGGTGGCCCGGCGCCAGCTTGCCGCGGACCCGGGAGCCGCGGCCCAGCGCCTGGCAGGGATCGAAGCCTCACTGCGGACCGCCCTGGCGGAGGTCCGCCGCGCGCTGCGCCACGCCCAGCAGCCGGAAGCCTTGCCCCTGGCTTCCGCCCTGCAGGTCCTGGCCGAGGACATGACCCGCGCCGGCGGCCCGCAGGTCGAGGTGCAACTGATCCCCGACCCCGTCACCGTCAGCGACCTGTCACCGCGTGTGGCGGTCGTGCTGTATCGCGCCGTCCAGGAGGCGCTGACCAACGCCGTCCGCCACGGCGGCGCCAGGACGGTGCGGGTACGGGCCGAAGCCATCGCGGAGCGGCTGCGGCTCACCATCAGCGACGACGGTGCCGGAGCCGCCCACCTGGTGCCGGGCCTGGGACTGCAGTCCATGGCCGCCCGGGTGCAGGAAATCGGCGGCTCACTGCGCTTCGACACGGCCCCGGGCCGGGGGTTCACCGTGGAAATCGGGGTGAGGCGGCGGTGATTCGCGTCCTGCTGGCGGAAGATCAAGCCCTGGTCCGCGATGGCCTGCGGCTGCTGCTGGAGCTGCAAGGCGGGTTTCAGGTGACGGCCGTGGAGAACGGCCGGGAGGCGGTGGAGGCCGCCCGCCTCCAGCCGCCGGACGTGGCAGTGATCGACGTCCGCATGCCGGTGCTGGACGGGATCGGGTGCGTGCAGGCCCTGCGCCGGGACCATCCCCGGCTCCCCATCCTCATGCTCACCACCTACGACGACGACCGCCTGGTACGCGAATGCCTGGCGGCCGGTGCCGACGCCTACCTGCTCAAGGACATCGAACCGGAGGACCTGGCCAACGCCATCCGCCTCTTAGCCGCGGGCGGCGGCCTGATCCCGGGGGACCTGGCGCGCCGCCTGCTGGAGGGCGGCGGGCCGGCTTCCGGAGGGACGGATGTACGTCAGGGGTCCCAGCCGGGCGCACCACGGGCGGATGAACCGGGGTCACCCGGCACCGGTGTCCCCGGGCTCGACGCCCTGACCCCGCGGCAACAGGAGGTTCTGACGCTCCTGGCCCGCGGCTTGAGCAACCGGGAAATCGCCCGGCAGTTGTACCTGTCGGAGGGTACTGTCAAGAATGTGGTCAGCGAGATCTATGCCCGCCTGAACGTACGTGACCGCGTGCAGGCCGTCCTCAAGGCCCGGGGCCTGTTGGGGGATTCGTCCTGAACCGGCGGTTGGCGCGCCGTCAGTTCGGGACGTTCCGGCGCATCCCCGTCCCCGGCGCGGCGCGGGCCGGCGCGAATGCGCCGCCGCGGCAGCGCGGCACGGCAGTTCCCCTCCGATCCAGGACTTTTTCGCCTGCGTGGTCGACCCGTCACCCGATCACTAACCCGGCCGCGCCAGTGGACCGCCCGCCGCTGCCCATTCATCCGTTCGGGTCATCGATCCGGCCGCCCACCGTCACCCGGCTCCACGGCACGGCCGGAGAACGTGGTACCCTTGGGGTAGGGTGCGTCGGCGCGCTGGCACGTCGCCCCGCCGGGTGGGATCGTACCGGTGGAAGCGACGGGCGCAGCCCTGGACGGCGGCAGCACCCTTCACCGGGGACCGGAATCCGGCGTTCCGGTCCCCGACCGGAGAAGGGGGCCCCATGCAAGAACACTCCGATACCCATGCTCCAGGGTGCGGCGCCACCGGCGGTGAGTTGCTGCACCGGCTCCGCGCCAAGGGGATCGTGGACCCGACCTGCACGGAGGTGCGGCCTCTTCCCGGGGGAACGGCCGGCCGTACCTGGGTGGTCCTCGCCGGCGGGGAACCGCGTTACGTCATCAAATGCGGCGACGCGCGCGCCATCACGGCGGAGACGCTGTTCCTCGAGGCGGCCCGCAACCTGCCGCTGCTGCCCCGCGTGGTCCACGCGGAGCCGTCAGGGGGTTATTATGTCTACCGCTACCTGCCGGGCCGGCGGCTGCGCAGGATGCCGGGCAAGGCCCGGATCATGGCCCGGCTCGTGGATGACTTCATTAGCCGCTACCCGCCTGCGGCCCGCTGCTGCGGGTGGGGGCCGGTGACCGGTCCACGCTGGCCCCACTGGCCCGATTTTCTCGCGGCGCGGGTCGATGAGGCCGCCGCCGTCGCAGGTGACGTCCTTTCTCCTGAGGACGCGGCCCTGGCGCGCGCCCTGGCCGTCCTCCCCATGCCCGGCGGCGGCCACGACGAGGCGCCCAAGCTCCTCCACGGGGACCTGGGTATCCACAACCTGTTGTTCACCGCGGATGAAAACCGGCTGGTCACCGTGGGCAATGAGGGGAGCAGCCCGGCAGCTGACCGGAGGCCCGCAGCGACAACACCGGAATTGAGCGGGGTGATCGACCCCGAACCGCTGGTGGGGCCGCCCCTCTACGATCTCCTCTTCGCCTTCTTCTCGTCGCCCGACGACCTGGAGCCGGACATCCTTTGGGCGGCGGCAGACCGGCTGCTGGGGCCCGGCTGCGTCCCGCGCGACCGGCTCCTGGCCCACGCGCTCCCCGTGCTCTTCTGCCGGGTCGCCACCTGCTTGATCCACCATCCGGACGACCTGCCGGGCTATGTGGCCGCCTGGCAGCGATTTCGATCGGAGCTGCACTAGCCCAGATTCCTCAGATTCCTCGCAATCCTCGCGATACGGGGTCATGCGGTCGCCCTGGTCCCCGATGGGTGAGGACCCGATGGGTGAGGATACGTGGAGCCCCGGGTCCGCCAGACCACGCCGGCACCGCCAGGTTGCTCATGACTCATGACTAACCCATGACATGCGCCGCAAAGCGGTCCAGAATCGCAGCCCAGCCACCGCCAAAGGCTCGCTCGGCGCTGGCGGCTCCCTCCCCGATTCGCTCCCAACCCCGGTGTTCCAGTTCGACGCGGGTGTGATCGCCTTCCGCATGAAAGCGGACCTCGACCTCGGTGGGCTCCGCCCAATTGGCCTGGGTCCAGGTAAACACGACCCGGTGGGGCGGATCATAGACCAGAACCCGGCCGATCTCGTGTTCCTCCCCGTCCCGGAAGCGCTCGTAGAAACGACCGCCGGCATGCCCCTCGAGGATCAGGTCCCCGGCGCGCTCGCCGCCGTAGGAAAAGCGGTCCAGTGGCCACCATCGCCCGATGCCAGCCGTGAAGCGGTCAAAAACGTCGGCCACCGGCCGGCGTACCAAGACGCTACGACGGATCATCCCCATCGTCCCCCTCTACGTGGCGGCGGAAGCGCTCCAGGGCCACATCCCAGGTCCTGGCTACCTGGTCCAGCCATGTGCGCAACTCGGCGAACGCCTCCGGGCGAAGACGATACAGCCGGCGCCGCCCGCGTTTGTCCACCTCGATCAGGCCCGCTGCCACCAAGACGGCCAGGTGCTTGGACACCGCCGGCCGGCTGATGGGAAGAGGCTCCGCCAGGGTGCCCACGTCCTGTGGGCCCGAGCGGAGCGCCGTAACGATGCAGCGCCGCGTCGGGTCCGCAAGGGCCGCGAAGGCGCGATCGAGATTCATGGCCAAAACGTAACCGGCTGGTTACGGATCGTCAAGCAGGCATCGCCGGCACCAGCGAGAGGGGCGGCACCCCATGGGATGAAACACGGGGAGAGCCAGCGAGGGAACAGAGCCGGGGGTGGAACAGCGCCAAGCGCCAGCGACGCTGGCTTGGGGGGCTGGGGCCCGCACGGCACCCGTGATGCACCCCGGCCGGGTACCGGCGAGGCCGCCGAGGAAGGGCCAGCCGAGGAAAGGGCCATCAGAACGCCAAACCGCCCCGCGGATCGCGGGGCGGCATAAGTACACCGGAAAACTGCCGGGTGAGCTGGTGGCCGGATTCGAACCGGCGACCTGCGCATTACGAGTGCGCTGCTCTGCCTGCTGAGCTACACCAGCACCGCTCGCTGTTCTCCTGCCGCGCCCGGCCGGCAAAGCTCAGGCATCCGGCTCCGCTGGCGCGGCGCAACCCTATTCTATGCAGGGGCTTGCTGGCCGTCAAGCCTGGCCCTAGTGCCGTGCCGCCGGCGCCGGCCGGGCCAGTTGCGCGGCTTCCACGGCCCCACCCCGGGCCGCGTGCCGTGGGCGCGCCTCCCGCCAGTAACGCCAGCGCAGCCACAGCAGGCCGGTGACGTCACCCAGGAGGCGGCCGGCCAGGTAGAGCCCCAGGCCCGCGATCAGGGCGTACTGGAAGAGGGAGAAGGGATACCCCCACATCGGCACCCGCAGGCTCTCCCAGGAGACCCAGGCGACAGCCACGGGCAGGATCGCTAGCGCGGGCAGCGCCGCCCAGCCCCATGCGTCGCGCCGCCTGGCGAAGCGCCACACCAGAGCGCGCAAGAATACGAACAAGATCCAGGTGGCGGCCAGGAACCATAGTACATGCCGGCGCTGGGTCACGAGCCCGAACCACATGCCATCCGTGGCCATGGCGGCAAGCCGGACCTCGGCCGGCGGCGCGCTCCACCTCTGATAGGCATCGGAGCGGAGCCGCCCGGTACCGTTCTCGTCGCCGGCCACCCCCGCGACGTAGCCGGGTGGCAGGCGCAGGTGGAGCTCGACCGGCCCGAAGGCCTGCCAGGTTTGAGGCTGCAGCGGAACGGCCAGGTGGTTGACCGTGTTCAAGTAGCGGCCGGCGTCCCAGCCCAGGGCGACGCGCTCCTGCCGCAGCCGCAACTCGTGGGTGGCACCGGGTCGCATGGCGACATCCACACCCCAGGCCTGGGGCGCGCTGATCGCCGCCGCCAGCGACGGCCGGTAGCGCTCTCCGGTTAGCGGGTCGACCCACATCGGATCAGGCGGCGGACCCGTCTCCGCGGTGCCCGCCGCGTCGTAGACGGCAGGATAGACGTTGGCGGGCCGGCCGTCAAAGTGCGCGCTGACCCGCTGGTTGCCCAGGAAGCGCAGCGACACGGGCTGGATATCGTCCCCGCTGCCGCGGGTCAGGCGCAAGACGTACCGCGCCTCCACCGTCGCACTGACGCGGCGGGGCAGCAAGGGGATGGGGGCCGGTACGGCATCCACACCAATGGCCAGTACCAGCCGATCGACGGCCACCGGCGGCCCGGCGACAGTGATCAGCCCGCCGATGGGCGCGGCGGTAGCTGTTGTCGGCAGTCCCTGCGCTCGTGCCGGCGAAGCAGCGGCGAGTACGAGTACCGCCACAAGGAAAAGGGCGCTGCCCCACCTACCGGCAGGA
Source organism: Thermaerobacter sp. (assembly GCA_036562425.1). Taxonomy (GTDB): domain Bacteria; phylum Bacillota; class Sulfobacillia; order Thermaerobacterales; family Thermaerobacteraceae; genus ZC4RG37. The sequence continues at coordinate 23,957 of DATCKH010000110.1, read as the reverse complement.
CGCCACGTACGGGGCACGGATCTTCCCCCTCGGCCTGTGTATCCCGGGCCGGCCTACCGCCCCGCGGCATCGCCAGCACCACGAAGCGGCCACGCCGGCCGATCGCGCTATGGCGTTCGGCGCGGGGCGGGCGGCTTCCTGCCGGCAGGGGGGCACGGCAACGGGAAAGCAACGGGAAAAAATAATGCCCGTGCAGCCGTGCACGGGCTTTGCGGAGGCGACGGGGATCGAACCCGCGATCTCCGGCGTGACAGGCCGGTGTGTTAACCACTACACCACGCCTCCGCATTCAAACCGCGCCTCCGCGCGGCGCAGGTCATTGTAACAGACGGCTCGACGCGGTGTCAATCGGTTCGCCCTGGCACCGCCGCCGGGCCGCCGCTGTGCCGTGGCCACGCCCTCACGCGGGTTCCGGGGCGCGCGCGCGAAAGACATCGCGCAGGCCGATGGTCTGCGCCCGCTCGCGCCCTATCGACACCACGGCCACAGGCACGCCCACCAGTTCCTCGATGCGCTGGAGATAGCGCCGCGCGGCGGCGGGCAAGTCTTCGATGCGGTCGAGGCGGGAGAGGTCTTCATCCCAGCCTGGCAGCTCCTCGTAGATGGGCTTGCAGCGCGCCAGGTGCAGGGCGCCCGCGGGCAGGTCTTCCACGCGTTGCCCGTCCAGCTCGTAGGCCACGCAGATGCGGACCCGGTCCAGGCCTCCCAGGGTATCCAGGCGGGTGATGGCCAGGGCCGTCATGCCGCTCACGCGCGCGGCGTAGCGCAGCACCACGGCGTCCAGCCAGCCGCAGCGGCGCGGCCGCCCGGTCGTGGTCCCGTATTCGTGGCCGCGCTCGCGAATCCACTGCCCGATCTCGTCGGTCAGCTCGGTGGGAAACGGCCCGTCGCCCACCCGGGAGGTGTACGCCTTGGCGACGCCGATGACCTGGTCGATGCGCGTGGGCCCGACCCCGGCGCCGATGCACGCACCCGCCGCCGTCGGATACGACGAGGTGACATAAGGATAGGTGCCGTGATCCAGGTCCAGCATCGTCCCCTGTGCCCCTTCGAAGAGAACGTTCTGGCCCGCGGTGATGGCGTCGTTGATCAGGCGCGACGTGTCGGTGACGAAGGGGCGCAGTCGCTCCGCATACTCCAGATACTCCGCCAGAAGCCGGTCGTAGTCGTAGCCCTCGACGCCGTAGACCCGCTCCAGCACGCGGTTGACGTGATCGAGGTTGCGCGCCAGCAGCCGGCGGAAGTGGGCCTCATCCAGGAGATCCTCCACTCGGATGCCGGTGCGCGCCGCCTTGTCCCGGTAGGCGGGCCCGATGCCCTGGCGGGTGGTGCCGATGCGGTCCGCGCCGCGCCCGGCCTCCTCCAGCTCGTCGAGGCGCTTGTGGTAGGGCATGATCACGTGGGCGGCACCACTGACGGCCAGCCGGTCCACGGGGAAGCCGCGCTCCTGAAGATAGTCGATCTCTCGGATGAACACGGCGGGATCCAGGACGACGCCGTTGCCAATGACACAGCGCTTGCCGTGCAGGATTCCCGACGGGATCAGGTGCAGGCGGTACTCGGTGCCGTCGACCACCACCGTGTGCCCGGCGTTGGCGCCGCCTTGATAACGGACCACCATGTCGGCCCGTTCGGCCAGGTAGTCCGTGATCTTGCCCTTGCCTTCGTCGCCCCACTGGGCGCCGACGATCACGACCGTGGCCATGGCACAGCCCCTTTCGCAGCCTACCGGGGCCGGGCAGCCCGCCCGGCCCCGGCCGTCACCCGTCCCAGTTTATCGCTGCCGGCGGTTGCCCGCAACGCGGCACGTCCGGGCGCGGTGCGAGTGTCGCAGGCGCCCCCGCGCGCCTAGCCGGCGGCATACCGCGTGGTCAGGTCGCCGAAGCGGCCGAACTCCTTGAGGAAGTAGAGCTTGACGGACCCGGTAGGACCGTTACGCTGCTTGGCGACGATGACCTCGACCACGTTCTCGTTGGCGTCCTCGGGGTTGTGGTAGATGAAAAGGACCACGTCCGCGTCCTGCTCGATGGCGCCGGATTCCCGCAGGTCCGACAACTGCGGCCGGCGGTCCTGGCGCTGCTCGACAGCGCGGCTGAGCTGGGACAGCGCCAGGACCGGCACCTTGAGTTCCCGTGCCAGCGCCTTGAGCGAGCGTGAGATCTCCGAGATCTCCTGCTGGCGGCTCTCGGCGCGACCCCGGGTATGCATGAGCTGCAGGTAATCCAGGACCAGGAGGCCGATGTTGTACTCGGCCTTCATGCGCCGCGCCCGCGCCCGCACCTCCATGATGGACAGGTTGGGCGTGTCATCGATGTACACCGGCAGCTCACTTAAGCGGCCGATGGCATCCGTCAGGCGCGGCCAGTCGTCCTCCGCCAGCATGCCGGTTCGCAGGCGCTGCTGGTTCAGGCGCGCCTCTGCGGCCAGCAGGCGCATGGCCAGCTGGTCGCGGGACATCTCCAGGCTGAAAACGCCCACCGGGTAGCCGTGCATGGCGGCGTGCACCACGATGTTCATCGCCAGCGTGGTCTTGCCCTGGGAGGGGCGCGCGGCCAGGATCACCAGTTCCGAGGGATGCAGGCCCGAAAGCATGTTATCCAGGTCGCGAAAACCGGTGGGCACCCCGATGGTCTCCCCCTGGTGCAGGTAGAGCCGCTCGATGTGCTCGAAGGTGTCCACCAGGATGTCCCGGATGGCGGCGTAGCTCTGCCGGCGCCGGTCCTGGGCGATGGAGAAGATGAGCTGTTCGGCCTGGTCGATCAGCTCTTCGGCCGACTCCTGCCCCTCGTAGGCGCGGCGCGCGATTTCCGTCGCCGCTGCCAGCAGGCGCCGCAGCAGGGCCTTCTCCTCGACGATACGGGCGTAGTGTTCCGCGTTGGCCGCGGTGGGAACCGCGTTGGCCAGCGAGGTCAGGTATGTGAGGCCCCCCACCCGCTCCAGCAGCCCCTGCTGGCGCAGAGCCTCGCTGAGCGTGATGGTATCGACGGCCTCTCCCCGTTCGAACAGCTCGACGGCGGCGGCGTAGATCCGCTGGTGGGCCTCCCGGTAAAAGTGGGACGGTTCGAGGATCTCCATGACGCGGGCCAGCGCCTCACGATCGATGAGGATGGCCCCCAGCACCGATTGTTCCGCCTCGATGTTCTGAGGCGGCACGCGGTCCATTTGTGCCCCGTCGCTCACGGCCGTCAATCCTCCGCGACGACCTCGACCGTCACCCGGCAGGCTACTTCAGGATGAAGCCGGAGGGTCACGGGATAGGATCCCAGCTGGCGCAGCGGCTCGTCCAGCTCCACCCGGCGGCGATCGATGCGCACGCCAAAGTCGCGCGCGATGGCCGCGACGATGTCTGAGCTCGTCACGGATCCAAACAGGCGGCCGTTCTCGCCGGCCCGCGCCGCCACGGTAACCCGCTGCCCTTCCAGGCGCTGGGCCAGCTGCCTGGCCTGCTCCAGCTCCTGGCGGGCCTTGCGCTCCCGGGCGGCCTCCTGCTGGCGCAGCTCGTTCAGAACCTCCCTGGTCGCCTCCCGGGCGAGCCCGCGCGGGAGCAGGTAGTTGCGCGCGTAGCCGTCGGCCACCTCCTTGATCTCGCCTTTACGGCCCAGCCCCTTGACGTCCTGGATCAAGACCACCTTCATGAGATCGCCCCCTGCCCTATCACCCCGGCCGCCGGGGCGTTCCCGGCCCGCCTGCGCTGGTTCCTCACCAGCGGCCACGACACGCGCCGGCCGGGCACCGCGCGGCTGGTGAGGCCTGGCGAGTCGCCATCCAGTTTAGGAGGAACCGGCGCGGCGCTCCAGGTGCTGCCGGATGGCGGTCAGGTCCCCAAACCGCGATTCCAGGTAGTGACCGCTCCGAGCTTCCCGCTCCAGGCGCCGGGTAACTTCCTGCTCGAGCCGGGCCAGTGGCACGCCCCACCGGCGCGCCAGTGCGTACAGCGTGATCTGCAGCGCCGCCAGCGCCTCCAGCACCCGCCCGGGGTCTCGGGCCAGGCTGGCCCGGAGCACCGCCCCCGCGGCCGAGACCAGCTCGGCCTTGAGCCAGTCGACCACTTGCAGTTGCTCGGTGATGTCGAGGCCCGAACCTTGCTCGTGCACCGGTTCTCCTCCTCGGGCATCGATCCGTTCCCGTAGCGGGCGCCGGTGCCGGCTGGCTGGCGCGGCGCTCCGCCGGGCCACCCGGACACCGGTGGGTCACCGGCCGCCGGGGGACGGCGCTCATGACACCGTCGCTCTACTTCTGCGAGCGCGGAATGCTTCCTCCCCCGCTCGTCCTCCCCGGCTCGTCCTCTTCTTGCTCCGTTACCCGGCGCGCCTCCGCCCTGTTCCCGCGCCCCGGCCCCCTGCCCGCCCGGCGAGGTCGAGCAAGGGCCGCGGGGAAAAGAAGAGGCACGCCCGCGCGTGCCTTCTCCATTCCTCGGCCGCTGTCCCGTGGACCGGCCACCGCAGCGTGCCGCAGCTCTTGTAAGGGTTGCTTCACTCGATGGTGAAGGGCAACAGCGCCATGATGCGTGCCCGCTTGATGGCCCGGGTCAGCTGCCGCTGGTGCCGGGCACAGTTACCCGTGATCCGCCGCGGTAGGATCTTGCCCCGCTCGGTGAGGAACTTGCGCAGGCGGGCGCTGTCCTTGTAATCCACCACCGCGATGCGGTCCACGCAGAAGCTGCACACCTTCTTTCGCTTGCGCCGATCACGCCGCCCCATGGGCCTTACGTCCTCCTCAGAACGGAATGTCATCGTCGGGCAGGCCGGTCACGTCGCCGAAATCGGCCAGCTCCTCGCCACCGGCTTCCCGCTCGCTGCCGGCCGGGCGATCCAGGAACTTCACCTCGTCGGCCACGACCTCGGCGACCCGTCGTCTCTGCCCGTCCTGGGTCTCATACGTGCGCACCTGCAACCGCCCGCGAACGGCCACCAGGCGCCCCTTGCTCAGATGGTTGGCGCAGGTTTCCGCCAGCCGCCGCCAGACGACGATGTCGATGAAATCGGCCTCCCGCTCGCCCTGCTGGTTGGTGAACGGTCGATCGACCGCCAGCGTGAAACCCCCGACCGCGACGCCGCTGGGTGTGTAGCGCAGCTCGGGATCCCGCACCAGGCGGCCGATCAGCACGATGCAATTGAGCAAGGGACGGACCTCCTCGCGGTCACCGGCACCATCGCGTCGCCGGCCCCGCCGCGCCCTCGGGCCTTCAGGCCACCTTCTCGCGCAGCAGGATGATGTGGCGGATGATCTCGTCGGAGAGGCGGATCACCCGCTCCAGCTCGCCCGGGAGCCCGGCCGGTCCTTGAAATTGCACGACCACGTAGTTGCCCTCGCGGTACCCGGCAATTTCATAGGCCAGCCGGCGCCGCCCCCACACATCGACGTTGTCGATGGTGCCACCCTGATCGGTGATGATCTTCTGCAGGCGCTCGAGAACGGCCTTCTCGGCCTCCTCGTCCAGATCGGGGCGGGTGATGTACATCATCTCGTAAGCGCGCACGGCTGCACCTCCTTCCTGTGGACGAATGGCCCCCGCCAGCGGGCCGCGGCCCGGCGGCCGGCGCGGCCCCGACGGGAGCAGGAAGGTCCGTCGACAAGCCTTACGATACCGCCGGTGGGAGGCGGTGTCAACGCGCAAGGAAGCGGGCGGAAGGAGGCCGCAACGGGGGCGGGCGTAGCAGATGGGAGTGCGCCGGGCGCTTCATATTTCCCGGGCAATGTCCGCCCGGGACTCCTGAAAGGGCGGGCGCACCGTCGGGCCGCGGTGGCGGGATGTGCCGTGGCGGGCCCGCTCCCGCAGGCGCGCCGGCCTAACCGGCGCCGCCGCTGGCCGCGGGACCGGTGGTGCCCCCGGCCGCCGACCCGCCGGGGAAGTCCTCCGGCGGCCGGTTCGGCCCCCCCAGCACCTGCCGTACCGAGCGCTCGAACTTACGCCGGGGCATCAGGACCAGGTGCCCGCACCCCAGACAGCGGATGCGGATGTCCATGCCCACCCGCAGGACCTCCCAGCGGTCCGAACCGCAGGGGTGCGGCTTGCGCATGCGGACGATGTCTCCCAGGTAGAACTTCTTCGGCAAGGTCATAGGGATCCGCCCTTCCCGGATGTCCTGCACCGGTTGAACCGGTGGATGTCAGGGAATCTCGGCCGCCGCGAGCCCGGCCGCAGCCAGGGCCCGCCCGTCTGCCCAGCGGGTCAGGCGGCCGGCTAACGGGGAGCGGTCCAGGACCTCCAGCCAGGCGGTCACTTCCTCCCGTGGCCATAACCCGGCCAGGGCTTCACCGAGCGCCAGGGCCAGGGAGATCACCAGTGCCGCCTCCGCCGCCCCGGCCAGGATCCCCAGCAGCCGGTCCAGCGGCGCGGGCAGCCGGACGGGCAGGCACCCCGCCAGATACCGGGCCGCTGCGGCCACCAGGAGGCCGGTGAGCAGAGGCACGGCGTAGACGGAGACCGCGCGCAGGACCAGGCGCGCCACCACCAGTGCCAGCGCCTGGCCGACGGTCCCGGCGCCGTGGTCGCGGATGACAAGCGTGCTGCGCAGGCCCTCGGCCAGTTCCTCCCGAACCTCCGGCCGCAGGGGTAGCGCCGCGAGTTCGTCCAGGGCCCGCACCACCGCGTAGGGGCGCGCCGGCGCCCCGCCCACCTCAGGGGGCAGCCACCCGGCCACGGCAGGCTCGAGGAGGCGGGCCAGGCTCTGCAGCATGCCAGCGCCGGCCACCCAGGCGGCACCCTCGGCCGCGCGGGCAGTGGCCCACCACCACCCGAGGAGGAACCCCGCCAGTCCCGCCAGGGCAGGGATCCCACCCCGGCGGAACCCCTGCCAGGCCGCGGCCAGGACCGGCAGCATCACCACCGCGTCGACGGCTTCGGCCAACCGCATCTCACGCCCCCAGATAGGCCTCCCGTACCTTGGGATTGTCGCTCAGCTCGCGGGCCGGGCCGGACAGGACCACGCGGCCGGTTTCCAGCACGTAGGCCCGGTCGGCGATCTGCAGGGCCTGGTGTGCGTTCTGCTCGACGAGCAGGATGGTCACGCCGTCCCGTTCGTTGATTTCTTTAATGGTAGCGAATATCTCCCGCACCAACAAAGGTGCCAAGCCGAGGGAGGGCTCGTCCAGAAGCAGGAGCCGCGGCTTGGCCATCAGAGCACGCCCGATGGCCAGCATCTGCTGCTCGCCGCCCGAGAGCGTGCCCGCCAGCTGGTGCTTCCGTTCCTCCAGCCGCGGGAACTTGGCGAAGACGCGCCGCATCCGCTCGCGGATCCGGTCCGGATCCCGCTGCCCGTAGGCCCCCATCTCCAGGTTCTCCAGCACGGTCATGGGGGCGAACACCCGGCGCCCCTCGGGCACGTGCACGAGCCCGGCCGCCACGATGCGGTGGGGAGGCCACTGGGTGATGTCCTCACCGGCGTAGATGATCCTCCCCGAACGGGGCCGGGTCAGGCCGCTGATGGTGCGCAGGGTGGTGGTCTTGCCGGCGCCGTTAGCGCCGAGCAAGGCCACGATTTCGCCCTCCCGGACCTCCAGGGACAGATCGTGCACCGCCTGGATGGCGCCATAACTCACGCTGAGCCCCTCGATGGTGAGCAACATCACCGCTCCTCTCCCAGGTAGGCGGCGATGACCGCCGGATTCCGGCGCACCTCGTCCGGCGTCCCGCTGGCGATGGTGCGACCGTAGTCCAGCACCACCACGCGGTGACAGATGCTCATGACCACGTCCATGTGATGTTCGATCAGAAGCGTGGTCAGGCCGAACCGGCGGTGCACCTCCTGGATGAGGTCCCGGAGTTGCCGGGACTCGTTGGGGTTCATGCCGGCGGCCGGCTCGTCCAGGAGCAGCAGCCGCGGGCCAGTGGCCAGCGCGCGGGCGATCTCCAGCCGCCGCTGCTCCCCGTAGGGAAGGTTGCGCGCCAGGGCACCCGCGCGGTGACTCAGGCCGAGGATCTCCAGGAGTTCCAGCGCCCGGCGGGTCAACGCCTGTTCTTCCGCGTGGAAGCCCCGGGTCCGCAGGAGGGCTGCCAGGACGCCCGCCCGCGTACGGGAGTGGAAGGCGGTGCGGACGTTGTCCAGCACGGTCATGTTGCCGAACAGGCGGATGTTCTGGAAGGTCCGGGCCACCCCCATCTGGGTGATGCGATGCGGCCGCAGGCCGGCGATGGAGTGGCCGAATAACCGGATGTCGCCCGCAGTGGGGCGGTAGATCCCGGTGATGACGTTGAACACCGTGGTCTTGCCGGCCCCGTTGGGCCCGATGAGCCCGACGATCTCGCCCTGCTGCAGGGTGAGGTTGAATTCGGAGAGGGCCACCAGGCCTCCGAAACGAACGGAGACGTCCCGGCATTCCAGGACGGTGGCCGGGGCCGTCGCGCCGGCCGGATCATGGGTCGCGGTCGCGGTCGCCATCTATGCCCGCCCCCCTTTCACGGCATCCGCCCGTCCGGCGCCGTGCCCACGACCGAGGGCAGCCTGCACCCAGCGGGCAACGCCGTCCCACGTCAGTTCCACACCGCCCAGCAGCCCCCGCGGCCGGACCAGCATGACCACGATCAGGAGTACCGAGAACAGGACCATCCGGACGGCGGGAGGATCAATCCGGTCCGGCAGGTTCAAGGCCTGCAGCCAGTTGGGCAGCGCCTGGTTCATGTAGGTGAAGAAGACGGCCGCTGCGACCGCCCCCGTGGTACTGCCCATCCCGCCGATGACGACGATGACAAGGATAAACACGGAGTTCATGAAGCCGGCCAGCGCCGGGTTCAGGTAGAGATACTGGTGGGCGTGCAGGCCGCCCGCGATGCCGGCCATGACAGCCCCCATGCTGAAGGCCAGCACCTTGTAGCGGGTGGTGGGAATGCCCATGGCCTCCGCGGCCACCTCATCCTCCCGGATGGCGATGCAAGCCCGGCCGTGGGTGGAGTGGACGAAGTGCCAGACCAGCTTGATCACCGCTACCGCGGTAAAAAACGTCCAGGCGAAGGTGGTATGCCGCGGGATGCCGATCATTCCCTGCGCGCCGCCGATGTCGATCACCCAACCGCCCACGTGAACCTCGTCGATCAGGGCGATCAGTACGCTAATGATCTCGCCGAATCCCAGCGTGGCAATGGCCAGGTAGTCGCCCCGCAGGCGCAGGCTCGGCACGCCGACGAGGAGGCCGGCAATGCCTGCCACCACGCCTCCTGCTAGCAACGCCAGGCCGAACGGTGCGTGAAAAAACTTGGTGAGAATGGCTGCGGCATAGGCACCGACGGCCATAAAGCCGGCGTGACCGATGGAAAGCTGGCCCGTGTAACCCATGATCAGGTTCAAGCTGACTGCGAGGATGACGTAGATGCCCGCCTGGGTGAGCACCACCTCATAGTAGCGGTTGGCACCGGCCACGACCTGCAGGGCTGCGTAGAGCCCGCCGGTGACCGCCACTTGCAACGCCCAGCGGGCCGCTACGGCGGGCCAGGATGGGTTCCGCACCCAGACGGCGGCTTGCGCGCTTGGAAGTTCGCTCACCGGTCGGCCCCCCTCACACCTTGTCATAGACCCGCTCGCCCAGCAGGCCGGTGGGCTTGAATAGCAGTACGGCGATGAGGATGACGAAGGCCACGGCACCCGTCAGCTGAGATCGGACGGAGGAGACAGCCACCTCGGCCAGGCCCATCAACAGGCCTCCCAGCATGGCCCCGGGAATGTTGCCGATGCCACCCAAAACGGCGGCGACGAAAGCCTTCAACCCCGGCAGGATCCCCATGAAGGGGTCGATCCGCTGGTAGACCGTCCCCACCAGGATGCCGGCCACGGCCGCCAGGGCAGAGCCAATCATGAAGGTGTAAGCGATGACCCGGTTGACGTCCACGCCCATCAGGCGCGCGGCATCGATGTCGTAGGCCACCGCACGCATGGCCTTACCGAGGCGCGTGTGCATGACCAGGTACTGCAAGCCCACCATCATCACAAGAGAGACCGCCAGCACGATCATGAACTTTGCGTTCACGTGCACGACCCCGACGTTCCACGTTTGTTCCGGGATCAGTTCCGGGAACGGCCGCGGGTTGGGACCGGCGATGATCTGCATGAGGTTTTCCAGCAACAGTGACACGCCGATGGCCGTGGTCAGGGCCACCATCCGCGACTGGCCGCGCAAGGGCCGGTAGGCCGTGCGCTCGATCAGTGCGCCCAGCAGCGCGCAGCCCACCATGGCTACCACCATGGCCAGGGCAAAGATGGCCAGGCCGGCGGCCGTGGTCTGGCCGCTCGCCAGGAGGGTGGCGACGGCGAAGGCCACATAGGCCCCCACCATGTAGACGTCACCGTGGGCGAAGTTGATCATCTTGATCACGCCGTAGACCATGGTGTAACCGAGGGCGATGAGGGCATAGACCGCCCCCACTTGCAGGCCGTTGACCAGTTGCTGCAAGAAGATGTCCAAAGTGCCGCCCCCTCCCATGACCGCCGCGAACGGGGGCGCCGCCCGTAGCCGGGCGGCGCCGCTGCCCGCCAATGCGACGGCAAGTTGTTCCTCCGATTACTCGGGTTCCACCGTGGTCACGTACTTGTGACCATCCTTGGTGGTTTCCAGGACGACCGCCGACTTCACCGGGTTGTGGTTCTCGTCGAAGGTGATGGTCCCGGTGACACCCTTAAAGCCCTCCGTCCGCTCCAGCGCGTCGCGGATCTGCTCAGGGTCTGTCGGGTCGCCGCCGCTGTCGATCACCCGCTGGATGGCATCCATCAGCAGGTTGGCGGCGTCGTAGCCCAGGGCAGCCAGGGCGCTGGGGTCCTCACCGTACTTCTGCCTGTACGCTTCGACGAAGGCCTTGGACTCGGGGTTGTCCTGCTCGATGGAGTAATGGTTGGAGAAGTAGTTGCCGATGATCGCCTCGCCACCCAGTTCGTACAGCTGGCTGTCGTCCCAGCCGTCGGCGCCGAGCAGCTTGGCCTGAACCCCGACCTGCCGCGCCTGCTGGGCGATGAGGCCGACCGGATTGTAATAGTCCGGGAGGAACAGGACGTCGGGCTTTGCCTGGGCGATCTTGGTCAACTGGGCGTGGAAGTCCTGATCTCCTTTCTGGTAAGACTCCACCCTCACGACCTGCCCGCCCAGTTCTTTAAAGGCCGCCTCGAAGGACTTGTACAGCCCCTCGCTGTAGGGATTCGTCATGTCATAGAGGATAGCGGCCGTCTGCGCGTTCAAGTGCTCGCGGGCGAACTTGGCCATCACCCGCCCCTGGAAGGAGTCATAGAAGCAGGCACGGAAGACCCACTTCTTCCCCGGGGTCAGGTCATCCGCGGTGGACGTGGGCGTGAGGTGCACCACTCCCGACTGTTCCAGCACCTCGGAAATGGGAATGGAGATGCGCGAGGACACCGAACCGATGACCGCCACCACCTGGTCCTGGGTGATCAGCTTCTGGACCCGCTGCACGGCCTCGGTCTCGTCGTTCTTGTCGTCCTCCTCCACCAGCTCGATCTTGTAGTTGCCAACCTGGTTCCCTTTTTGCTCAAAGGCCAGCTTGGCACCATTGCTCGTCTGCTTGCCAAACTGGCTGATCTGGCCGGTCAGGGGCATGAGCAGGCCCACCTTGATGGTGCCACCGCCACCACCGGCCCCACCGTCGCCGCTCCCTGCCGGTGTGCCGCCCCCGCCGCAAGCGGCCAGCAGCAGGGCCACCGCTGCCAGCGCCGCCGTCACGGCGCCGGCACGCAGCCTGGCTAGGCGAATCCCCACAAGCGCTCCCCCCTGATGTACATTTGAACGGCAAGATTCAACGAAATGATGACAACTCCTGCTTGCGACCAACTCAATTCAACGATCATGGATCACGAATCGATCCTTTTCGTTTGCTCCTTTTCGTGCCAGCGGCTGCCGGGGAGCGGCCGCCGGTCTCGTACCGGGCGCGCTCCCGGCCAGGCTCAGGTCCTGACGGCGCACCGGTCGCGGGCAGGGAGCGTTTCCCCTGCTCCTGGAGCTCCGGGCGGGACGGCGGAGCTGCTGAATACCGTCTCGCCGTGCGGCCATATACTTCAGCAATCCCAGGACGCAGGGGGACACGAGCATTGCGGGACGGAATCGAGAGCGCTCTCGGCGGTGGCAGCCCGCCGCGGGCCCGGGCCGAGTTGCGGGTCAGGGCCGACGAGCCTGGCGCCGCCCAGCGCCTGGCCGAACAGGTGGCCCGGTGCCTCGGGCGCCTGGGACGGCCCCGCGTGGTGATCCTTTGCATCGGCACCGACCGCTCCACGGGCGACGCCCTGGGTCCCCTGGTGGGAACGATGCTGACCCGGGGGGAAGTCCTCCAGTCCCCCCAGGCGTGGGTGGTCGGGACACTGAACGAGCCCGTGCACGCGGGAAACCTGGAGCACGTGCTGGCGGGCCTGTGCGGCTCGCAGCCATCCACCGCCGTGGTCGCGGTGGATGCGTGCCTCGGGCGCAGCGAGAACGTGGGTAGCATCAGTGTGGGCACCGGTCCCCTGCAGCCGGGCGCGGGCGTCAACAAGGCGTTGCCCCCGGTGGGTGACGTCTTCGTGACGGGGACGGTCAACGTGGGCGGGTTCATGGAGTACTTCGTGCTGCAAAACACGCGCCTCAGCCTGGTCATGCGGATGGCGGAGGTGATCGCCGCGGGTCTCGCGGCCGGCGTCTCCGCCTTCCTCACGGCGCGGGAGGCGGCCGCCGGCCGGGGTGGCGCGGGGTGAGGGCGCAACATAGCCCATGCAGGCCAGAGGCAGCCATGCTCCTTGCCCCCACCGCGGCCGCGGCGGCGGGGCTAGCGGCCCACCGTTTCCTCCTCCGGTGGCGCCTCCCCCTGGCCGGAGGCCGGGCGGGCCACCGCCTGCGAAGGCACCACCACGGGCATGCCGCCGGGGAAATTGCGGTACCTGGCCGGCAGGTAGCCCACCGGCTCCCCGTCGGCGTGCACGGCCACGGGCGCGCGGCTGGCGAGATACACCTCGCGCCCGCGCAGGAGGCGGACGCGCGGGTGGTGCACATGGGTGCCCCGGAACACGCGGGGGAAGACCAGCAGCGTCTCCAGCTTGCCGATGTCGCCGATCAGGCAGAGGTCGAAGCGGCCGTCGTCGGGCTGGGCACCCGGCAGGATGTGCATGCCGCCGCCATAGTAGGGCGAGTTACCGACCACGACCATGAGTGACCGCTGCTCGTACCGCTGGCCATCCACCTCGATCTTCATGTCCACGTTGCGGTACGTGCGCAGGGTGTGCAGCATGGCCAGGACGTAGGGGACGGCCCCGCGTCCCGGCCCGCCCGCCTCCAGCACCCGGCGGGCCACCTCGGCGTCGAAGCCGGCCCCGCTCACGTTGACGAAGTAGCGGCTGCCATCGGCCGTGTCGATACGGCCCAGGTCGAGACGGCGGACGTGGCCGGAACGGACCAGGGCGGCGATGGCGGCCGGTATCGCCTGGACATGCAATCCCCGCGCCAGGTCGTTGCCGGTACCGAGAGGCACGACCACCAGCGGCGGGCCGCCGGGCCCGGTGCCGTTGAGGGTCTCGTGGACGGTCCCGTCGCCGCCTGTGACCAGCAGGAGGGAACAGCCCAGGTCCCTGGCCCGCCGGCCCATGTCGCGGGCATCGCCGGGTCCCTGCGTGTACCAGACGTCCAGCGAGATCCCCGTAGCCCGCAGGGCCGCCTCGAAGGCGGGCCATGCGCGGCCCGCCCGGCCACGCCCCGCTACGGGGTTGACAATGGCGATGATACGACTCACGCGGATCTACCTTTCTGCCCCCCAGCCCGGAGGATACCGGCGGGGCCGTATCCCGCCGCCCGGGCCCGGGTGGGTGGTGGATCAGCGGTCACCGCCCGTGGTGGCCGGGCGCCCCCGCCACGGGCCCGGTCTCTTGACCTCACCCACCGCCGGTGCCCCGCCCGCCAGGGCGCGGCGGATGGCCTCTTGCTCCTCCTCGCTGAGGAGGTAAGCGGAGCTGCCACCCTCGATGGGCTTGGCGAAGGTCCGCGACGCCTCGCGGCCCGCCAGGGTGGTAATCACGGCGCCGTTGCCGCGCCCGTCCAGCAGGGCCAGGGCGAAGCTCTGCTCGCCGCCCATGCCCTCGAAGGCATTAAAACGGACCACCGCCACGTGCTGCACGCAGGCGGCCAGCTCTTCCGCCAGCTCCTCCAGCCGGCGTCCGGCCTCGTCGCTGGCGGCCTCCAGCCGTTCAAGCCGCGACAGGAGATCGGAGAGCCGCTCCTCCAGCCCCTCATCCAGCCCCGGCAGGCTCGTCAGGGACCGCCAGCGCCTCTCCAGGGCGCGGGCGCGCCGCCCGGCGCGCCAGGCGGCCAGCAACGCCCACAGGGACAGCGCGGCCGTTAGGGCCGTCAGGGCCGTAAGGGCCTCCGGCTGGCGCGACACCTGCTGGAAGATGGCCATTCCCGTTTGGAGCCATTGTTGCCACGGTATCGCTGCTGTCATGCCTGTCTCCCTACCATGCAGGTCCGATCGCGAGGGCTGCCGGCAGCCGCGGGCTTACAACCCGGCGGCTGCCACGTCAAGGCGCGACAAGAGCCGCTCGAGATCGTCCAGGGTGTAATATTCGATGATGATCTGCCCTCGCTGGCCGCGGGCCCGGATGGAAACCCGCGTCCCCAGGGCCCGCTGCAGGCGGTCGGTGAGGTCACGGACTTCGGGCGACAACTCGGCCGGCGCCGGCTGCTGCCGCGGCTTCCGCTGCTTACCGGCGGAGGCGACCAGGTTCTCCAACTGGCGCACGGTCAGGCCTTCAGACAGAACCCTGGCCGCCAGGCGGCGCATCTCCGGGGGGCTGCCGACGCTCAGCAGGACCTTGGCATGTCCCGTGCTGAGCTTCCCCTCGGCCACCAGCCGCCGCAGGTCCTCTGGCAGTTGCAGCAGGCGCATCAGGTTGGCGATATGCGACCGGCTCTTGCCCACGCGCTGGCTGACCTGTTCCTGGGTCAGCCCCAGTTCCTCGCAAAGCATGCGATAGCCCTGGGCCTCCTCGATGGGGTTCAGGTCCTCCCGCTGGAGGTTTTCCACCAGGGCGATCTCCATCATCTCGGTATCGGACAATTCCCGGACAACGGCGGGCACCACCTTCAGCCCCGCCTCGCGCGCCGCCCGCCAGCGGCGCTCGCCGGCTACGAGCCGGTAGCCATCCCCTTCAGGACGCACCAGCAGAGGCTGGACGATACCGTGTTGGCGGATGGATTCCACCAGCTCGGCCATGGCCTCGGGATCGAAGTCCCGCCGTGGCTGGTAGGGGTTCGGCCGTACGCGATCGACCTCGATCTGCTCGATGCGCTCGCCCTCGAGCCCCCCCGGACGCGCGCCGGGCAGGAGGGCCTCGATGCCCCGGACCTCGATGCCCCTAGCCAGCCCGCGCTTGTTCCTCGGCATAGGCCATCACTTCCTTTGCCAGCTCGGTGTAGACCTCGGCCCCGCGGGAGCGAGCATCGTAGAGGATCACCGGCTGCCCGTGGCTGGGCGCCTCCGACAGTCGCACATTGCGCGGGATGATGGTGCGGAAGACCTTATCCCGGAAGAACCGCTTCACTTCCTCCACGACCTGGATGGAGAGATTGGTCCGGCCGTCGAACATGGTGAGCACGACGCCGTCCAGTTCCAGCTCCGGGTTGAGATGGGCCTGGACGGCGCGCACGGTGTTGAGGAGCTGGCTGAGGCCCTCCAGGGCGTAGTACTCGCACTGAATGGGGACGATCAGGCCGTCGGCCGCGGTCATGGCGTTGAGAGTGAGCAAGCCCAGGGAGGGCGGGCAATCGATCAGGATGAAGTCGTACCCGTCGCGCACACCCTCCAGGGCCCGGCGCAGCCGGCTCTCCCGCCCCATCATGCCCACCAGTTCCAGCTCTGCCCCTGCCAGCTCGATGTTGGCGGGAACCAGCCACAGTCCCTGGATGGCCGTCGAGCGGATGACATCCCGCAACCCGCGCTCCTCGATGAGAACGTCGTAAATGCTGCGCCCCACGCGGCTCTTGTCCAGGCCGAACCCGCTGGTCGTGTTGGCCTGAGGATCAATGTCAATCACCAACACCCGCCGGCCCTGCGCGGCCAGGCAGGCGCCCAGGTTGACCGTGGTGGTCGTCTTCCCGACGCCGCCCTTCTGGTTGGCGATGGCGATCACGCGGCCCATTCGCGATCCCGCCTTCCTTTAGGGCCTGCTGCGACTCGACGGCGGCGGTCAACCTCGATGTTCCACGTGGAACACCGGGTCCCTCCGGGAGCGACTTCCCGGACCCACACCGATGTTCCACGTGGAACACCGGCACCCCTAGCCTCACCCGCTTCGCCGCGACGGTGACCGCTTGGGGATCCGGATTCGCACCTCGATCCACTCGCCCTCGTCCACCTGCTCCAGGCTGGCCGGCAGTCCCGCCCGCCGCAGGGTATTGACCCCTTCCCTCACCGTATTGATGAGGATCCGCACGTCCTTGATCGCCCGCAAGCCTGCCAGCCGGCGCCTTCTTCCGGCGGGGCGCGGGCCCGACAGCCGGGCCGCCACCAGCTCCTCCGTCTCCCGCACGCTCAGGTTGCGGGCGATGACCTCGTCCAGTACCCTCTTCTGATCCTGAACGGATTCCAGACGCAGCAGCGCCCTCGCGTGCCGCTCGCTGAGCCGTGCCTCCACGATGCGCTCCCGCAGTGACGGTGGCAGACGCAACAACCGCAACTTGTTGGCCACCGTCGACTGCTGCTTGCCCAGCAGCGCAGCCAGCTGCTCCTGCGTCAGCCCGAAGCGGGACAACAGCTCCTGATAGGCTGCCGCCTCTTCGAAGAAGTCCAGGTCCTCCCGCTGCAGGTTCTCCACCAGCGCGATGAGGGCCGCTTCCCGGTCGTCCAGGTCCCGCACCACGACGGGAACCTCGGTGAGCCCCGCCAGCTCCGCCGCGCGCAGGCGGCGCTCACCCGCCACCAGCTCGTACCCGCCATCAGGCCGGGGACGAACCAGCAGCGGTTGCAGGACACCCACCTGCCGGATCGACTCCGCCAGCTCGGCCAGCGAATCCGGGTCGAAACGACGTCGCGGCTGGAAGGGGTTCGGCAGAATGCGCGCCAGCGGCACTTGCCGCACTGGTTCCCCGGCGGCGGGCGCGGCGGCCCGCGCTCCCCCGCTTGCGACCCACGGCAGCCATTGGCTGGGCTTCACGACCGGCCACCCCCAACCTCACTTCCATTCTCCGCGTGAAATACCGGTCCTTCACCAACGTCCGGCCCCGCCAGCGGCCTCTTGCGCGGGATGCCGGCACGGCGCGGGAAGGACGCGGGTGTCGGTCGCTCCTTACGAACCAGCACCAGCCATCGCTCCCCTCCGGACCCCGGCAGCACGAACCGCCACACCCCCGCGATCTCCCCGCCGAGGCTGCGTACGGCGTCACGGCACGCGTCGATCTCCTCCCGTGCCCGCGGTCCCTTGTATGCCCACAGGCGCCCGCCCAGCCGCACCAGCGGGAGGGCATACTCCGCCACGACGTCCAGCCGTGCCAGCGCCCTTGCCACCGCCACGTCCGCCCGTTCCCGCCACCGGGCGTCTCGTCCCAGCGTCTCGGCCCGCTCCGCCCGCACCTCCACCCCTCGCAACCCGAGCTGGCCCACCGCTCGCTCCAAGAAGGCGGCCTTTTTCCGCTGGGACTCCACCAGAACCGTGTGCCACCCGTTCCCCAGTACCACGTGGAGCGGGATGCCGGGAAAGCCCGCCCCGCTCCCCACGTCCACGAGGGTGCCCCCACCCGGCCATTCCTCCCGCCTTGCCAGCGGCAGCAGCGAATCCAGATAGTGGCCGGCGAGAGCCTCAGCGTCGTCCCGGATACCGGTCAGGTTGAACTGACGGCCGACCTCCTTCACCAGTTGCCAGTGCTGCCACAGGCGTTCCGACGCGTCAGCGGCGAGGGCGATCCCGAGTTCGACGGCACCGCGCCGCAGGCGCTCCTGCCACTGCGCCTCCTCCAACGTCGACCGCCTCCCACGACACGTACACCGCGCCCCGTAACGGCGCGCGGCCCCGCCAGCACGGGCTTTTGTCCCGGGGGCACCGGCCGCAAAAAAGCAAGGAAGCCGGCCCCTGGGGCCGGCCTCGCCGGTGGGACCCCTTACCGGCGCCGCGCGGGAAGGATCACCACCCGCCGGTTCGGCTCGGTCCCCGTGCTTTCCGTCCGCACATCGGGATGGTCCTGTAGGGCCAGGTGGATGATCCGGCGCTCCGCCGCGCTCATGGGTTCCAGCATCACCTGCCGCCGCGTGCGGCGAACCCGTTCCGCCATGCGCAGGGCCAGCCGCTCCAGGGAGGCTCGCCGGCGTTCCCGGTAGCCGCCCACGTCGAGGATGATGCGGCGCCGCTCATCACTGACGCGCCCCGCCGCCACGTTGACCAGATACTGCAACGCCTGCAGCGCCGCCCCGCGCCGGCCGATGAGCACCCCCAGATCGGGCCCGCCTTCCACCCGGGCGGCGATGAAGCCAGGATGCTCCTCTACGTGTACCTGGACCGACAGGCCCGCCCTGCGCCCGACCTCCCTCAGGAAGCGGGTGGCAAACCGTGCCTTGGTCAGCCGCGGCCGCGCCCGGATCACCGCATCCCGGTGACCCACCAGCCCCAGGAAACCCCGGGCCGGTTCCTCCAGCACCTCTACTTCCAGATCCTCACGCGGTACCCCCAACCGCTCGGCAGCCGCCGCCAGCGCTTCCTCCACCGTGCGCCCCCGCACCTCGATCCATTCCCACTCAGGAGACCCTGCGCTCATGCCGCTTGCTCCCCTTTCCGGCCGGTCCGGCCGGGGCCGGGGCCGGCTGGCGGTTCATCAGCAACTGCTGAACGATGGAGAAGATATTGCTGGTTACCCAGTAGACGGCCAGGCCGGCCGGGAAACTCCAGGCAAACACCGTCAGCATCACCGGCATCAGGATCAGCATGCTGCGCTGCTGGGGCTGGCTGGCCGAGCCCATCGTCTTCATCTGCAGGTAGGTGGTCACGCCGGCCAGAATGGGGAGGGCGAAATAGGGATCGGGCAGGCGCAGGTCCGGGATCCAGAGGAACGCACCGCTGCTGAAGTCCCGCAGCGCCGCGAACAGGCCGTACAAGATGGGCAGCTGCACCAGCAGCGGGAGACACCCGGCCGCCGGGTTGACGTTGTTCTCCCGCCACAGCTTCATGATCGCCTCATTGGCTTTCTGCGGGTTGTCCTTATACTTCTTCTGGATCCGCTCCACTTCCGGCTGCAGGGCCTGCATCCGCTGCATGGAGCGCATCTGGGCAAAGGTCAGGGGGAGAAGAATCAGCCGCACGAAGATCGTGAAGAGAATGATGGCCAAACCCGCGCTGCCGGTGAGGGAACGGCTGAACTCCAGCCCCGCCTCAATGGCGTTGACGAATGCCTGCCACAAAACCCGGCGCCTCCTTTGCCGGACGGTTGCTGGCGCGCACCCGCCGGTAACTCCCCACGTGGCCTGTCATGTCGGGCATGCTGGGGGTCCCAGGGCACCAGCCCGACCGTCGCTGTCCTTCACCGCCGCCGGCGCGCCGCTGGCCGGTTACGGTACCGGGTCGTATCCACCCCGGGCCAGCGGATGACAGCGGGCGACCCGGCGGGCGGCCAGCCACATGCCACGCACGGCACCGTAGCGGGTCACCGCCTCCAGCGCATATTGCGAGCACGTCGGCCGGTAACGGCAACTGGGCGGCTTCAGCGGCGACAGCCACCGCTGGTAGGCGCGAATGATGGTCACGAGGACCCGGGCGAGCACGCGCGTTTCCCCCCTGTAGCCTCCCGGCAGTCGCGCCGCGCCAAACTGCCGGCATGGTGAAGGCCCCCTGTTCCCTCAGGGGGCCCGATCAGTCGCGCACGTTGCAGGAGCTCGCCCATCGCCCGCCGGGCAGCCTCCAGGTCCAGCTCCCGCGCCGGTTCCCGCGCTACGAAGACGAGCCACCATCCCGGCCGGAGCTGTGACGCAAAGGTTCTGTACGCCTCTACCAGCAGCCGGCGCACCCGGTTCCGCCGGACCGCCTTGCCGAGCTTCCGCCCGACCGAGAACCCCACCCGCGTGGGTCCCGAGGCCTCCGGCGGAGACCAGGCGAACAGGACCAGCCACCGGTTGGACCAAGCCCGCCCCGCCTTGCGCACCTGGCGAAAAGCCGTACTTTGCCGTAGCCGCCAGGCCTTCGGGAGGCTCAACGGACGACCCCGCCTAGACGGTCAGGCGCCAGCGCCCCTTGCGGCGGCGCCGCGCCAGCACTTTGCGGCCCCCGCGCGTCCGCATGCGCACGAGGAAGCCGTGCGTGCGGTGCCGGCGACGGCGGTTGGGCTGATAGGTCCGCTTCATAACCCTTTCACCTCTCGAAAAGTGACGGGAACGGGACGACAAAAACAGAAAACCGGCCGCGGGGCCCGACGCAGAGCATGCTCATTATAACGACGCCCTCTCGCCCGTGTCAACGAGACGCGACCGACTCTAGCGGGCCGCCGACCACCCGTTCGTCCGTTGCCAGGACGATGCAACCTTGCTATCATCAATGCGCCGATCGCGGCCTCCCGGCATCACCACCGGGCGCCGGCCAGCGGCGGCCGTGGTTCCTGCTTCTTATTATTCACATGTTGTGGATAGCTTGTTGATATTCGTGTTTCGGTATCGCCTCCGGGCCCGCGCCGCTCTTGCGGACCGGGCAGGAAATTGGCCTTTGGAGAGGGAATTTAGTCGTCCCCACTCCTAAGGCGGAGGAAGGCAGAGTGACCTTCCACCGCCCCGCATCGGGGCCGGTGGAAGGGTCTTTTTGCCTTAGGGGCCTTGTGGATACCTTGTGGATCAACGGTGGACAACACCCGGACGAATCCCGCGTCGACTCAACGAACGCTTGAAAGACCGCGGTTTTTCCTGTCGTCTTGCTTCCACAGGTTATCCACAATGTGCACATTCGGTTAGGAGGACCGTGCCGTGGTGAAGGGCGAGCTGGTCGAAGTATGGGCGGAGGCCTTGCAACTCATCGAGCGGCAGCTCACGCGACCCACCTACGAAGCGTGGCTCCGCAACACGCGACCTCTTTCCCTCGATGACCAGACTCTCGTGCTCGCCGTTCCCAACCAGTTCGCCAGGGACTGGGTGCTGGAACGGTGCGCCGGAGCCATCGTCGAGGCCATGCGTATCGTCCTGGGGCGGGAGGTCCGCCTCGATGTGGTGGTCGATCCGTCGCCCGCGCCGGGCGGCAGCAACCACACCGCGGCCGCAGCCCTCGACACGTTGCCGCCCGCGGAAACGGCGGTCTCCTCCTGGCGGACCCTCTCCCAGCCCTTGAACCCCAAGTACACCTTCGAGACCTTCGTGACGGGGTCCGGCAACCGGCTGGCCCATGCGGCCGCGCTGGCGGTGGCGGAGGCGCCAGCACGGACGTACAACCCGCTGTTCATCTACGGGGGCGTGGGGCTGGGGAAGACCCACCTCATGCAGGCAATCGCCCACCACGTCCTGAGGAAACACGGCAGTCGCGTCGCTTACGTCTCCTGCGAGACCTTCACCAACGAGATGATCAACGCCATCCGGGACGGCAAGACCCTGGAGTTCCGGAATCGCTACCGCAACGTGGACGTGCTGCTGGTGGACGACATCCAGTTCCTGGCCGGCAAGGAGAGCACCCAGGAGGAGTTCTTCCACACCTTCAACGCGTTGCACGAGGCCAACCGGCAAATCGTGATCTCCAGCGATCGGCCGCCCAAGGAGATCCCCACCCTGGAGGAGCGCCTGCGCTCGCGGTTCGAGTGGGGCCTGATCTCCGACATTCAGCCGCCCGATTTCGAGACACGGGTCGCCATCCTCCGCAAGAAGGCGCAGTTGGAGAAGCTGCGCGTGCCCGACGACGTCATCGCCTTCATCGCAGAACGCATCGACACCAACATCCGCGAGCTGGAGGGAGCCCTGATCCGCCTGGTGGCCTTCGCGTCCCTCACCAACCACGAGATCGACCTCGACCTGGCCACCGAGGTCCTCAAGGACATCCTGCCGCCCCCACGGGCGCAGAAGGTGACCATCGCCCGCATCCAGGAAGTGGTGGCCAACTATTACGGCGTCAAGGTGCGGGACCTCAAGGCGCGGCGGCGCACCCGGGCCATCGCCTTCCCGCGCCAGGTGGCCATGTACCTCTGCCGGGAACTGACCGACGCGTCCCTGCCCAAGATCGGCGAGGAGTTCGGTGGCCGCGACCATACCACCGTCCTCCACGCCTACGAGAAGATCAGCCAGGACATGCGCAACGATCCGCACCTGAGCCGGCAGGTGCGGGAGCTCATGGAACTGGTCCGCAAGTCGTGACGTGACCGGCCCGCCGCCCATCACCGGCGGGGCCGCGGCTGCCCGCCTGCCGGCCGGCGGTCCCGGTCCCGCCGGCATGCCGCCGAAATGGCAGGCCCCCTCCCTGAAAGGCAGCTGTCCTGCGCGCTTGGCGGACACAGCCGGGGAGGCGTTGTCACCGCCCTGCCTGTGGACAGTATCGTGGACAGGGCGGTGCACGACCTGGGGATACCCCGCAGGTGGCACCGGCCGGCGGGCGTATGTGGAGAACGCGGTCGGAGTTATCGACAGGTTGTCCCCCATTCCGACACGAGTCGACACGCGGTCGGACCGTACTTATGCACAAAACCCACAACGCCTATTACGGATTCTACGGTATGTTTATGAGTGAGTTCGCAGACCTATTCCAGGCCGGCCGGTTGTCCACACGCCGCGGCCGGATCCCACGAGGGAGGAACCGTCACGTTGCGCCTGACCATTGATCAGAGCGACCTTCAGGCCGCGCTCCAGGTGGCCACGCGAGCGGTGGCGACCCGTTCCACGCTGCCGGCCCTGGCGGGCGTCCTGTTGATCGCCGAGCCCGAGCAGCTGCGGCTGATCGCCACCGACCTGGAGATCGCCATCGAGGTCCTGGCGCCCGCCCGGGTGGAGGAGGAAGGTTCCGTCGTCCTGCCCGGCCGGCACTTCTCCGAGCTGGTGCGGCGCCTGGGCGGCGGCGAAGTGCGTATCGAGGTGGACGACAATCATCGAGCGTCGCTCTCCTGGCAGCGCTCGCGTTTCACCATCCACGGCATGGCGCCCCGCCTGTTCCCGGCGGTGCCGCGGCTGGCGGCCGGGAGTACGGTCGTCTTCGATCCCGACTTCCTGCGCGGGGTGTTAAGGCGGACCACCTTCGCGGTCTCCCACGATGAGACGCGCCCGATCCTCACCGGCGTCTCCATCGAGCTCAACGGCA
The DNA here is from genome assembly GCA_036562425.1 of Thermaerobacter sp. Taxonomy (GTDB): domain Bacteria; phylum Bacillota; class Sulfobacillia; order Thermaerobacterales; family Thermaerobacteraceae; genus ZC4RG37. Next base: position 777 of record DATCKH010000110.1, on the reverse strand, counting down.
GCCGGCTGCGCGCCATCTCCACCGATGGCTTTCGTATCGCCGTCTGCCAGGGCGAGCTCGAGCGCCCCGTGGAGGGCCAGCCCGGGTCGCTGGTGATCCCCGGCCGCAGCCTGGCCGAAGTGGCCCGCCTCTTGCCCGACGAGGGGATCGGGCGGCTGGTCATCGACAACAACCAGGTGGGCTTCCAGTTGGGCGAGGTTCGCCTGATCTCCCGCGTCATCGAGGGCCAGTTCCCCAACGTGCTGGACCTGGTGCCCTCCGAGTACCCCACGAGAGTGCGCATGTCGACGCGGGAGTTCCAGGAGGCCTGTGAACGGGCCTCGCTGCTCTCCGACGCGCGCCAGGGCGCTCGCTGGCTCATCCGCCTGACGGTGGAGACGGGGCGCGTGGTCATCACCGCCAGCGACCCGGAGATCGGCGAGGCACGGGAAGAGGTACCGGCCGAGGTCGAGGGCGAGGGCATGACCATCGGCTTCAACGCCCGGTATCTGATCGACGGGCTCAAGGTCATCGACACGGACGAGGTATACTTTGAGTTGACGGAGCCGCTCAAGGCCAGTCGCCTGCGCGGCGTCGGCGATGAGGGCTTCTTCTACATCGTCCTCCCGGTGAAGATCTCCTGAAGGGGCGGGTCGGGGGCGGCAGGCTAGGAGGTCGCGGCGTGTTCATCCGGCGACTCGTGCTGCGAGACTTTCGCAGCTATCACCACGCCGAACTGGACCTCGACCCTGGCCTGATCACCCTGGTCGGGCCCAACGCGGTAGGCAAGACCAACCT
>DATCKH010000099.1:0-5418 GCA_036562425.1 Thermaerobacter sp. | reverse complement strand
ATCCGGGCTGAGCTAACGGCGCACGTTGGTTGAGGTAGCGCTCCGGCGGAAGGGGAGGGATTCGAACCCTCGGAGGGGCTTTAAAGGCCCCTCAACCGCTTAGCAGGCGGCTCCTTTCGACCTCTCAGGCACCCTTCCCGGCGACGGCCATTATGTTAGCACACCCCATGCCTCCGTGCAAGCCGCCGCGCAGGCGCCGCGGCGCCACAGATCGCGGGCCCGCGGCACGCCGGCCGGTGGGTTACCGCACCGCCCGCACCAGCCGGGGCGGGATGGCGCCGCTCGCCGCGGTTCCTCCCCGCGCGGCCATGCGACGCCGAAGGCCTGCGGGTGTGACGGCTGCACGGCCGCATGCACCACGCGCCCGGGACGTAGGCTGGGTGGGAGGCGAGTGCCATGTTCCCCACCAACCCCTACGTCACGGGCATGGCGGTGACGCGCTTGCTGTCAGGGAGTCTGGAAGTCCTGGCGGCCCTGCTGATCCTGCGTTACGGGCGGGTTGAACGGGCGCTGGAGATCAACGCCGCCCTGGCCGCCATCGGCCCGCTGGCCATGATGGCGGCCACTGCCATCGGCCTGGCTGGACTGGCCGGGAGCATCCCGCCCCTCAAGCTGGCGCTGATCCTCGCCGGTGCCGCCCTGATCCTCATCGGCACCCGGCTGGCGTGAGCCGCACCGGGACGCCGGCGGGGCAGCCGGCCTGCGGAAGGGGTGGGATTCGAACCCACGGTGGGCTTGCGCCCACTGCGGTTTTCAAGACCGCCGCGTTCAGCCACTCCGCCACCCTTCCGGGCGGTAATCATTTTAGCACACGGCCCCGGCGCCGGTCGTCCACGCCCTATCACCCGGCCGCCGGGATGCGCTCCAGGCCGCCCAGGTACGGACGCAAGGCTGCCGGCACGTCCACGCTGCCGTCTGCCCGCTGGAAATTCTCCAGGAGCGCCGCCACCGTGCGGCCCACCGCCAGCCCGGAACCGTTCAGGGTGTGGACGAACTCGGGGCGGGCACCCGGCGCCGGGCGGAAACGGATATTGGCGCGGCGCGCCTGGTAGTCGCGGTAGTTGCTGCAGGACGAGATTTCCACGTACCGCCCGTAGCTGGGCATCCAGACCTCGATGTCATATTGCTTGGCCTGGGCGAAGCCCATGTCGCCCGTGCAGATCAGGACCACCCGGTAAGGCAGTTCCAGCCGCTTCAGCACCTCTTCGGCGTCGGCGACGAGGCGCTCGTGTTCCTCCGCGGACTGGTCGGGGTGGACGAACTTGACCAGCTCCACCTTGTCGAACTGGTGCTGGCGGATCAGGCCGCGGGTATCGCGGCCGGCCGCGCCGGCCTCGGCGCGGAAGCAGGGCGTGTAGGCCACGTGGTAGATGGGCAGCGCGCTGGCATCCAGGATCTCGTCCCGGTAGAGATTGGTCACGGGCACCTCGGCGGTAGGCACCAGGAACAGGTCGCTGTCCGCCACGCGAAAAGCGTCCTCTTCAAACTTGGGAAGCTGGCCGGTGCCCACCATGCTGGAGCGGTGGACGAGGAAGGGCGGCAGCACCTCCCGGTACCCGTGCTCGCGCGTGTGCAGATCAAGCATGAAGGTGATCAGGGCGCGCACCAGGCGGGCGCCGAGATCGTGGAAGACGGTGAAGCGTGCGCCGGCGATCTTGGCGGCGCGCTCGAACTCGAAGAGACCCAGGGCCGGTCCCAGCTCCCAGTGGGCGCGGGGCTCGAAGTCGAAGGCGCGCGGCTCGCCCCATCGCCGGATTTCCACATTGTCCCGCTCGTCGTCCCCTTCCGGCACATCCGGATCGGGGATCATGGGCAGGCGCAACAGCCGCTCTTCGATGGAGGCCTGCAGCTGGCGGACCGTCTCCTCCAGGCGCTTGATCTCCTCGCCGACGCGGCGCATCTCCTCGATCAGCGCCGACGCGTCCTCGCCGGCCCGCCGGCGGCGCCCGATTTCTTCCGATGTCTCGTTGCGCCGCGCCCGCAACTCCTCCAGACGGTGCAAGTTGCGGCGCCATTCCTCATCGGCGGCCAGCAGGCCTTCCAGGTCGACGTCGTCGACCCGCCGGCGGCGCAGCGCTTCCCGTACGATGTCGGGATGCTGGCGGACGAACTTGAGATCCAGCACGCTCTCTCCTCCCTGGCCTCGGTCCACCCCGGACGGCGCTCCGCCTAACCCGCGGCCAGCCGGGCCCGCACGCGCCACAGTTCATCACCGGCCGGAGGTTCCAGGGGCCGGCGCTCGCCGCCCGTGCCGGCGATCCAGCGCCCGCCCTCGGCGGTCACGCGCCCGATGCGGGCGGCCGGAATCCCCGCCGTGGCCAGTTCCTCCACCAGGGCCTCAGCCCGGTCGGTGGCGACGAGAAGCGCGCCGGAGCCGATGAGCCGCAACGGATCGGCATCCAGTGCCGCGCAAATGGCCGACGTTTCTGGCCGCACGGGGATCGCCGCCCCCTCCAGCTCACAACCCAGCTCCCGGCCGCAGGCCGCCGAGCTGGCGTGCAACAGCTCGTACACGGCACCTAGGACGCCGCCCTCCGTCACGTCATGCATCGCATGGGCGCCGTGGGCGGCGGCGATGCGCGCCTCCGGCAGGACGCTGAGCCAGCGTCCGAGGCGTGCGGCGGACTCCAGGGTCGCCATGTCCACCCCGCGGGCGGCCAGTTCCTCCGGGAAGTCCACGGCCAGGATCGCGGTCCCCTCCAGGCCGGCCCACTTGGTGAGCACGATGTCGTCGCCCGGCCGGGCGCCACCGCTGCCCACCAGCCGGCCCCGCGGCGCGCGCCCCAGCGCCGTGGCCATGACCAGCGCCTGAGGCAGCCCCGGCGTCACCTCGGTGTGCCCGCCGATGATCTGGCACCCCGTCTCCCGGGCCGCCTCCTCCGCGCCGGCCATGATGTCCTCCAGGTCTGCCGTCGTAGCACCCTCGGGCAGCAGCACGGTGAGCAGGATCCCGACGGGCTCGGCCCCCGTGGCGGCGATGTCGTTGCAGTTGACGTGGACCGCCAGCCACCCTGCCTGGCGGCCGGCACCGGTGATGGGATCGCTGGCGGCCACGCAGAGGTCGCCGCTCAGGTCCAGCGCCGCGGCGTCCTCACCCAAGGCGGCACCCAGGCGCACCTCCGGGCGCCGCGTGCCGATACGGCGCAACACGAGGCGTTCCAGGAGTTCCGGCGGTAGCTTGCCGGTGTCCAAGCGGCCCACCCTGTCTCCCCTCCCCTCCCGAGCCCCGCCCTGCCACCAGTGGTGACCGCGTGCGGCAGCCGGACGGCTGCACCTGCCGGCGCCGGCCCGCGGTCGCGGGCCCGTCAATCTCCCCGCTGGGCCAGGGTGGCGACGGCCGACACGCGATCGCCCGGTTCCAGCCGCATCATGGTAACGCCCTGCGCGGCGCGGCCCTGGACGGACACCTGGTCCACCGGGACGCGCAGCACGATGCCGCCCTGGGAAACCAGCATCACTTCCTGGTTGGGCCGCACCACCTCAAAGTCAGCCACGGGCCCGTTGCGCTCGGTGACGCTGATGGCCCGGATGCCCTTGCCGCCGCGGCCCTGGGGCCTGAACTCCTTGAGCGGCGTCCGCTTACCGAAGCCACGCTCGGTGACCACCAGCAGGTCGGCCCCGTCGTCCGCGACCTCCATGCCCACCACCTCGTCGCCCGGCTCGAGGCGAATGCCGATGACGCCGCGGGCCGTACGCCCCATGACCCGCACGTCGCTGACGGGGAACCGGATGGCCTGGCCCCGGCGCGTGACCAGGAGCAGGTCCTGGTGGCCGTCGGTCAGCTGGACGCCCACCAGCTCGTCGCCCTCATCCAGCGTCAGGGCGATCAGCCCGCCCCGACGGATATGGCTGAACTCCACCAGGCTGGTGCGCTTCACCACACCGTGCCGGGTGGCCATCACCAGGTCGTGGGCGTCGTCGAACTCCCGTACGGGGATGACGGCCGTGACCTGCTCGTCCCGCTCGATCTCGATCAGGTTGACCACCGCCGTGCCGCGGGCGGTCCGGCTGGCCTCCGGCACCTCGTGTACGCGCCGGTGATAGACCTTGCCCCGGTTGGTGAAGAACAGCAGGTGCTCGTGGGTCGTGGCGATGAACAGCTGGGAGACGAAGTCCTCCTCGCGGGTGTGCATGCCGGCGACCCCGCGCCCGCCGCGGCGCTGGCTGCGATAGGTGTCCACGGGGAGCCGCTTGATGTACCCACGATGGGTCAGGGTGATGACCACGTCTTCCTCGGCGATCAGGTCCTCGACCTCGAAGTCGGCGGCTCCGGCCACGATCTTCGTCCGGCGCGCGTCCCCGTAGCGGTCCCGAATCTCCAGGAGTTCCCGCTTGATGATGTCCAGCACCATCTTCTCCGAACCCAGGACGGCGCGCAGGTACTCGATCTCCTTGAGGAGCTCCTGGTATTCCTCCTCGACCTTCTCCCGCTCGAGGCCGGTCAGCCGCTGCAGGCGCATGTCCAGGATTGCTTGCGCCTGCTTCTCCGTGAGGTTGAAGCCTTCCATGAGTCCCGTGCGGGCTTCGTCCACCGTGCGCGACTGGCGGATGAGGGTGATCACCGCGTCGATGTGATCCAGGGCGATGCGCAGGCCCTCCAGGATGTGGGCCCGCGCCTCCGCCTTCTCCAGGTCGTGACGGGTGCGGCGGATGATGACCGTCTTCTGGTGCTCCAGGTAGTGCCAGAGCAGCTGGCGCAGGGTCAGTACGCGCGGCTGGCCGTCCACCAGGGCCAGCAGGATGATGCCGTAGCTGACCTGCATGGGGGTGAACTTGTACAGCTGGTTCAGGATCACATTGGGATTGGCGCCCCGCGCCAGCTCGATGACGACGCGGAGCCCCGAGCGGTCCGTCTCGTCGCGCAGGTCGGTGATCCCCTCGATCTTGCGCTCCTGCACCAGCTCGGCGATCTTCTCGATGATCTTGGCCTTGGTGACCTCGTACGGGATCTCGGTGATGACGATCCGCGCCTTGCCGCTGCTGGAGGTCTCGATCTGGGCGTGGGCCCGGATGGTGATGATGCCCCGCCCGGTCGTGTAAGCCTGGCGGATGCCCTCGCGCCCGACGATGATCCCGCCCGTGGGGAAATCCGGCCCCTTGATGATCTTCATCAAGTCGCGGTCGCTGATGTCGGGGTTGTCGATCAGGGCGACGACCCCGTCGATGGCCTCCCGCAGGTTGTGGGGCGGGATATTGGTGGCCATACCGACGGCGATGCCCGCGGCGCCGTTGACCACCAGGTTGGGGAACCGGGCGGGCAACACTTCCGGTTCCCGCTCGGTCTCGTCGAAGTTGGGGACGAAATCGACGGTGTCCCGGTCCAGGTCGCGCATCAGCTCCATGGCCAGCGGGCTGAGGCGCGCCTCGGTGTACCGCATGGCGGCGGGCGGGTCGCCATCGATGGAACCGAAGTTGCCG
>DATCKH010000163.1:0-16728 GCA_036562425.1 Thermaerobacter sp. | reverse complement strand
TGCCTACGGAACCGCCCTCAACCCCGCGCCGGCGGAGGTGGAGGAGGCGGTCCGGCAGGCGGCCGGGGTGGATCTGCTGGTGGTCACCACCTACAATGCGCAGGCCTATGGCAACCAGCGGCAACTGGTGGAGCGCCTGCTGGCCACGGGCAAGCCGGTGGTCGTCGCCGCCATGCGCAACCCCTATGACGCGGCGGCCCTGCCCGAAGAAGTGGACGCCTACCTCGCCACCTACGGGTACCAGCCCGTATCCATCGAGGCCCTGGCCAGGGTCCTGGTGGGCGAAGTCGATCCCGGCGGCAGGCTGCCCGTTACCATTCCCGGCCGCTACCCCTTCGGTGCCGGGCTCGGTTATGGGCCGCAATCCTCCGGTCCATGACCCGTCCGGGACCGTCAAGGATGAATGGCCATCAAGGACCCCGCAAGGATCAAACGGGCGGCCCGTGCACGGAACGGGTGCCCAGCCGGCGCGTGGTCGCAAGGCGTAACGCCAGGTGGCCAGCCGGCGCAGCGAGCAACACCGGGAGGGAAGAGCCGTGGGGATGCGTCGAGCAGGGCGGTGGGCGGCCCGGCCGCTGCCGCGAGTGGGCCTGGCCGCGCTGGCCTGCGTCCTGATGATAGCCCTGGCCCTGGGGGGCCTCGGGCTGCGACAGCCCCCCGCCTCCGCCCGCCAGCGGATCCGGACGGGGCTGGAGGTCCTGCTGGACGAAAGGCTGGACCTGATCCGCGGCAAGAGAATCGGGATCATCACCAACCCGACGGGTATCCTGCCGGACTTGCGCCACGCGGTGGATGTGCTGGCGGCGACCCCCGGGGTTGAGCTGGTGGCGGCCTTCGGCCCGGAACACGGCTTCCGCGGCTCGGCCCAGGCGGGTGGCTCGGAAGGCAGCTACATCGACGAGCGTACCGGGGTGCCGGTCTACGACCTGTACGGCAAGGACCGGGATGCCATCGCCCAGCTCTTCCAGCAGACGGGTATTGAAGCGGTCCTGTTCGACATCCAGGACGTGGGCGCCCGCTTCTACACCTACATCTGGACGATGTCCGACGCCATGGAGGCGGCCGCGCTGGCGGGCATTGAATTCATCGTCCTGGACCGGCCCAACCCCACCGGCGGCATCGACGCCGAGGGCCCCGTGCTGGATCCGGCCTTCAGCAGCTTCGTCGGCCGCTATCCCATCGCCCAGCGTCACGGCATGACCGTCGGCGAGCTGGCCCGCATGTTCAACGAGGAGTTCGTCCCCGCCCGCACCGGCGGCCGCAAGGCCCGGCTGACCGTCGTACCCATGAAGGGCTGGTTCCGGGACATGTATTTCGAGGAAACCGGCCTGCCCTGGGTCATGCCGTCGCCCAACATGCCCACGGTGGACACCGCCATCGTGTACGCCGGCACGGCCCTCTTCGAAGGAACCAACCTGTCGGAAGGCCGGGGCACGACCCGTCCCTTTGAACTGATCGGCGCCCCCTTCGTGGACTGGCGGCTGGCCGACCGGCTCAACAGCCTGAACCTCCCCGGCGTGCGGTTCCGCGAGGCCTATTTCGCGCCCACCTTCAGCAAGTACAGCGGCCAGACCGTCGGCGGGCTCCAGCTGTACGTCACCGATCGGGACCGGTTCGACCCCATCCGGACGGCGCTCACCATCATGGTGGAAGCCCGGCGCCTCTACGGCGACCGGTTCCAGTGGCGCTCGGACAACTGGATCGACCGCCTGACAGGGTCCAGTTACGTGCGCACCGCCATCGACGCCGGCCGGAGCGTGGACGAGATCGTCGCCGGCTGGCAGGACGAGTTACAGGAGTTCAAGCGGGCGCGCGAGCGGTACCTCCTCTACCACCTGCGCGGGCAAGGGCGGTACCGGTGAGGGGGGCTGGTGATGGTGCGGGCATGGCAGCGGTCCCGGGCAGTGGCGTCGCTCCTGGTCCTGCTATGGCTCTTGCCGCTGGTCGCCGGCGCCGCCGCGCAGGCCGGCGCGGGCGCCGGGGGGCGGGGGCCTTCCATCGAGCCCGAGCGGCTCCGTGTCCATGAGATGAACCGGCTGAACCCTGCGGGCGGTGCGGCCTCGCGTGGAGCCCGGGGGGCGGCACCCGGTGAGGATTCGGCCTGGTGGCGCCCCCATCATCCGCCGCGGGTCCTCCGCACGGCCTCGCCCCGGCAAGTGGGGATGCTGCCCTCCTATCTGGAGCAGATCGACGAGGCGGTGCGATCCGGTCTGGAGGCGGGCATGTTCCCGGGCGCCGTGGTGATGGTGGTCAAGGATGGCCGCATCGTCAAGCACGATGCCTACGGGTACGCCGCCCGGTATGCCACCGACAGCGAGTTGCTGCCGGAGCGCGCCTGGGTGCCCATGAGGCCGGACACCATCTTCGACCTGGCCTCCGTCACCAAGCTGTTCACCTCCATCGCGGTCCTGCAGCTGGCCGAGGAGGGGCGGGTCGACCTGGACGCGCCCGTGGCCCGGTACGTGCCGGAGTTCGCCGCCGGGGGCAAGGAGGCGGTAACCGTCCGGCAACTGCTGACCCACACGTCCGGGCTACCCGCCTGGCTGCCCCTGTACCAGCTACCCGGAACACCCGCGGACCGGCTCCAGGCCGTCTTCCAGGTTCAGCTACAGGACCCGCCCGGCACGGTCTACCGGTACAGTGACCTGGGGCTGATCGTCCTGGGCGTGCTGGTGGAGAGGGTGTCGGGGCTGCCTCTGGACCGCTTCGTGGCCGAGCGGATCACCGGCCCCCTGGGGATGAGCGAGACCATGTTCAACCCGCCCGCCGCGTTGCGGGAGCGGATCGCGGCCACGGAGTACCAGCCCTGGACCGGCCGCGGCATGGTGTGGGGCTCGGTGCACGACGAGAACGCCTACTCCCTGGGCGGGGTGGCCGGGCATGCGGGCCTGTTCTCCACCGCCCGGGACCTGGCGGTGCTGGCCCAGGCCCTCCTCAACGGGGGCCACTACGGCAAGGCCCGGATCCTGCGCCCGGAGACGGTCCGCGAGATGCTGACCAACCAGCTCCCGGGCTTCCCCGGCAACGACCACGGGCTGGGCTGGGAGCTTAACCAGGGGTGGTACATGGATGCCCTGGCCTCGCCCGTCACCGCGGGCCACACGGGCTACACCGGGACGTCGCTGGTGATCGATCCCCGCTCCGACACCGTCGTCATCTTCCTCACCAATCGCGTGCACCCGACCCGCAACGCCGGCAGTATCAACCCGTGGCGGCGGGACGTGGCGCGCCTGGTGGCGCGAGCCCTGCCCGTCCGCCCCTTCAGCGGCAGGTGGGCGTGGTTCGCCGGCATGGGCGACGGGATCGAGCACACGCTGTCGCGGGAGGTCTACCTGGAGGGCGGCGGGCGGCTGCGCTTCCGGACGTGGTTCGACGTCGAGCCGGGTTTCGATTTCGGCTACCTGGAGGCTTCCCGCGACGGCGGCCGCACCTGGGAGCCGCTCAGGGGTCACCTGATGGTTCCGGCCGCCGGGGCCGGCAGGGGCAGGGGGCAGGGCCAGCGGGCCATCCCCATCGAAGGCGCGCTGACGGGATCGTCCGGCGGCGCCTGGAGGGAGGTGGAACTGGATCTCTCGGCCTTCAGCGGCCCGGTGACCCTGCGTTTCCGGTATGCCACCGACGCCGCGGTCAACGGGCGCGGCTGGTACATCGACGAGCTGGTGGTGACGGACCGCCGCGGCGTCGTCTTGCGGGACGGGGCCGAGCGGGCCGGCGGGTGGGATGCCGCGGGCTGGCAGCGGAGCCCTGACTGAAGCCTGTCCCGGTCCGGGACCAACCTGCGGGGATGCGCGAGAGGGGAGGAACCGGCGATGGCCCAGGAGGATGCGATCGCCCGGAGCATACTGGAAATCGTCGGGCCGGACAACGTCCGGGCGGTCGACTACTGCATGACGCGGCTGCGCCTGGACCTGAAACAGGTGGAGGGTGTGGACCAGGACCGGTTGCGCCGGGTCAGCGGCGTCAAGGGCGTGGTCCGCACGAGCAACCAGTTGCAGATCATCTTCGGCCCCGGCCTGGCCGAGCGGGTCACCCGCGCCGTGGCGATGCAAGTGGAGGCCGGCGGGGGCGAGGCGCGGGCTACCACCACCCCGGCGACCGCGGCGACGCCGGCGGAACGGGCGGGAGTGCAGGGGTTTCTCAAGAAGATCGCCAGCATCTTCCTCCCGCTCCTGCCGGCGATCATCGGCAGCGGCCTGATCATCGGGCTGACCAACTTCTGTGTCCGCATGGGCTGGATTACCGAACAGACCATGCTGGCCGGTGTGCCCCTCCAGAAGCTGCTGGGCGTGCTGGGGGGCACGTTTCTGGCCTTCATGCACATCCTGGTGGGGATGAACGCGGCCCGCGAGTACGGGGGACCCACCTCCATCGGGGCCCTGGCCGGCATGCTGCTGATCGCCCCCAGCCTGCAGGACCTGCCCAACATGGCGCCCGGCCGCGGCGGCATCATCGGCGCCCTGCTGGCGGGCGCCTTCCTGGGGTGGCTCTACAAGACCATCGCCCGCCGCATGCCCGACGCCATCACGGTCATGGCCACGCCCTTCCTCACCATCCTGATCGGCGGCTCGGTGATCCTGTTCCTCATCCAGCCCATCGGGTCTTACGCCTCCAACTGGATCGCCAGTGGCGTACACGCCTTGCTGAACGTGGGCGGGCCCCTGGTGGGCGCCGTGCTGGCGGGGACCTTCCTGCCCATGGTCATGCTGGGTATCCACCAGGGGACGGTGCCCATCCACGTCGAGCTGATCAACACGCTGGGCAACACCCCCTTGCTGCCCGTCCTGGCCATGGCCGGTGCCGGGCAGGTGGGGGCCTCGCTGGCCGTCTACGTGCGGACCCGGGACGTGGAGTTGCGCCGGATCATCCTGGGGGCGCTGCCCGTCGGCATCCTGGGCATCGGCGAGCCGCTGATCTACGGCGTGACGCTGCCCCTGGGGCGCCCGTTCATCGCCGCCTGCCTTGGCGGCGCCGTGGGCGGGGCCTTCATCGCCGTCACCCACATCGGCGCCCTGGCGCTCGGGGTCTCCGGCGTGTTGCTGGCCTTCCTGGTGACGAACCCGCTCCTCTACCTGCTGGGCATTCTCATCTCCTACGCCGCCGGGTTCGCCATCGCCTATGTCATGGGCTTCGACGAGCGGCTGGCCCGGCACGGGCAACGCTTCACCTTCGCAGCGGACTGATGGTGCCCGCAGGCCTGCCCGGGTCGGTCCCAGCGAGGGGCCGGGGCCCCGCCACCGGGGTGAGGCCCGGGCAGGCTTCACGTCCTCGGGACGGGCGGGAAGCACAACCCGGGAAAAGTGGAAAGCGGGGGTGGTGCGGTGATGGCGGCGGACGAAGCGGTATCACGGCAGGGCGGGGACGGCACGGCCCGCGGCGGAGCAAACGGCTCCGGCGGGGGCGATGTCCGTACCGGGGCGGCAGGCGCGGGGCGTGAGGAGGCGCCCCCCGAAATCCTGGCCGGCCTGGTCACCGAGCAGCCCAATCCCGCCACCGCGCATCTGGACGAGCTGGACACTGAGGAAATCTGCCGGCTCATCAACGCCGAGGACCATCGCGTCGCCCCCGCCGTCCGCCGCCAGATTCCTGCCATCGCCGCGGCGGTGGACATCATCGCGGCCGCGCTCAGGGCGGGCGGCCGGCTCTTCTACGTCGGCGCGGGGACCAGCGGGCGCCTGGGCGTGCTGGATGCCGCCGAGTGCCCGCCCACCTTCGGCGTCGACCCCGAACTGGTCCAGGGCATCATCGCCGGCGGTCCCGCGGCGCTGGTCCGTAGCGCCGAGGCGGCGGAAGACGACCGGCAGGCCGGGGCCCGGGACCTGGCCGCCCGCCAGCTGCGCGCGGGCGATGTGGTGGTTGCGCTATCCGCCAGCGGGCGCACGCCCTATTGCCTGGGTGCGCTGGAGTACGCCCGGGCGACCGGCGCGCGCACCGTCGCCGTGACCTGCAACCCCGGCTCACCCATGGGGCGGCTGGCGGAGATCGCCATCGAGGTGGTGGTGGGGCCGGAGGTGCTGGCGGGTTCCACCCGGATGAAGGCGGGGACCGCGCAGAAGATGGTGCTCAACATGCTCAGCACCGCCGCCATGGTGCGGCTGGGAAAGTGCTACGGGAACCGGATGGTGGACCTGCGTCCTACCAACGCCAAGCTGCGGGAGCGGGCACGGCGGATGGTGGCCGAGCTGGGTGGGTGCGAAGCGGAACGAGCCGCCGCCCTGCTGGAGGAAGCCGGTGGCCACGTCAAGACGGCCATCGTGATGGCGCGGACCGGCCTGCCCGCGCGGGAGGCCGCCGCCTTGCTGGAGCGGCACGGCGGCTTCGTCCGCCGGGCGCTGGCGGCCTGGGAAGCGGGCCCACGGTGATGGAGCACTCCGAGCCCGTGACAGGCCGTGCGCCCGCACGGGTGATCCTATTCGTGCCTGACCCCTATTTCCAATGGCACCTGACTCCAATTCCCGCCGGGATGCGGGTGATGCGGTCCCGTGAAGGTGGAGCGGCGTGGAGGTGCAACCAGCGGTGCCCAGTGCCAAGAGGCCACAACCGGGCCCTGCCCAACCTGGCAGAGGGATGCCGGTGGCTGCTACGGTGGGGCAGGGCGGTGCCAAAGCCCTGCAGCAGGCCACCCTGGGGGGCGGCTGTTTCTGGTGCCTGGAACCGATCTTCGAGGAACTGCAGGGCGTGGTGCGGGTGGAGCCCGGCTACGCCGGCGGGCACGTTCCCAACCCCACCTACGAACAAGTCTGCACCGGCACCACCGGCCACGCGGAGGTGGTGCAGATCACCTATGACCCCGAGGTCATTTCCTACCGGACCCTGCTGGAGGTGTTCTTCGCCATCCACGATCCCACGACCCCGAACCGGCAGGGGCACGACGTGGGCCCGCAGTACCGGTCGATCATCCTGTACCATACGCCGGAGCAGCGGGCGACGGCGGAGGCCATGATCCGGGAGCTGAATGCCAGCGGGCGGTGGCCGTTGCCCATCGTCACCCAGGTGGAGCCCTTGACCGCCTTCTACCCCGCCGAGGAGGAACACCGCCGGTTCTACCGCCGCAACCCCTTCTATCCCTACTGCCAGGTGGTCATCGATCCGAAGGTGCGGAAGTTTCGGAAGTCCTTCGCGGGGCGGCTGAAGGAAGGGGTCTCGGCAGGGGAGGAGGAGTCCACCTCTCACGGCCGGACCTGATCCCGAATCACGGGCGGGGCGGCTGCGCCGGTGCAGCCGCCCCGCCTTGGCAAGTAGGGGAAAGGGCCGCCACGCCCGCCGCGGTCACGCCCGGGACGGGGCGGGGACGGCATCGTGCCCGCCCTTCCCGTCCAGGATGTCCCGCACTTCCTGCGGTGTCCCGGCGGCCCGCAAGCGGGCCAGCCGGCCGGGATCACTCAGGGCCTCGGCCAGGGCGGCCATCATTTCCACGTGGGCATCGGATGCGGTGGCGGCCATCCCGAAGATGAGGTCCACCGGATCGTTGGCCTCGTGGCCGAAGGTCACCGGCCGGCGCAAGCGCACAAAGGACAGGCCGGCCCGCAGGGCGCCGGCCTCGGGACGCGCGTGGGGCATGGCGATGCCGGGCGCGATGACGATGTACGGCCCCAGCGCCTTCACCGTCTCCACCATGGCCTCAGCATAAGCCGGGCTCGCTGCCCCCGTGGCGACCAGCAGGCGTCCCGCCTCCCGGACCGCGTCCTCCCAGCTGGTGGCCTCGACGTCGAGCCCGATGGCCTCAGCCGGCAACCATTCACTGATCACGTCCAGACCCCCTCGCCTGGTCGTTTCCCGTCATGGGGCCGGTTCCTCCCGCCGCCTGCGGCCGGCCGTTCCCGCCGCGCGTCGCCAGCTCGGTCCACCGCGGCTCGCCGGTTCGCCCGCCGGGAACGGCCGCTGGCTATTGCGCCGCTTTCCCGGTTCGTCCCGGGGGATGCCACTGCCTCCCGCCGGGCTTCCGGCGCTCCGCGCAGCCGCCGCAGGGCGCCGTATAGCCGCCGCGTGCCCCCGGTCCGTCACCACCCGCGGGTGCTTGGTGCCTTGTGGCCCATCGGGAGGGGCGGTTTTGCACCGTATGGCGCTGGTTTTCACGTTGTGGGGCATTCTCGTTGCCCGGCGGCAGGATATCGACATTGTTTGTCGAATTCTCATACTTGGTCAGCATGTATATACCATCTGGCGGTGCGGGGCGGAAGGGGGTGGGAGGGTGCTGCGAATCGCCACCGTGTGCGGCGTGGGCATGGGGACGAGCCTGCTGCTCAAGATGAACGTCCAGGACGTCTGCCGCCAGCTGGGCATCGAGGCGGAAGTGGAGCACATGGACGTGACCCAGGCCAAGGGAGCGCGGGTCGACGTCATCCTTGCCCAGGCGTCGCTGGCCGCGGACCTGGGTGACCTGGGCAAGCCGGTGTTGCCCGTCCGCAACTTCATGGACAAGCAGGAGATCGGGGAGCTGCTCCAGCAGTTTCTGGCCGCCCGCGGAGGTTCATAGCGGGCCGCAGTAACCGGTCGCAGCAGCCTGCCGTAGCGGCCGGCCGCAGCCGGCCGCCGGCGGCGAGGGTGCGGGACCGCGCACCCGGACCACCTGGGAGGAGCAGGAGAGAACCATGTCCATCGCCGCCATCGCCAGGTTCCTGGCGGAGAACATCTTCAACCAGCCGGCGCTCCTGATCGGCCTGGTGGCCATGATCGGGCTGATCGCCCAGAAGAAGAGCGGCTCGGAGATCGTTCAGGGCACCGTCAAGGCCATCGCCGGCTTCCTGATCATCGGGATCGGCGCCGGCGTGCTGGTCGAGGCCCTGAACAACTTCACGCCCATCGTCCAGGCGGCCTTCGGCATCACCCAGCCGCCGGCGCAGGGCATGGGCCTGGACAAGTTCATGGCCGAGTACAGCGACGACGCCACGCTGATCATGACCTTCGGCTTTCTCCTCAACGTGCTGCTGGCGCGGTTCACCCCGGCCCGCAACATCTACCTCACCGGTCACCTGATGTTCTGGATCGCCCTGACCCTGATCGCCGTCCTGGTGGAGGTCAACCCCAACCTCACCCAGACGCAGCTGGTGGTGGCCGGTTCCATCGTGGCGGGCCTCTACTGGACGCTGCAGCCGCTCTACGTGCAGCGCTTCATGAACCGCATCACCGGCACCACGGAGCTCGCCTACGGGCACACCTCGTCCAGCAACGTGTTCCTGGCGGGCCTGCTGGGCAGCCTGCTGGGCAACCCGGAGCGGTCCACCGAGAACCTGAAGCTGCCCAGGAGCCTCGGTTTCTTCCGTGACGTGACGGTCAGTACCAGCATCGTGGTGGCCGTCACCGCCGCCATCGCCGCGGTGGCTGCCGGGCGGGAGGCCGTCCAGGAGCAGGCTGGCTCCATGAACTACATCATCTTCGCCGCCCTGCAGGGGCTCCGGTTCGGTGCCGGGACGGCGGTGCTGCTCATGGGCGTGCGTATGATCCTCGCCGAGATCGTGCCGGCCTTCCGGGGCATCGCCGAGCGGGTCGTCCCCGGCGCGCGGCCGGCCCTGGACTGCCCCATCGTCTTTGACTTCGCCCCGACGGCCATGTTGATCGGTTTCCTGTCCGCCTTCGCTTCCTTCTCCCTGCTGATGCTGCTGTTCGGCGCTCTGGGCTGGGCCGTGATCATCCCGCCGATGATCCCGCTGTTCTTCCCGGGAGGCGCCGCGGGGGTCTTCGGCAACGCCACGGGCGGCCTGCGGGGCGCGATCCTCGGCGGTGCGGTGACCGGCGTGATGCTGGCCGTGGGCCAGCCCATCGCTGCCTCCATGCTGTCCAAGACGGCTTCGGAGCTGGCGGTCCTGGCCGACCCTGACTGGTTCATCCTGATCATCGTGTTCAAGACCGTGTTCGGCTGGATCTTCGGTTGAACCACCCGGGGCGTGCCGCGGCCGGCGCGGCGCGCCCCGGGACATGGCGGGAAGGGGGTGCCGCTTCTGTCCGCAACACGGTACCTGGCGGAAGTCCGCCGCGTGCTGGACCGGATCGAGCGGACGCAGTTGCCGGTGATCCGCGACCTGGCCCGGGCCATCGCGGAACTGGTCCGGAGCGGCGGCGTCGTGCACGTCTTCGGAGCCGGGCACTCCCACATGCTGGCGGAGGAGGCCTTCGCCCGGGCCGGGGGGCTCGTGCCGACCACGGCCATCCTCGATCCCGGGTTCATGGTCTTCGGGGGGTTCCGGAAGAACAGCGCGCTGGAGCGGCTCGAGGGATTCGGCCGCCTGGTCTTCGAAAACTACGACACGCGTCCCGGGGAAATCCTGGTCGTCAATTCCCAGTCCGGGAAGAACGTGGCGCCGGTGGAGGTGGCCCTGGCCGCGCGCGAGAAGGGGCTGCGCGTGGCCGCCATCACTTCCCTGGAGCACACCCGCGCCGTGCCGCCCGGCCATCCCAGCGGGAAAAAGCTGTATGAGGTGGCCGATTGGGTGATCGACAACTGCTGCCCCCTCGGGGACGCGGTGCTGGATTTCGGCCCCGGGCGGCCGCGGGTGGCACCGCTCTCCAGCGTGGCGTCCATCACGATCTGGAACATGATCGTGGCCGAGGTGGCCGCGCTCCTGGCGGAGCGAGCGGGGGACCCCCATCGTACCTCTACCGGGGCGCCTGAGGCGGTCACGGACTTCCCCTTCTGGGTCAGCGTCAACGTCGAGGGCGGGCGTGCCTGGAACGAGCGCTATTTTGAGCACTATGGCCCGCGGTGGAAGAACCTGGTTTGAGGGCAGCCCGGCTGGTGACGCCGGCGGGGCGGGCCGCCGGTGGCGCCAGGGCGGCGGCCGTACAGGCCGGGAGTGCGGTCGCTGGTGCCGCAACCGCGCAGACGGAGGAGAGAGAACGGGGAGGATGCCCGTGAGAGCGGGAGGTGGACGAACCACGCTTTACCTCGAGATCATGGAGTACCTGCGGCAGCAGATCCGGGACGGTGTGCTCAAGCCGGGGGACCGCATCCCCTCCGAGCGGGAACTGGCGGAGCGGTTCAGCGCCAGCCGCATGACCGTCCGGCACGCCCTCAATCAGCTGGCCTGGGAGGGTATCATCGACCGGCACCAGGGAAGGGGCACGTTCGTGGCCGAGCCCAAGATACCCCTGGGCCTCCAGTACCTGACCAGCTTCTCGGAGGACATGCGCCGCCGCGGTCTCAACCCCTCGTCCCGGATCCTGTCCGTGAACGTGGTGGAGGCGGACCCGGCGACGGCGGCCACCCTGGGCCTGACGGTGGATCGCCGGGTGACCGACTTGCGCCGGATCCGCTATGCCAACGAGCAGCCGCTGTCGCTGGAGTACGTGCTGGTGCCCTACCGGGTGTTGCCCGACCTGGCGGACCACGTGCGGGAGGTGGCAGGGAGCGGTCGCCCGACCACCTTCTCGCTCTATGAGCGGCTGGAACGGGTAGGGGTCGTGCTGCACCGCGCCCGGCAGACCGTGGAGGCTGCGGCCGCGACCGCCGAGCAGGCGCGGTTGCTCAAGGTCCGGGAAGGGGCACCCCTGCTGCTGCTGACGCGGCTGACGTACGACACCACCGGCCGGGTGGTGGAGATGGTGCGGGCCTGGTATCGCGGCGACCGTTACCGCTACGAAACCGAACTGATCCGCCCGCCGGCCGCCCGCGGGGAGAGGGCGGCGATGGCGGCCGCGGGTGGCGGCCATCACGGCCAGAGCGGCTCTGCCGATTAGCGGCCGTTCCCTGGCGGGGTGCGCCACCCGCCAGGCGCACCTCCGGCCAGCCGGGGACCGTCCTTGACAGGTGGAGGCATCTCATCACGCCCCGGCAGGGGGCATGCTGAGGGACGGGCCGGTCTCGCGACCGGCCCGCCTCCCGTGCGGGTCGCACGGTCGCGGCCGGCGCCCGGCCGGGGTGGCAGTGGAGGCGCAGCGACATGAGCGATTCCCCGCAAGCCGTCAAGATGCCCGCCCAGCAGATCATCCGGAGTCGCCGCATCGTCCTTCCGGGCGAGATCCTGGACGGCTTCGTACGCATCGAGGGCGGGCGGATCACCGAGATCGGGGCCGGTGAACCCCCGGCGCCCGCGGGCGAGGCGGGCGTGGCCTATTACGATCTGCGGGACGCCCGCTTGCTCCCCGGGATGATCGACCTGCACATCCACGGCCTCGGCGGCTGGGACACCTACGACCTGCGCCCGGAGACGGCGCTGCGGCTGGCCCAGCTGCTGGCGGCAACGGGCACGACCGCCTACTGGCCGACCCTGGCCACGGCCTCCTGGGAAGAGATGGAGCAGGCGTGCCGGTACTGGGGAGAGGAGTACCACCGCGAGGCAGCCGGGCGAGCACCGGGCGGCACGGCGCCCCGCGGCACGGCGCGGCCACGGGGCACGGCGCCGGTCCCAGCCGGCGCCCGTCACCTGGGGCTGCACCTGGAGGGGCCCTTCCTCAACCCGCGCAAGCCCGGGGCCATGCGCCCGGAGTGGATGGTGCCGCCCGACCGGGCCAAACTGGCCCGGCTCCTGGAACTGGCGGCCGGCAGCGTGCGCCGGGTCACGCTGGCGCCGGAACTGCCCGGTGCCCTGGACCTGGTGCGGGACCTCCGCGCGCGGGGCATCGTGGTGGCCGTGGGCCACAGCGAGGCCACCTACGAAGAGGCGCGGCTCGCGTTCCGGGCGGGCATCACTCTGGGCAACCATACTTATAACGCCATGCGCGGGCTGCATCACCGCGAGCCGGGATTGCTGGGCGCGGTGCTGGACCTGCCGGTGGACGCCGAGCTGATCGCCGACGGTGTGCACGTCCACCCGGCGGCCATGCGCATCCTGTGGCGGGCCAAGGGGACCGACCGCGTGGCCGTGATCAGCGACGCCGTGTCCGCGGCCCTGCTGCCGCCCGGGCGATACGACCTCCATGCCTTTCAGGTGGAGGTGCGGCCGGACGGCACCAGCCGGCTGGCCGACGGCACCCTGGCCGGCAGCACCGCCACCATGCTGGACTGCTTCCGCGTCCTGGTGGAGGAAGTGGGCGTCCCGCTGCCCGCGGCCGCCCGCATGACGGCGGCCGTCCCGGCCCGCATCGCCGGTGTGGGCGCGCACAAGGGGCAGATCGCGGTGGGGTACGACGCCGACCTCTTCGCGGTGGACGACGGCTGGCACGTGCTCGCCACCTGGGTCGAGGGCGTGCCCGTCCACACGCCGGAGCGGCCGCTGCGGGTTACGGACCTGCTCAACCCGCGCCTGGTGGGCGGGCGGTAAGCCGGGCGCGACGGCCGGTGGACGCCACGGTTGGTGTTGGGGAGGAACAGGCATGGCGGCACGCATCGAGGTCTTCGACAGCTACGAAACTTTGAGCCGCGCCGCCGCGGAGCGGGTCGCCGCCCGGCTGGCGGCACGGCCGGCTCTCTGCATCGCCCTGCCCACGGGCCACACGCCCCTGCGCATGTACCAGGAACTGGCGGGCATCACCCGGGAGCGCGGGTTGCGCTGGGGCAGGGCGCGGGTGTTCCTCCTGGACGAGTATCTCGGGCTGGGGCCGGGCGACTCCGGATCCTTCCGCCGTTTCATGGAAGAACACTTCCTCTCACTCCTGGAGGAGCGGCCGCACTTCGATGCCCCGGACGGGCGGGCTCCCGACCCGGAGGCGGAGTGTGCCCGTTACGAAGCGGCGATCCGGGAGGCCGGCGGCCTCGACCTGGCGGTGCTCGGCCTGGGCCGCAACGGCCACATCGGCTTCAACGAGCCGGGTTCGTCCTTCGCGTCCCGCACCAGGGTGGTGACGCTGGCGCCGGAGACGCGGCAGGCCAACGCGCCCGATTTCGGCGGGGATCCCGCGGCGGTGCCTCCCCGGGCGCTGACCGTGGGCATCGCCACCATCCTGGAGAGCCGGGAGGTGCTGGTCCTGGTGGCCGGCGCCGCCAAGGCCGAGGCGGTGCGGCGGGCCCTGACCGGCCCGGCGGACCCGGCGGTGCCCGCGTCGGCCCTGCAACGCCACCCGCGGGTGACGTGGTTCCTGGACCGGGAGGCGGCAGCGCGGTTGGAGGTACAATGAGAACAGGTCCCGCAGGCCCCGCAGGTACCGGGGCAGGCAGGTGCGTGCTGCGCGTTCGGGGACACAGGCGGCGCTCCCGAGACAGAGGCCGGGGCGGGGAACAAGGGTCCAAGGGCCGCTCCGGCGGCAGGGGCGGGGCAGGGGGCTGCTACGAGCCATGAGCGGGGTCGAGGGAATGAGGGAAGAAGCGGCTGGGATGACGGCTGGGATGCCGGTGAAGCCGGCCGGCCCGGCCGGGTCCAGGCGGCCCGCCCGCTACCGCCTCCTCGCCCTGGACGTCGACGGCACCCTGCTCACCTCGCGGGGTACCATCACCCGCCGGACGAAGCGGGCCATCCGCCAGGCGCTGGCCGCGGGCATCCACGTGACCCTGGCCACCGGCCGCGTGTTTCCTTCCGCTCGCCTACTCGCCCGTGCCCTGGGCCTGCGCACGCCCCTGGTGGTCAGCGACGGTGCCTTCATCATCGATCCCGGCCACGGTCCCGGCGGCCGGCCGGCCGTGCTCCACGCGCACCCCATGGACGGCGGGCTGGCCCGTGAGGTGACGGCCTTCTTGACTGGCGCCGGGCTGCCGGTGGTCGTGCACTTCGCGGACCACCTGGCCAGCAGCTACCGCCCTACCTGGCAGCAGGTGGTGAGGTCCCTCGGCCGGGGCGGCCTCTGGCACTACCTGGCCATGCGCCGGTTCGTCCGGTACCTGCCCCCGGCCGACCTCCCGCGTTACGTCGAAGTTGCACCGGGTGCCCCCGCCAAGATCTCCGCCATCGGTGACGAGAGGCGCCTGCGACCCGTGCAGCAGGCGCTCCTGGCCCGGTTCGGCGGGCGGCTGCACGTGACCCACTCGGCGTCGCGGAGCTTCGACGTCCTCCCCGCCGGCGTGTCCAAGGCCTCCGGCCTGCAGCGCCTGGCCGCCCTGCTGGGAGTCCACCCGGAAGAGATCGTGGCCATCGGTGACAACGACAACGATCGGGAGATGCTGTGCTTCGTGGGCCTGGGCGTGGCCATGGGCAACGCGGCGGAGGATGTGCGGCGCTGTGCCCGGTTCGTCACCCGCACCAACGACGAGGACGGTGTGGCCCACGTGATCGAGCGGTTCCTCCTGGCCGGCGAGCCCGCGCCGCCCCCTCCGTCCTAGCCGCCATCCGCAGGCCCGACGGCACCGGTGCCACCGGTAACAGTCGCCACCGGCACCCTTCGTGAACCCATCGTGACAGATTTCGACACGCGGTGGCGTCGAAGCGGTACAATCGGGGTGGCGGCCGGGAGAGGCGCCGGCGCGGGGTGGCGGCGCGTCCCGGCGAGGTTGAGGCGACTCTGATCGCGTGGAGGCGTGAAACGTGGCCGAACCCCACTGGAGCCGCCAGCTGATCTTCGCGGTGGCGGGCAATCCCGCGGTCACCCGCTTCGTCACCCGCTACGGCATGCGCCTGGGCGCGTCCCGGTTCGTGGCGGGGGAGGACCTGGCCACCGCCCTGGACGTCGCCCGGCAGCTCAACGCTGAAGGCTTCCCGCTGGCCATCCAGTTCCTTGGCGAGCACGTGACCCGGGCCGAAGCGGCGGAGGAAGCGGTGGAAGAGTACCTGCGGCTGGTCGACGCCCTGGAAGAACGGGGCATCGACGCCTATGTCTCCATCAAGCCCAGCCAGATGGGCCTGGAAGTGGACGAGGAGCTGGCCTACGCCAATTGCCGGCGCATCCTCGACCGGGCCGTGGCGGCGGGCCGGTTCGTCCGCATCGAGATGGAGGACTCCCCCTACACGGAGAAGACCCTGCGCCTGTACCGCCGCCTGCGCGAGACCTACGGCCACCAGGACGTGGGGATCGTGCTGCAGGCCTATCTCTACCGCAGCGCGAAGGACCTGGACGCTCTCGCCGACCTCCGGCCCAACATCCGTTTCGTCAAGGGGGCCTACAACGAACCGGCGTCGGTCGCCTACCCCAGGAAGGCGGACGTGGACCGCAACTTCCGGGAGCTGGTGCAGCGGCACCTGGAGCGCGGTCACTACGCCGCCATCGCCACCCACGACGACCGCCTGATCGAGGAGCTGCTGGACTTCGTGGAAAAGAAGGGCATCGGGCGGGACCTGTTCGAGTTCCAGATGCTCTACGGCATCCGGCCCCAGCTCCAGCGGCAGATGCGGGACCGGGGCTTCAAGATGCGGGTGTACATTCCGTACGGCAGGGATTGGTACGGCTACTTCGTCCGCCGGCTGGCCGAGCGCCCGGCCAACGTGGGGTTCGTCCTGCGCAGCCTGATCCGGGGGTAGGACCTGGCCTTCGCCTTCTTCGCATCCCTCATTGTTGCGCCAGCCGATTGCGATCCCGCAGCCGGGGCGATGATGGTGGATTACAGGTGAGGGGCATGTGGGTGGCGTCAGGAGGCGGGCGGGGGATGTCCTGGTCGTTGAGAATCACCGGACTCCTGGCGGGTGTGATCCTGTCCCTCGGATTGGCGGCGAAGGCGGCCTGGGCCAACGGGTTACCGATCCAGCAGGTACGCGGTGCGGCGGGTGTGTGGGTCCCCGATGACCGGACGCCGGTGGGCGTTCGCCACGAGACCCTGACCTTCGATTTTCGCGGCGCCAGCCCGAATGGGCACGTGTGGCTACCTCGGGTGACCGCGTCCTATGACCTTGTAAATCCCTCCCAAGTGACCCAGCGCCTGACCGTGGCCTTTCTGTACCTGGATCCGGCCGGGCTTGACGGCCTGCCCGATCCACTGGTGGAAGGGGAGCGAGGTCT
>DATCKH010000091.1:0-18253 GCA_036562425.1 Thermaerobacter sp. | reverse complement strand
TGTCCGGAGCGGCCGCGCCCGCCCCGGCCGGGCGCTCGGTGCCGCGGGCAGGAGGCTCGCCGATGGGCAGGACGCCCAGGATGCGGAAGCCGGCGGAGCAGTCATCCTTTTCACGTGTCAACTTCTCCTCTGTGAAGGGTGTCAAGTGCTGCCGGCAGGCCGCCGGCTCACCGGCCAGGCGGCCGGTCGCACGACCGGCGTGGCCACGGCCCACGTCACCCGACCATCCCATCCGCATACCGCGCCATACGAACCGGAACCCTCGCATCGCTTTCCGTCGCCCTCTCACATGAACTTGCGCATGCGCTGCAACGCCGCCTTTTCCAGGCGGGACACCTGGGCCTGTGAGATGCCGATCTCGTTGGCGACCTCCATCTGGGTCTTACCCTGGTAGAAGCGCTTGTTGATGATCATCTGCTCGCGCGCGTCCAGGCGCGCCATAGCCTCGCGCACCGCGATGTTCTCCAGCCACTGCTCGTCCCGCTGTTTGTCGTCACTGACCTGGTCCATGACGTAAATGGGGTCCCCGCCGTCCTGGTAGATGGGCTCGAACAGGGACACGGGGTCCTGGATGGCATCCAGCGCGTAGACGACCTCTTCCCGCGACATCCCCAGCTCATCGGCGATCTCCGCCAGCGTGGGCTCGCGGCCGTGGCGATGGGTGAGCTGATCCCGCACCTGCAGGGCCTTGTAAGCCACGTCCCGCAGCGAGCGGCTGACGCGAATAGGGGTGTTGTCCCGCAGGTAGCGGCGGATCTCGCCGATGATCATGGGCACCGCGTAGGTCGAGAAGCGGACGTTCTGGTCCAGGTCGAAGTTGTCGATGGCCTTCATCAGGCCGATACAGCCCACCTGGAACAGGTCGTCCACGGGCTCGCCGCGGTGGTTGAATCGCTGGATCACGCTCAGGACCAGGCGCAGGTTGCCTTGCACCAGTTGCTGGCGCGCCTCCTGGTCCCCCTGGCGCATGCGGCGGAACAGGACCCGCATCTCCTCGTTGGAGAGAACGGGCAGTTCGGCCGTATTGACGCCGCAGATCTCCACCTTGTGAGGCATCCTGTTCACGCTGGTCCCCCCCGCCCTGCCCGGCCGGCTCGCCGGCAGGGCCACCGCTTGCGGCCCGGGCCTGTCCTCGCACGGGGGAGTATGCGCGGCGCCCTCCCGCCTTATGCGCCCGGGATCAGGGGGCCAACGTAACAAAATGCCCCGCGCGGCGGGGCGTCATGCACCCGCCGCGCGGGGCCGAGCTTGCGGGGCGTCGCAACCTCATTCCATACGCCGGATCTCGCGGCGCAGGCGATTGATGATCCGCTTCTCTAGCCGGGAGATATACGACTGGGAGATGCCCAGGCGGTCGGCCACCTGTTTCTGCGTGCGCTCGATGCCGTCCACAAGGCCGAACCGGAGCTCCATGATCAGGCGCTCGCGGGGGCTCAGCCGCGCCAGCGCCCGGTGCAGGAGATGGCGGTCGACCTTGGCCTCCAGGTCGCGGTAGATGACATCCCCGTCGGTGGCCGGGATCACGTCGGACAGCAGGAGCTCGTTGCCCTCCCAGTCCACGTTCAACGGTTCGTCCAGGGAGACCTCGTAGCGGGTGCGGCTCGTGCGGCGGAGGTGCATCAGGATCTCGTTCTCGATGCACTTGGATGCATACGTGGCCAGCTTGATGCGCTTGGACGGGTCGAAGGTGTTCACGGCCTTGATCAAGCCAATGGTCCCGATAGACACCAGGTCCTCGAGGGGAATCCCCGTGTTGTCGAACTTGCGCGCGATGTACACCACCAGCCGCAGGTTGCGCTCGATGAGCGTGTGGCGGACGGCCGGGTCGTCTTCCTCCAGGCGGTCCAGGAGGATCTCCTCTTCGTCCGCGGTCAGCGGCGGTGGCAGGGCCTGGCTGCCGCCGACATAGTGCACCGGGAGCCACGCGCCACCGGCCCGCAAGAGCCAGCGCAGGATGGCCAGCCGTACCGACCACTTCAAACGGAGCCAATGCTGCCGCATGCCCGCTTGGTCCTCCCTCCCGACATGTCTAGGACACCCACGCCGCGGCGGGCTCGCCGCCACCCGGGTGCTCCAGCAAAGCGGTGGGCAACAATGCCGCGTAATGGGTCTCGCCCGTGAAACGGCCGGGAAAAACCGCCACGATGGCCGGTCCCAGGAGACGCCGCCCGCTGCCACCTCCCTCCGGCGCGCTTCCGCCGGGGGCGGCGCCGGGACGGTCTGCCGTACCTCCTCCTGCGCCCGCGTCCGGCTCCAGCCACAGCGCATCGGGCCGGAAACCCGCGAGAAATCCGCGCTCCTTGCCTACAGAGGCGAAAGGGACGATGCGGAGGCGGTCGTGCCAGCCGCATGCCGTAGCCGCCCGGGCCCAGGCGACGACGTCGTCACCTCCCGCGATCGCCTCGCGCAGGCCGTGGGGCAGGAGCGGCGCCACCGCCGCCTCTTCCACCACGACCACGGACGTGCCCGTCAACGGGTCACGCAACTGGTTGCCGGTGTCGACCAGGGCGGGCAACCGCACCACCCGGCCTTCACAGGCGAGGCCGAGGGTCACGTACAACGGTCCCGGCCCCGGCCGCCGGCGCCACATGCGCCACAAGGAACGGCCCACGGCGACAGCGGCCGCAATGGAGAACAGCAGGGCAAGAGGCAGGCCGGAGACCGCACCGCCCCGGCCGCCCAGGAAGGAGAGCAGGGCCATGGCACCGCCTGCCACGAAGCAGCCCAGGCCGTAGAACCAGGCCGCCAGCACCAGCAGGCGCCGCGGGGTGACGGGCCAGAAGGCGATCAGCAACATGCAGGCCGAAGCCAGCAGGACCGCCGGCAGCCGGCCCAGCCCGGGCAGCGGGGCCAGCACCACGGCGCACGCGTAGGCGGTTCCCCAAGCCGCCGCCAGCCAGAGGCGGAGCCGGCTGGTCCGTGCCTGGGTCACCTGGGCAGTCACGGCCAGCAAGACGTAGTCCACGACCCCGTTCACCAGGACGAAGAGGTCGAGATACACATACGGCACGGTATCGCCCCCGCTGCCCGCGCCCCGCCCTGCTGGCGATGTATACGGGCACCGGCCGCGTCCTATGACCGCCAGCGGCCTGTGCGGTCTGATTATACGCCCCCCGGTCACCAAAAAATGTCGACTCCTGCAGGGGGAAGGGGCCGGCGGGCCGAGCGGCACCGGCGCCGGTCGCACGGGGGCCGATCGAAAGAAAAAACGCCGCCGGTGGCGCCGCCCCCGTGCCGGGGAGCGGCGCCACCGGCGGCTTCTCGCGCTGCCCGCCTCCGCGCCAGCCGGTGCGGTCTTACCGCCCGGTGCGCGGCCGACGCCGCAGAAAGGCCGGGATGTCGAGGTCATCCCCCGTGAAGGGCTTGATCTGGAAGTCGTCCAGATCCGGGGCGCGGGGCTCGGGCTTGGGATCGAACCCGGTGGCGATGACCGTGACCCGCACCTCGTCCTCCAGCGACTCGTCGATGACGGCTCCGAAGATGATGTTGGCGTCGGGGTCCGCCGCCTGGGCGATGATCTCGGCCGCCTCGTTGACCTCGTACAGCCCCAGGTCGGCGCCGCCGGTGATGCTCAGCAGGACGCCCTTGGCGCCTTCGATGGACGCCTCCAGCAGCGGGCTGGAGATGGCCGCCCGCGCCGCGTCCACCGCGCGGGTCTCGCCCCGGCCCACGCCGATACCCATCAGGGCGGAACCCGTGTTCATCATGATGGTCCGCACATCGGCGAAGTCCAGGTTGATCAGGCCCGGGACCGCGATCAGGTCGGAGATGCCCTGCACGCCCTGGCGGAGCACGTCGTCCGCGACGCGGAACGCCTGCAGGATCGACGTCTTCTTGTCGACCACCTGCAGGAGGCGGTCGTTGGGGATGGTGATGAGGGTGTCCACCTTGGCCTTGAGGTTGTTGATGCCCATCTCCGCCTGGGCGGCACGCTTGCGCCCCTCGAAGGAGAAGGGCCGCGTCACCACGCCCACCGTCAAGGCGCCGATCTCGGTGGCGATCTCCGCGATCACGGGCGATGCGCCGGTACCCGTCCCGCCGCCCATGCCGGCGGTGATGAATACCATGTCCGCGCCCTTCAGGCGCTCCTTGATCTCCTCCCGGCTCTCCTCCGCCGCCTTCTGGCCGATTTCCGGATCGGCGCCGGCCCCCAGCCCGCGCGTGACCTGCCGCCCGATCTGGATCTTCTCCGTGGCCAGGGACGTGGCCAGGGCCTGGGCGTCGGTGTTGACGGCAAGGAACTCGACGCCGCGCAGGCCGGCTTCGATCATCCGGTTGACCGCGTTGTTACCCCCGCCACCAACGCCCACGACCTTGATCACGGCAAATGGCTGGTTTTCCATTTCAAACTCGAGCACGCTCTGACCTCCCCGGCGCCAGTGGCTCGGTGCCACCCGGGTCGTCCACAAAAGGGAACACCAAGGATCATCAGGATCGTTCGCGATCGCTACCGCACGGCGGGACCCGCGGCGCGGGCCCGCATTGCGTTGCCGGTCCTGACAGTTCGTAGGGTGTTATCGGACAAACTCACCGAACAGTTCAACGCTCCGGCGCCGTTCCCTGCCCGCCCAGGACCGGTCGTCGCGGATACGTCACGTCGATGTAGGTGGCCGGCCGCGGCTCCCGGGCCAGCTCGGCCAGCGCTGCCGCCAGCGCCCGGACCTTGTCGGCGGTCGCCTCATCTGCCCGGCCCCACCGGACCTCCATGCCGCTGGCCAGCTGCAGGCGAAGGGTACCGCCGGGTTGCAGGCGCATGGCCCGGGCGGGATCCCGCAGGTCGGCGGCGTCCAGGGCCGCTGCCACCTGTACGGCGGGCAGCAGGTCCGGGTCCACGGGCTGGCCCGGGCGAAAGGGCCCCGCCGTCACCCCGCTGATGCGCACGGTTCCCGGCACTGCCGGCGGCCGGCCTTCTCCCGCCGCCAGTACCAGCCCCTGCCCATCCACCTCGGCCCACCGGGACGGATCCCCGCGGGTTACCAGCAGGGCAACGGGCCGCCGCTCCCGGATCTCGATGACCAGCCCGCGGGGCCATTCCCGCCGTACCACCGCGCCCGCCACCCGGGGGTGACTCTCCACGCGGCGGGCGACGGCGTCCGGGCTCAGCCGCCAGATCAACGTGCCGGCAGGGATGGCGGCCAGGTCCCGGATCTCCTCCGGGGTGAGCCGCTCAAACCCCTTGACCCGCACGTGATCGACGGCGAACAGCGGGGAGCGCATGAACAGGTACCCGGCCGTCAGCGCAGCCGCCAGCAGCAACGAGAGGGCCGCGCCCCGCAGGCGCCGGCGCCGTTCGCGAACCTTCTGCGCCCACAGGCTTGTCCCAGCTGGGTCCATGCTCTCCCCTCCCCGGCCCCGGCGCGTGGTGGACGGCGTCCCCGCAACGGGCCCTCCCCGCCCCGGCGGCTGCCGCACCGGGCCGGGGGGCCGTCACCTCGTGCATGCGTCCCCGGCCCTGGCCCCGAGGCCTAGACCGGGTCCGGGGGCCAGCGCGAGGCCAGGGAACCCAGCAGCCGCACCTCCGGTTCCAGGGTGACGCCGAACCGCCGGCGCACGCAGCGCCAGGCCTCGGTCATCAGGGCCAGGACATCCTCCGCCGTGGCGCCGCCCAGGTTGATGATGAAATTGGCGTGCTGCTCCGAGATCTGCGCCCCGCCCCGGCGCAAGCCCTTGAGGCCGCAGGCCTCAATGAGGCGGCCGGAGGCGTCGCCCGGCGGGTTCTTGAACACGCTGCCGCAATTCGGATACCGCAGGGGCTGGGTCCGCTGGCGGTAGGCCGTGTTCTGGCGGATGGCGGCCAGGATCTCCTCCGGGCGCCCCGGCTCCAGCACCAGCCGGGCGGCCACCACCACCGCCCCCTCCCGCTGCATGCGGCTGGTGCGGTAGGCGAACCCGCATTCCTCCCGGCTCCAGGTCTGGAGCTCGCCGCGCGGGCTCACCACCCGCACCCAGTCCACCACCTGGCCGATGTGGCCGTGGCGCGTGCCGGCGTTCATGACCAGGGCCCCGCCCACGGTGCCCGGGATGCCGGCACAGGGCTCCAGGCCGCAGCAACCGCGGCGGGCCGCCTCGTGCACCAGCCGGGCCAGCACGGTGCCCGCTCCCACCCGCACCCCGCGCCGCCCGTCGCCGTCCGGTTCCTCCCACTCGATGTAATCGAATCGCACGCGGATGACGACACCCCGCAGGCCCTCGTCGGGCGCCAGCACATTGCTGCCGCCGCCCAGCAGGGTCACGGGAATGCCCCGGCCGTGGATCCACCGCAGGACGGCGGCCAGGTCCGCCTCGTCCGCCGGCTCGATGAAAACGTCGGCGGGACCGCCGATCCGGAAGGTGGTGTGCCGGTCCAGGGGCTCGTCGACCCGCACGCTTCCCCGCACCAGCGCTTGGATTTCCGCTGCCACAGCGTGTCGGTCCATGGTTTCTTCTCCTGCCGGCATGCTATGCCCGGCGGCCGGCCGTCGTGTGACCGGAGGTCCTCACGCCCGGCTGCTGGCCGGCGGCACACCCGCCAGCTCCAGTACCCGGTCGACGATGTCCGCTAGGGCACCGGGGCGCCCCAGCCCCCGGCTGGCGCTGGCCATGCGCCGCAGGCCTTCCCGGTCGGCCAGCAGGGCGAGCACCGTCTCCACCAGCCGCCGGCCGGTCAGTTCCGCGTCCGGGATCACACGGGCCGCGCCCGCCCGCTCCAGGACCCGCGCGTTGTGGTCCTGCTCGTTGTGGGCGACGTTGGGTGAGGGCACCAGCACCGCCGGCAGCCCCCGCGCCGTCACCTCCGCCAGGGTCGTGGCGCCGGCCCGGCCCACGTACAGGTCGGCGACGGCATAAGCGGCCGCCATGTCGTCCAGGTAGGGAAAGAGCCGCACGCGGTCGCTCTCCGCGCCCGCCCCCGCCGCCCGCAGCCTGGCGGCTAGCTGGGCGCGTACCTGGGGGTGGTAGCGCTCGCCGCAAGCCCAGAGCAACACCGTGTCGGGCCGTTCCGCCACCGCCGCGGCCAGTTCCAGGGCCGCGCGGTTGATTCGCTCCGCCCCGCGGCTGCCCCCCGTCACCAGCACGACCCGCGCCCCCGCCGGGATCCCCAGCCGCCGGCGCGCCTCCTCGGAATCCGCCTGGAGCACCTCGGGACGGACGGGGTTGCCCGTCACATAGATGCGCGCCCGCGGCGGGAAGAACCGGCGCCCCTCCTCGAAGGGGATGCAGACCGCCGCGGCCCAGCGCGCCAGCAGGCGGTTGGTGGCGCCCGGATAGGCGTTCTGCTCCTGGATCAGCACGGGCACTCCCCGCCGCGCCGCCGCCAGCGCCACCGGCGCGGCCACGTAGCCGCCGGTGCCCACCACCACGTCCGGATCAAAGCGGGCGATGAGGCGGCTGGCCTGCCACAGTCCCCGTACCAGCGCCAGCATCCCGGCCGCCATCTCCCGCGGCCGCTTGCGCACCAGCCCCCGGGCGCTGATGGTGACGAAGGGCAGGCCCGCCCGGGGCACGATGCGACTCTCCAGGCCCTCCCGGGTCCCCGCGTAGAGCAGCTCGCAATCCGGCACGCGCCGCCGCAGTTCCGACGCGATGGCCAGGGCCGGGTAGATGTGACCGCCGGTTCCTCCCCCGGTCAGCAGGACCCGCAAGTTCGTTGCACCCCTTCACCGCCCGCCGCTCACTGGGGGCAGTGCCGCGAGATGTTCAGGAGAATGCCGATGGCTGCCAGGGTCAGCACCAGGGACGAGCCCCCGTAGCTGATGAGGGGCAGCGTAATCCCCGTGATGGGCAGCGTGGCCGTCACGACCCCGATGTTGACCACCACCTGGATGGCCACCACGGAGGTGATCCCCGCCGCCAGAAGGGCCCCGAAGGTGTCGGGTACCGTGGCGGCGGTGCGGTAACCCCGCCAGATGAACACGCCGTAGAGGGCCAGCACCGTCAGGGTGCCCAGCAGGCCCAGTTCCTCGCCCAGCACGGCGAAGATGAAGTCCGTGTGCTGCTCGGGCAGGTACCAGATCTTCTGCCGGCTGAGCCCGAAGCCCAGCCCGAACCACCCGCCGGACCCCAGGGCCAGCAGGCCCTGGATGAGATGGTAGCCCGTGTCCTGGGGGTCCGCCCATGGATTCAGGAAAGCGATGATCCGCCGCCAGCGGTACTCGGACTGGGTGATGGCCACCAGGAGCGGCGGCAGCGCCGCCAGCCCCAGGCCCAGCAGGTGCGAGATCCGGGCGCCGGCCAGGAACGCCATCAGCACGCTGGCGCCGCCGATGGCCAGCGTGGTGCCCAGGTCGGGCTGCAACATGATGAGGGCGGAGACGGCACCCAGGACGAGGAGCCAGGGCCCCAACCCGCGCCGGAAGTCCTGCACCAGGTGCCGCCGCTCGGAGAAGTAACGGGCGAAGTAGATGGCCAGCGCGTACTTGGTCCACTCCGAGGGCTGGAAACTGAAGAACCCGAAGTCGATCCAGCGCTCCGCCCCGCCGCGGGCCACGCCCACCAGGAGGACCACCACCAGCAGGAACAGCGCGGAGTAGAGGGCCGCCCGCGCCACGCGC
The DNA here is from genome assembly GCA_036562425.1 of Thermaerobacter sp. Lineage (GTDB taxonomy): Bacteria > Bacillota > Sulfobacillia > Thermaerobacterales > Thermaerobacteraceae > ZC4RG37. Next base: position 9,725 of record DATCKH010000091.1, on the reverse strand, counting down.
CACCAGTAAACATACTCGATGTGGGAGAACACCCACATGACCGGCACGCCCAGCATGGCCCAGAGGAGCTGGCGCTTGAAGAAGTAGAGGGGATCGCCCGCGTCGTCCAGGGACTTGGCGAAGCTGGCGCTGTAGACCATGGCGATCCCCACCGCCAGCAGGACGATGGTGACCATAAACAGGGTCCGGTCCATCTCCTTGGGCCTGCGGAATCCGGCACCGTTCAACCCGGGAACCCTCCCAGGGCCAGGAACCCCACCAGGGCGAAGCCCAGGGCCGCCGCCCAGAACCGGTAGACCACCTGCGACTCGCTCCACCCGCTGAGCTCGAAGTGGTGGTGGAGCGGGCTCATCCGCAGCACGCGCCGCCCGGTGAGCCGGAAGCTGGCGACCTGCACGATCACCGACAGCGTTTCCAGCACGAACAGCATCCCCGCCAGGGGCAGCACCAGCTCGGTGCCCGTAAGCACCGCCAGCCCGCCCAGGGCGGCCCCCAGGGCCAGCGAGCCCGTGTCCCCCATGAACACCCGGGCCGGGTGGAGGTTGAACCACAGGAAGCCGGCGAGGGCCGCGACCAACGATACGATGAACACCGCCAGATCATACCTGCCGCTGAGTGCCGCGGCGTAGAAGAACACCGGCAGGGCGATGATGGTGGCCCCGGCCGCCAGCCCGTCCAGGCCGTCGGTCATGTTGACGGCGTTGGAACTGGCGACGATGACCAGGACGGCCAGGGGAAAGTACCAGGGCCCCAGGTCCCACCAGCCGCCGCCGAAAGGCACCCAGACCGCCGTGCCCCGCCCCAGCCAGGTCTGGGCCAGGTACACCATCAGCGCCGCGGCCGCCAGCTGCCCGAGGAGCTTGGAGCGGGCCCGCAGGCCGAGGGAGCGGCGCAAGGCAACCTTGAGGTAGTCGTCCACGAAGCCCAGCACCCCGTAGGCCAGGGTGACGCCCGCGATCAGCGCCACGTAACCGGTCGGCGGCGCCAGCCAGCCGGTGACGAGCAGGGCCGGCACCAGGAACAGGATGCCGCCCATGGTGGGCGTCCCCGCCTTGACCTTGTGCCGGGCCGGCCCGTCCTCGCGGACGGCCTGCCCGATCCGCAGGCGCTCCAGGACGGGGATGACCAGCGGCCCCAGGAGCAGCGCCAGGCCGCCGGCCATGACCATCGCCAGGGCCAGTCGCGCGAGCTGCGATGACGGCCACCAATCCATCGGCATCGGAAGAGACCCTCGTTTCCCACCCGGAGTGGTGACGGCCGATGCGCTTCAGGCGCGGGCGGCCAGGGCTTCCACGACGCGCTCCATCTCCATGCCCCGCGAGCCCTTGATGAGGATGGCATCCCCCGGCCGCAGCCACCGGTCCAGGTCGGCGATCAGCGCCGCCTTGTCCGGGTACGCGGCCGCCGCGCCAGGATCGCCGCCGGCCTCCCGCCACCCCTCCAGCACCGCCGGAGCCCACTGCCCCACGGCCAGCAGCACGTTGGCCGTGCGCGCCGCGTGCCGCCCCACCCGGCGATGCCCTTCCTCCGCCAGGTCGCCCAGTTCGAACATGTCCCCCAGGATGGCCACCGCCCGGCGCGCCCCGGCCACCTCCCGCAAGGCGGTCAGGGCCGCCACGGTCGACGTCGGCGAGGCGTTGTAGCAATCGATGTACAGCGTCCAGGCGCCCACCGGCCGCACCTCGTTGCGCATAGCCGCCGGCCGCACCTGGCCCAGGCCCGCCGCGATCTCTTCCAGGGGCAGGCCCAGTGCCACGCCCGTTGCCGCCGCCGCCAGGGCGCAGGTGACGGCGGCCGGTCCCGGCACCGCCAGGTGGACGGGCACCTCCCCGCCGCCGTACCGAAGGATGAACCGGCTGCCCGCGGGGCCCAGGCTCTCCACCGCGGCGGCCTGCACGTCCGCGTCCCCGCGGCCGTAGGTGAGCACGCGGGCGGCGGTGCGCTCGCGCATGGCCAGCACCCGCGGATCGTCGGCGTTGAGCACGGCCACGCCGCCCGACGGCAGCGCCTCCACCAGCTCCGCCTTGGCGGCCGCCACCCGCTCCAGGCTGCCCAGGAACTCCAAGTGGGACTCGGCCACCACCGTCACCACGCCGACCCGCGGCTCGGCGATGGACGCCAGACGGGCGATCTCCCCCGGTCCCCGCATGGCCATCTCCAGGACCGCCGCCTCATGACCGGGCTCCAGTCCCAGCAACGTCAGCGGCAGACCGATCTCCGTGTTGTAGTTGCCTTCCGTTTTCAGGACGCGAAAGCGCCGCCCCAGGACGGCGGCGGTCATTTCTTTGGTGGTGGTCTTGCCCAGGCTGCCGGTGATGCCCACCACGGCCAGGTCGGGTCGCTGCCGGCGGAGCCAGCGGGCCAGCTCGCCCAGAGCCGCCAGCGTGTCGGCCACCCGGATCAGCGCACCGCCCGGGGCATCCACCTCCCGCTGCACCACCGCCGCCCGTGCCCCCGCCGCGAGGGCGGCCGCTACGAAGGCATGCCCGTCGGCCCGGCGCCCGGGCAGGGCGAAGAACAGGTCACCCGGCCGCACCCGGCGGCTGTCCACCGCTGCCCCCGTAACCACGGTGGCGGGATCTCCGGCCACCACCCGGCCGCCGACGGCGGCGGCGACCTCCTGCACGGTCAACCGCAACTCCTCACCTCCCCCGCTGGCCGGGCGGGGCGTAGCCCAGTTCGGTGAGGACCGCGGCGGCCACCTCGCGGTCATCAAAATGGATCGTGCGGTCCGCGAAGATCTGGTACGTCTCGTGCCCCTTGCCCGCGATGACCACGGCGTCCCCCGGCTGGGCCATCTCCAGGGCCCGCCGGATGGCCGCTGCCCGGTCGGTCACCCGCTCGTAGCCGGCACCTGCCACCTGGCGTACGCCGCGCTCGATGTCGTCGATGATGCGCTCGGGGTCCTCGCTCCGCGGGTTATCGGAGGTCAGGATGGTATAGTCGGCCAGGCGCGCGGAGATGGCACCCATCAGGGGCCGCTTGCCGCGATCCCGGTCGCCGCCGCAGCCGAAGACGGAGATGACCCGGCCGCCGGCAAACTCCCGCACCGTAGACAGCACGTTCTCCAGCCCGTCGGGTGTGTGGGCGTAGTCCACCAGCACAGCGAAGGGTTGCCCGTGGTCGATGCGCTCCAGCCGGCCGGGCACGGCCGGCACGGTGGCCAGCCCCTCCGCCACCTGGGAAGGGGTCAGCCCCGCGGCGAGGCCGACGGCGGCCGCCGCCAGCGCGTTGTAGACATTGAAACGCCCCGTCAGGGACAGCCGGACCTCCGCCTCGCCCCGGTCCGAGACCAGGCGGAAGCGCACGCCTTCCGCGGCCACGGTGATGTCGCGGGCCATGACGTCCGCCCGCTCGCGGATGCCGTAGGTCACCACCGGCGCCCGGCTGCGCTCGGCCATGAAACGCCCCCACGGGTCGTCGGTGTTGATCACGGCCGCCTTGGGCCCCGGCTTGGCCGGGAGCACCTCGCTGCGCCCCAGGCGGGCGAACAGCCGGGCCTTGGCCTCCGCGTAGTCCTCCATGGACGCGTGGAAATCCAGGTGGTCCTGGGTCAAGTTCGTGAACACGCCGAAGTCGAAGGCGCATCCCGCCACCCGGTGCAGCGTCAGGGCGTGGGACGACACCTCCATCACCGCGTGGGTCATCCCCGCGTCCCGCATGGCCGCCAGCAGCTTCTGCAGGTCCGAGGCCTCCGGCGTGGTCCGCTCCACCGGCAGCGCGCGGCCACCGATGATGTTGTGCACGGTGCCGATGAGGCCGGTGGGAAAACCCGCGTGCTCCAGCAGGGCGCGGATCAGGTGGGTGGTGGTGGTCTTGCCGTTCGTCCCCGTCACACCGACCAGCGTCAGCGAGTGGCTCGGGTGGCCGTAGAAAGCCGAAGCCAGCAAGCCCAGGGCCAGGCGGCTGGAGGGGACGCGCACGTATGTGGCGCCCTCGATCTGGGCCGCCCGCTCGCCCACCACGCAGGTCGCCCCGCGGGACACGGCCTCGGGAATGAAGGAATGACCGTCGTAGCGCAGGCCGCGAATCGCCACGAAGAGATGACCCGGTTCGACGCGGCGGGAGTCGTAGGTGATCCCCGCGATGGGAATCTCGTCCGGTCCGGTCACCGTCTTGTCGGGGAGGACGCTCAACAACTCGGCCAGCTTGATCATCGGCGTTCTGCTCCTCGCGGCCGCCCTAGGCCAGCCCGCGGCCGGCCAGGGCGCCACCCTCCTCGCAGGTTCGTTGCGAAGCGATGCGGCGCCGGCTATCTGCACGACGCACAAAATGTATTACTACGATAGAAGACCTCCCAATCCCTTCCGCACCCGGCCCTAAGTCACCGGGTCCGTTGCCGGAAGGTGACGGTGACCACCGAGCCGATGGGCACCCTGGTACCCGCCCCCGGGTCCTGGCTGACGGCCACGCCCCGTTCGTCCCCGACCGCCCGCATCTGCAGGCCCACCGCCGCCAGCCGCTCCGCCGCCTGCTGGTAGGTCAGGCCCCGGAGGGCGGGCACGGTAACCTGCCCGTCCTCTCCCTGCCGCCCGGCCGCCTCCGTGTAGAGAATGATGGTGCTCCCGGCTTCCAGCCGGGCGCCCGCCGCGGGGAACTGGCCGACGACGGTGGGACCTTCGCCCTCGAAGGTCACCGTGAACCCCGCCGCCGTCGCCCGTTGCCGCGCCTGCTGCCGGCTCAGGTTCAGGAGGCTGGGGACGGTGCGCAACTTGCGCGGGTCCACCCGGTCCTCCCGGCTGGGCGGCACGCCCAGATAGCGCAGCACATCCCGGGCCACGGCCTGGAAGACCGGCGCGGCCACGTAACCACCGTAATAGATCCCCCCCGGCTCGTCGATGGACACGACAATGACCAGGCGCGGGTCGTCCACGGGCACGAGGCCCGCGAAGGACCCGATGTACTTCTGGACGACGGCGCCGCCCTCCACCTTGTTGGCGGTGCCCGTCTTGCCGCCCACCTCGTAGCCGGGGACCTGCGCGCGGCGACCGGTGCCCTGCTCCACCACACCCTGCATCAGCTCGCGGATGGTCCGGGCCGTCTCGGCGCTGACCACCCGCCGGCGCTCCGCGGGCCGAACCTCTTCCACGACCCGCCCCTCCGGGTCCAGCCACGCGGCGGCCAGGTGCGGGGTCTGCCAGATCCCGTCATTGGCCACGGCCGCGACGGCGGCGGCCATCTGAATGGGCGTGGTGGTCAGCGTCTGGCCGTAGCCCATGACGGCCAGGTCCAGCAGGTTGGCCTGTTCCATGGGCGGGACGATCCCGGTCGCCTCGCCCGGCAGGTCGATGCCCGTGGGGCGCCCGATGTTGAACCGGTGCAGGTACTCGTAGAAGAGAGGCTTGCCCAGGGCCAGGGCCATCTTGCCGAAGACCACGTTGGAGGAGTGGGCGAAGCCCTCCCGGAAGGGCACCGAACCCAGCCCGGCCTGGTTCCAGTTGCTGACGGTCTTCCCCAGCACCGTCAGGAAGCCGGGATCGTCGACGATGGTGTCGGGCGTCACCTTGCCGGCGTCGACGGCGGCGGCGCCGGTGATGATCTTGAAGATCGAGCCCGGCGGAAAGGCGTCGGCCACCGGCTTGATGCGCCAGTTCTTCTGGGGGAAGTCGGCGAACCGGTTGGGATCGTAGGTCGGCCGCGACGCCAGCGCCAGGATCCCGCCGGTCTTGGGATCCATGACGATGATGACGCCGCCCTTGGCGCCGTTCTCCACCACCGCCTTCTCCAGCTCGCGCTCGGCGATGTACTGGATGGTCTCGTCCAGGGTCAGGCGCAGCGTCAGGCCCGGCTTGGGCCGGACGTAACGGGCCTCCACGGTGGGCAGGCGGATGGGCCGCCCGCGGGCGTCGTATTCCGTGGCGATGTAACCGTTCTCACCCGCCAGCTTGTCGTCGTAGTAGGCCTCGATACCCTCGAGGCCCTGGTTGTCCACGCCGGCGAAGCCCAGCACATGCGCGGCCAGGTCTCCCTTGGGGTAGAAGCGCCGCGCCTCCTGGGTGATGTGGATCCCGGGGATGTCGAGGGCGCGCACAGCGCGGGACTCTTCATCCGTCACCCGCCGTTTCACGTACCAGAAGGCGTGGGGCACCGTGAGCTTCTCGTAGACCTGTTCCGGATCCATGTGCAGGACCCGGGCCAGCTGCCGTGCCGCTTCCTCGATGTCCACCTTCCCGCGGCGGGCCGCCTCCTGCAACTCGGCCGGGGCCACGTAGACCGTGTCCACGTCGGCGCTGATGGCCAGCGGCCGGCCGTTGCGATCCACGATGTCTCCGCGCCGCGCCTGGACGGGCACCTGCCAGAGCCGCATCTCGACGGCCTTGCGCCGCAGTTCCTCCCCGCGCACCACCTGGATGGTCACGAGGCGCCCGGCCAGGATGGCGAGGGCCACCATAAAGGCCAGGAAAAGCACGAAAATCCGGCGTCGCAGCCCGATCCCGGGCATACGAACGGCCGGACCGCTTCGCGCCATCCGGCCCATCGCTTCACCGCCTTCCCCTCGCAGCACCCGCGCTCGCCAGCTCCGTACTCGCCAGGCCGGCCGTCACCCTCAACGTCCGGCGACGTGGCTTACGGTAACCGCCCACCGGTTCCACAGGTGCCGCACCGCTGCCAGCAGGCCGTCCCACCAGCTCCCGCCGGCGGGCGTCGCAGCGCCCTCGCCGCCCGCGCCCGCTCCCGCACCGGAACCGCCGGGAGTGAGGGCAACGACCGCGCTCCGCGGGGGCTCCGCATTCCCCCTGCCGGCGAGAGCCCCCGGCGCCGGGGCATCGGCGCGGACCATGCGCAGGGAGGACGGCTCCACGTACCCCTCCCGCCGGGCCTCCCGCTCCACGCGGTCCAGGGATTCCAGGGCCGCGGCCTCCACCAGGAGGCGCTGGTGCTCGGCGTGCAGTCGCTCCAGCCGCGCCCGCTCGGCCTCCACCTCATGACCCAACCCGTAGATCATGGCATCCCGCGTCAGCAGCCCGACGGCCACGGTGAAGAAAAACAGGACCGAGAACATGAAACGTGCCTCCGGGCGCAGGCGCAAGCGCCTCCGCACGCGGCGCCGCACGCCCGGCCGTTCTGCGGGCGTGTGGCCTTCCCGTCGTGGTACCCAGCGAGGTGCAACGGCAGTGTTACCGGCTCGTACCATACGACTATTCGCCCCCAGTTCGCTCTATTACGTCCCCATCCCGGTCTCGCCGGTCTCACCGGGCACGCCAGCCGGCTCGCCCGGCCCACCCGGCTCACCCGGCGCCTCCCCTTCTTCTTCCCGCGCCAGGGCCCGCAGGCGCGCGCTCCGCGCCCGGGGATTCCGGGCCACCTCATCCTCGCCGGGCATCACCGGCTTGCGCGTGAGCAACCGGAACCCCCCGCCGGCCGCCAGCTGCCGAAACACTTGCTTGACCGTCCGATCCTCCAGGGAGTGAAAGCTGATGGTCACCAGGCGCCCCCCCGGCGCCAGCCGGTGGGCCGCCCGCGTAAGGGCCTCCTCCATCCCCTCCAGTTCCCGGTTGACGGCGATGCGCAGCGCCTGAAAGGTCCGCCGGGCCGGATGGGGACCCTGGCGGCGCGCCCGGGCCGGGATCGCGGCCTTGATAACCTCCACCAGCTGCCCCGTGGTGGTGATCGGGCGCCGCTGTCGCGCCGCCACGATGAAGTCGGCGATGCGGTCCGCCCACCGCTCCTCGCCATATCGCCGGATCCACCCGGCCAGTTCCTCCCGGGAGGCGCGGTTGACCAGGTCGGCCGCCGTCAGCGGCTGGGTCGGGTCCATGCGCATGTCCAGCGGCCCGTCCGCCTGGTAGCTGAAGCCGCGGCGCGGGTCGTCCAGCTGCAGCGACGACACGCCCAGGTCCAGGAGGATGCCGTCCACCCGGCTCCAGCCGGCCTCGTCCAGGATCCGGTCCAGGTCCCGGTAGTCCCCGTGGACGAACCGCACCCGGTCCCGGTAGGGGGCCAGCCGCCCGGCCGCCACCCGCAGTGCCTCCGGGTCACGGTCGATGGCCAGGAGCTCGGCGCGGCCACCCGTGGCTTCCAGCAGGGCGCGGGCGTGTCCCCCGGCGCCTACGGTCCCGTCCACATACCGCCCGCCGGGCTGCGGCTCCAACCATGCCAGCACTTCCCTCAGGAGCACCGGCACGTGGGGTTCACCCGGCCCGCCCCGGTCCGGCCGGTCCTCATCGCCGCCCGCATCCTGGCCGGCGCGCTCCATGACGCCGGGTTCGTCCACTGGCAAGGGCCTCTCTCCCCGCGGGGGCGAGCCCGGGGCGCGCCGCGCGCGGCGTCCCGGGCGGGCCGCCCGTCAAATTCCCAGGTCCACGATCTGCTCCGCGATTTGCGAGTAGGATTGCGCCGCTTCCTCGACGTAACGCGCCCACCGTTCGCCGGCCCAGATCTCCACGCGGTTGCCCACGCCGATGAGCACCGCCTCGCGGGAGATGCCGGCGTACTCCCGCAGCGACTGGGGCAACAACACCCGCCCCTGCTTGTCCGGCGTGCATTCCGTAGCCCCCGAGAGCAGGAACCGCACGAAGGCGCGCGCGCTGGACTGGGCCAGCGGCAGGGCGCGCAGCTTCGCCTCCAGGTTGCGCCATTCGGCCAGCGGAAAGACGAACAGGCACTGGTCGAGGCCGCGCGTCACGATCAGCGGCTCGCCCAGTTCCTCGCGGAGCTTGGCGGGGACGAACAGCCGTCCCTTGTCGTCCACCGTGTGCCTGTACTCGCCGATCAGCATCGCGGCTGCCGTCCCCCGCTCCCGGGTGGCCCGGCGGGCCCTGCCGGCCTCCACCGGCCCCCACCCGGGTCACCCACTGCCCACCACTTTACCCCACTTCTACCCACTTAGCCGCTCTATTCGTGCCGCCCGGATCAAATCCTGCCCGGCGGGCTCGGTTCGTTCCGCCCGGCGAGAGCAGGAGGGCAGGCGCGGGCTGGCGGGCCATTGCACGGGGTCGCCCGGCGCGTGTTGGGGCGAGAGTCGCCGCACCTTGTCGTGCTCGCGCCGCGCCGCTGACGGCCGCTGCGGCTCGGGCGCCGCGCGCCATCCCGCCGGCGACGGCGGCTGCGGCTTTGGCGTGGCATCGGGCTGGCGACGGCAGCCTGCTGCTCGGGCGCTGCGCGGCCTGGCGCCGGCGCTGCGCGCGGGACGGGAACACGTCGGAACGCGGGTGGCGAGTGGCGGGCGGCGGGTGCGGGCCGGGGGACGACGACGGCGGGAACGGGCGGCAGGGAGATGGCGTAACGGGACGGCCGCATGCGATGGCGGCATGACGGAGTGGTAGAGGTATGAGAGGGGGCGGGAAGAGGTCTAGAAAGACTCGCGAGAAACTCGCGGGCCCGCGCCGGTGGCGCGGGCCCGCGAGTCATGTTCTGTATCGCGTCGCGGTGTGGAGCGGATGGGATTCGAACCCACGACCTCTGCGATGCGAACGCAGCGCTCTCCCAGCTGAGCTACCGCCCCGCAGCAAGCTCCATTCTAACGGCCCGGGGCGCGGGCGTCAACCGCCCGGCAGCCGGCGGGTCAGCGCAAGCCCGGCCACGGGCCGCGAATCCCGGCTTCCGTCACCACCCAGTCCATGCGGCGGTCATGGGCGTCGCGCGGCAGGCGCGGAAACACAAACCTTTCCGGAGCCACGCCGACCCGCCAGGCCCCGCGCCATGCGGCCAGGAAACGGTCGTAGTACCCCGCGCCGCGCCCCAGGCGCCAGCCCTGCCGGTCAAAGGCCAGGCCGGGTATGAGG
>DATCKH010000041.1:0-6450 GCA_036562425.1 Thermaerobacter sp. | reverse complement strand
AAGCTACGCCGAGGGGAGGGCGCTCGCGTGTCCCGGCACCGCCACCTGCCCCTGTACTCCATCGGGGCGGTCTGCAACCTCACCGGCCTGAGCCAGCGCCGCATCCGCTACTACGAGCAGGCGGGGTTGCTCCGGCCCGCGAGGACGTCGGGGAACCAGCGCCGTTACAGCCAGGCCGACGTGGAGCGTCTCCTGGAAATCAAGTGCCTGCTCCAGCAGGGGCTGCACATCGGCGAGATCCGCGAACGGCTCAACCGGGACGAGAGGCGCCGCGAGGAAGCCGCGGGCCTGCCCGGTCCCGCCCCAGCCCTGGCCGCCGGTGGCTGGCCGCACGTGCCGGCCACCGGTACGGACGCCGGGCGCGGTGTGCCCGGCGGCATCGACCGGCTGTTCCGCGGTCCCGCGCCGGACGTGCCGGGGGTGGGTGGGGTCCGTTCCCTGTACCCGGCGCTGGATCCCGCCGTGCTTTATCACGCCCGCCGGCACCGGCGGCGCGGCCGGGGGAGGGCGGCGATGCGCCAGCCGCCCGGTGAACGCCTGCAGCGGCTGGCGGAGGACGGGGTTCGAGTGGTGCAACTCCTGTACGTGGACATGCTGGGGGTGCAGAAGGGGCTCACCCTGCCCGCCCGCCAGGCGGCGAGCGCCTGGCGCGAGGGGGTCCGGGTGGACGGAGCTTCCCTGGAAGGGTTCATCCGGGTGGAGGAGCGGGAGATGCGGCTGCGCGCCGACCCGGAGGCCTTCTTCGTGCTCCCCTGGGGCGAGCCCGCGGGTACGCTGGCGGCGGTGCCCGCCAGCATCTACGACCGCCGCGGGCGACCCTTCGGCGGTTGCCCCCGCGAGCGGCTGCGGGCCGCCGCCGCCCTGCTGGACGAGTGGAAGCTGCGGGTGGAGTTCTCCTTCGAGATCGAGTTCTACCTCCTGCGGCGGCGGGAGGGGCGGCCGGTGCTGGAGGCCCCCGATCGCGTCGGTTACATGGACCTGTCGGTACGGGACGCGGGGGAGCCGGTGCGGCGGCAGATCGCCATGGCCCTGGAAGAGATGGGGCTGGCGGTGGAGTCGGCCCACCACGCCGTCGCGCCCGCCCAGCACGAGCTCGACCTGGGATGGCAGCCGCCTCTCGTCGCCGCCGACCACCTGATGCTGTGCAAGCTGGCCGTCTACGAGCTGGCGGAGCGCGCCGGGCTGCACGCCACCTTCCTGCCCAAGCCCCGCGTCGGGGATCATGGCTCCGGCCTGCACGTGCGCATGCGCCTGATCCCCCAGGAAGGCTGCGCCCTGGACCGCGCGGCCGCCACCCGGCACTGGCTGGCGGGCCTGCTGCACCACGCCCGGCCGCTCTGCGCCCTGACCAACCCCCTGGTCAACTCCTACAAGCGCCTGGTCCCGGGTTACGAGGCCCCCGTGCACGTGATCTGGGGGCGGGAGGGCCACGCCCCGCTGGTGCGCTTGATCGACGACTGGGACCGCGGCGAGCTGGAGCTGCGCGGCCCCGACCCGTGCTGCCACCCCTATCTGGCGCTGGCCGCCCTGCTGCGGGCGGGGCTGGACGGGATCCGGCGCGGGCTCCTGCCCCCGCCGCCGGTGGAAGAGAACGTGCTGGAGATGAGCCCGCGGGAGGTCGCCGCCCGCCGCATCGAGGCCCTCCCCGGCAGCCTGGGGGAAGCCCTGGACGACATGCGGGTCAGCACTCTGCTGCGGGAGACCCTGGGGGAATACCTGTTCAACTGCTACCTGGAGGCCAAGCGCATGGAGTGGGACATCTACCGCGTGCAGGTCCACCAGTGGGAGCTGGACCAGTACCTGCCCGTGTTCTGAGGGTGGCGGCCTGTGGCGGCTAGTCCTGCAGCGCCCTGGCGATGGCCTCGCGGTTGCGGCCGAAGCCCCGGAACACCCGGCCGTCGATGACGACGGTGGCGGTGACCCGGCTCTCGTAACGGTTCACCAGGCGGTCGTAGGCCTCGGGATCCGCCGTGACGTCGTAGGATTCGAAGGGAATCCCCATCTCGCGAAGGAACGCTTCCGCCTGGTGGCAATCGGCGCAACCGGGCTGCACGTACAGCTCGACCTTGTGACGCACACCCTCACCTCCCGCCACATCCTTACAGGCGGCGTTGCCGCTCACGTTCCCAGGGTGCCCGGCCCGAGGGGTTCCCAGTCCAGCAGATCGCCCTCCACCGTGCCGGTGCGGGCCAGCGTGCCGGCCGCCAGTTCCAGCACGCTGTAGCCGTGAGCCACCGGGGGCCCGATCCGGCCCGGGGCCAGCCGGTAGGCGCGGATGACCCGGCCCTGACGGTCCAGGTGCGCCACGTCGATGGTGAAGGCCATGCCCAGGCTGTGCACCCACCGGCACGGTACCAGCAGCAGCCCCTCGCCGGTGTCCAGCCGGTCCCGTCCCAGCAATCCCCGGCGCCGCGCCGCCCACGTGTCGGCCACCAGGACCCGGCCGGCCACCAGGCAGCCGCGCGTGCGGTTATACACCCGAACGTAGCGGCGACGTTCCATGACAAGACGGTTCGCAGGCCGTGCGTCGAATCCTGTCGACCCTGTCGGCCGTCGCCGCGCCAGCGGTGGGCGGCCGGTTCTTGGCGGGCGGGCCCGGGCATAGGGTTGTCCCTGCGGGGAGGCGATCGAAATGGCGCGATGCCTGGACCTGTCGGGGACCTGGGAGGTGCGGGTGCCCGGGACGGAAGAAGCGCCGCGGCGCATCCGGGTGCCGGACGAGCCCCCGGTACCGCTGGGCCGCCAGGTGCCATGGGTGGTCTACCGCTACCGGTTTGAGCTGGGGGACGACGAGGCGGTGCTGCCCGGTGCCCGCCTCGAGCTGGACGGTGTGCTGGGGGCTGTCCGGATCCGCCTGAACGGGGCCGAAGTGGGAGGCCGCCCGGCGGGGATGGCGCCCATCGCCCTGCCCGTCGCCGGGTTCCTCCGCGCCGGCGCCAACGAGCTGGAGGCCGAGGTGCGGGCGCCGGGCCGGGACGGGGCGGAACGGGCGCTGTGGGGGGCCTACGAGCGGCCGGAGTGCCTGCCGCCGGGATCCTACCCGCCCGGGCTCACGGGCCCTGCCCGCCTGGTCCTGTTCGACGGCGTCGCCATCACCGGCGTGACCTGGCTGGTTCGCCCGGAAGAACCGATCCGGCCCGGCGGGCCGCCGCCGGCGACGGCCCACGTGCGCTGCCGCGTAGCCTATACCGCCACCCGCGCCGTCGCGGGCCGCTGCCGGCTCCGGATGCGGCCGGAAGGATTCGCGGCGCCCGGGGTCGAGGTCGTCTACGACGTGGAGGCGGTCCCGGGCGAGGGGGTCTGGGAGCTGTGGTGCTCCCTGCCGGCGCCCCGGCTCTGGACCGTCTGGGAGCGCGGCCGGCCGCACCTGTACCGCCTGGAGGTGCGGTTCGAGGAGGGGGCGGTGGCCCGCTGGACGGGTTACGTAGGGATCCGCACGGTGGAGTTTAAGGAAGGCATTTTCCACCTCAACGGCGAGCCGCTGTTCTGCCGGGGCGCCTGCCTGTTGCCGCCGCCGGTGTGGCCGGGAGCCGCCGGCGGGCGGCAGGCAGCCGCCTTCGTGCGCCGCGCCCGCTCCCTGCAGCTCAACGCGCTGCGGGTGTACGCCCACCGGGCCCACCCGGCGGTCTACGAGGAGGCCAGCCGGCTGGGGATCGTCCTCTGGCAGGACGTGCCCCTGACCGGGGCCGCCCGGCCCGAGGATGCCGAAGCGTTGCGCCTCCAGTTGCCCGGCTGGGTCCACACCGTGGGAGCGTGGCCCGCCGTCATCGCCTGGTCGGCGTCGCAGGAACCGGCGGCGCCGGCGCTCACCCCGGCACCGGCACCGGTACCGGCACCGGCGCCGGCCGCGGAACGGGGCCGCCGGCGGCTCAGTTCGCAGTGGCCGCGGCCCCTGCGCCTGCCGGTTGCGAGGCGGGTGGGCCGGGCCGTGGCGCGGGACCTGGCGCGGCTCGATCCCGGGCGCCCCGTGATCGAGCGGGCGGGAGCCTTCAATTTCTGGCGGGGCGGAGATGCCCGGCTGTCCCCGCGCGGGTTGCGGGGCCGCGCCGCGGACCCCGCCTTCCTGCTGCGGGTGTTCCCGCACGCGGCCACGCTGGTCTCGTCCTTTGGGGTGCCGGCCGCCGGCCAGGAGGGCTTCGCCCGCGCGGTCATGGAGGCCTTACGGCGGCGCAAGGCGCAGCCGGCCGGGGGCGGGTTCGTCTTCGCCCTGAACGACGCCTGGCCCGAACCAGGCTATGGCCTGTTCGATGCCGCAGGCCGCCCGCGGCCGGCGGCCCGGGCCTATCGGGAAGCCTGCTGGCCCGCTCGCCTGCTGGTGGAACTGCCCCGCCGGCCCTTGCGGCCCGGGGCGCGGCTGCGCCTGCCGGTATGGCTGGTGAACGATACGGGACACCGGGTGCGCGGGAACTGGACATGGGAGATCCGGGCAGGGGATCGGGTGCTGGTTGCCCAAACCTTTACGTGTGACGCCGCGCCGGGTAGCCTGGTGCCCGCGGGCTGGGTGGAGACGCGGATGCCAGCGGTGAGCGGGGGTCCGGTGGTCCTGGTCCTGCGGCTGGATGCGGCCCCGGGTGGCCCGGTGGTGACATACCCGCTGAGCCTGGCTACCGCGTACCCTGGCCCTGGCAACGTGGCTGCCGGCGAGTCGCGGGCAGGGGAGCGCGGGGATCGGGGAGGTACCGGTCAACCGGGTGCTCGTCCGGCGTCAGAGCGGGACGGGCCCGGGGTGACCGCAGGACGCCCGGCGGCAAGGGGGCCGGCCGGGGACGAGCCCCGGGCTCTGGCTCCGGGCGGGAACCCCGCCGGGGACAGGTTCGTCCTACATGTGGGGAGCCGGTCCTGGCGGGATTCCCATTGACGCGCTCCGGCTTCCGGGAGATATCTTCTCTTTCTGGAGGAAGCTGGCCGGCGGTTCCGCAGGCTGGTTGGGAGGGATTTCCGTGACCTATCTCGATCCGGCGGCAACGATGGGCGGGGCGCCGGTCTGGCCGCTGTGGCTCTTGCGCGGGGTGCAGGCGGCCGTCGTCTTCGTGATCCTCTACAACCTGGTTGTGTACCTGGGCGGCCTCCGCAACCCGCGGCCGGTGCCGCGGCAGGCACCGCGGTTCCGCTTCGCGGTGCTGATCCCGGCCCACAACGAGGAGGCGGTGATCGGGCCGCTGATCGAGAGCCTGTTCCGGCAGGAGTATCCCCGCGAGTTGTACGACGTGTACGTGGTGGCCGACAACTGCACCGACGGGACCGCGGCCGCGGCCCGCGCGGCCGGCGCCGTCGTCTGGGAGCGCCACGACACGAGGCGGCGGGGCAAGCAGTACGCCGTCGGCTACGCCCTGGAGCGGATCGCCAGCGGAGCCCGGCGATACGACGCGGTGGTCATGTTTGACGCGGACAACCTGGTGCCGGCCAATTTCCTCCAGGTCATGAACGACCACCTGGCGGCGGGCGAGAAGATCATCCAGGCCTACGTGGACGCCAAAAACCCCGACGACAGCTGGGTCTCTGCCGCCTTCGCCATCAGTTTCTGGATGAGCAACCGCTGGCGCCTGCAGGCCCGGCACAACTGGGGTCTCTCGGGCGCCCTGGCGGGCACCGGTATGTGCATCGCCTGGGACGTGGTGGAGCGGGTCGGCTGGGATGTCCACACCCTGACCGAAGACCTGGAGTTCTCCGCCAAGGCGCTGCTGCACGGCTATGTGACCACCTTCACCCGGGAGACACGGATCTACGACGAGAAGGTGGTGACCTTCCTCGCCTCGTGCCGCCAGCGCTTGCGCTGGGCACGGGGTAACGTGCAGGTGATGCTGATCCACGTGCCGCGGCTCCTGTGGGCCGGGTTGCGCGAGCTGGATCCCGTCAAGCTGGAGTTCGTGCTGGATCTGACGCGGCCGCTTCATCTGGTACTGACGTCCGCCGCCGCCGTCGCCACCCTGCTGTGGGGCCCGGAACTGGCCCGCTGGGGCTGGATGGAGATGCCGGACCTGCCCATGCGGCTGACGGCGCTGTTCGCGGTCGTGGGGCCCCTGGCGGTGCTGGTCCTGGACCGGCTGCCGGTGCGTACATATCGCTACGCGCCGCTGTTGCCGATCTTCCAGTACTCGTGGATCGTGCTGGTGCTATGGGCGCTGCTCACGCCGCGCAACCGGGAGTGGGTGCACACGATCCATACCCGGGCCGTGCGGCTGGGGGAACTGTCCCGCTAGCGGCGAGGGTGCCCAGCCCCGCCCGGGGCGGGGGCCCTTCCGGCCCGGCCCCGGCAGCCCCGGACCCAGGTTCATCCCATGGTGGAGATCCGCGGGCCCACTCGCAGGGGAGCGTCCCCCGGGGTGGGGCGGGAGGGAAGGAACGACATGGGATCTCACGGGGCGGCACGTCTTCTCACCAGGAGCCGGCGGGCGGCCTGGATGCCGGTGGGCCTGTTTCTCCTTCTCTTCCTCCTGCCGGCCTGCGCCG
>DATCKH010000011.1:0-9326 GCA_036562425.1 Thermaerobacter sp. | reverse complement strand
CATCGTATCCATTGACGTGCCCTCGGGGGACGGAATCACCAGGCCACGCCGAACCGCATGTCGAGGGGGAGCCACGGGGTGAAGGCACACTGGCCGCCGCACGGCGGGTCCAGCATTACGCTCAGCGACGCCCTTCAATTGGAGCCCTTACGGCAACTGAAGGTCCTGGCCGGTGCGGCCGGCCTGGACCGGCCGGTGCGGCTCGTCAACGTGATCGAGGTCCCCGACATCGTCGACTGGGTCCTCGAGGGAGAGCTGCTTCTCACCACGGGGTTCACGTTTCGCGATCATCCCGACCGCCTGGCCACCCTCATCCCTGGCCTGGCCGCCAAGGGGGCGGCCGGCCTGGGGATCAAGCCGCGGCGTTACGTGGCCGCCGTGCCCGAGTTCCTCCTGGCGCAGGCCGATGAGCACCGGTTCCCGCTGCTGGAGATCCCGTACCACCTGTCCTTTTCGGAAATCATCGGGCCGGTCATGCAGGCCATCGGCCATCTGCAAGCGTCGGTGGCCCTGGAGGTGGATCGGGTCCAGCGCCTGCTGCTGGACCTGGTGCGGCAAGGCGCCGGCCTCGAGGAACTGTGCGGGGCCGTGGGCCGGTTGCTCGGCCGCCCTGTCTGGATCGAGGACGACCACGGCCAGGTCCTGACCTCCGGTGAACGGGACGCGGGTCCGGCGGCGGCAGGCGGTGCGGAGGCGAGACGCGCTGCGGTCCGCGTGCCCATCGCCACCGGCGCCCGCTTCTTCGGCTACCTCTGCACCAGCGCGGGGCAGCAACCCCTGGGCACCGTGGAGGCCGGTACCCTGGAGCGGGGTGCCGCCATCATCGCCCTAGAGCTGGGCAAGCAGGAGGCGGTGATCGAGGTCAAGCGCAAGTACCGCAAGGAGTTCCTGGACCAGTTGCTCTCCGGACTGCCCGTCGATCCGGACGAAGCCCACGAACAAGCACGGGCCCTGGGCTGGCGCCTCGATCGCCCGCACACGGCCATCTTCTTCGGGCCCCTGACGGCCGCTGCCGGCACCAGCCATTCCGCGCGCCTGTCTCTGCCGGGCGGAGATGGCGTACAGCCCGGACGTGACGCGGGCACGTCCGCGCGGCGCCTGGCTCCCGAGTTGCGGCGGGCGCTGCTGCGCGCGGCGGAGATGGTCCTGGCGGTGGACGGGAACGAACCGGTGGTCAGCAGCAAGGACGGCGGCGTCGTGGCCCTGGTGACGGAGGACCCTTCATCCGAGGCGGGGCGGCTGCGGATCCTGACCCTGGCCAAGGCCGTGCTGCGCTCGTTCAGTTCCAGTGCGGGCCACGGGCTCAGCGGTGGGGGTGTTCCGGTGGGCGCAGGCATCGGTCGCCCGGCAGCGGATCTGACCCAGACCGCCCGCAGCTACCGCGAGGCCCGCACCGCCCTGGCGGCGGCCGCGGCCGCCCGGGATGGCGAAGCGGTGCTCTTTTTTGCCGATCTGGGCGTCTACCGTCTTCTTCACAACCAGCCGCTTGATGAACTGGAACAGTTCGTCAGGGACTTCCTTGGCCCCTTGCTGGACTACGATCGCAAGCACGACGGGCGGCTGCTGGAAACCCTGGCCGCCTACCTGCGCTATGGGGGCAACATCAAGCGTATCTCGCGAGCCCTCTATGCCCACTACAACACCATCACCTACCGCCTGCAACGGATCCAACAGATCAGCGGCCTCGATCTGAAGAATCCCGAACACCTGCTGAACGCCCATGTGGCCTTGAAGGCCCTGCACCTCTTGCCAGGCTCACGGCCGGCCGGCCAGCGGGATGCCGCCGGCCCCGTGCCCGGATCCGGGCGGCTATCGCTGTCGTGATGAACCGGGGAAGCGGACCCGCCCCCCGCCACCCACCGTTTCAGCTGCTGTGCCCCGATATCGCCTAAAACTCAGACATTGGAACCTATTAAGGCAACTTACGCCCTTCCAGCAGGTTTCGTCCAGTGCATACCGAAGTAAAAAATGTAAACAACACTGTGCCCATCCAAGCGGAGGTGGGGCAAGTGAAACGTCGTGTCGGTTGGCTGGCGCTCCTTGTGCTGGTCGCGTTACTGGCTGCCGCCTGCGGGCAGGGCGGCGGCCAGGAATCTGCCGGTTCCGGTGGGAACGAGGGTGCCGGAGGCAGCGGTGGCGGCGAAGGCGGCGCCGTCGAGCTGACCGTGCTCGGCCCGTGGTCGGGCCCCGAGGCCGAGCAGTTCATGCCCGTGCTCGAGGCGGCCGAAAAGGAACTGGGGATTACCATCAACTACCAGACCCAGCGCGCCGAGGACCTGCAGGCCGTGCTGCCCGCGCAGTTCGAAGCCAAGCAGTCCCCCGGTGACGTCATCTTCATGTGGGACTGGTGGGTGAAGGAGAACGCCCAGCACGCCGTCGACCTCAAGGACATCTGGGAGCCGGAGGCTCAGGCGTTCCGGATACCCGCCTCCGAGGCCGATGGCAAGGTCGTGGCTGTCCCCTACGCCCTGACGGTGAAGCCTGGCTTCTGGTACCGCAAGTCCTTCTTCGAGAAGCACGGGCTGCAGCCGCCCTCCAACTGGGACGAGTTCATGGCCCTGCTGGAGAAGATCTCCAAGATCGAGGGCATCAAGGCGCCCATCGCCAGCGGCGACGGCGTGGGCTGGCCGCTCTCGGACGTCACCGAGCACTTCCTCATCGCCTTCGGCGGGCCGCAGCTGCAGCGCGACCTGATCGAGGGCAAGGTGGCCTGGACGGACCCGCAGGTGCGCTCCATCTTTGAGGACCGGCTGGTCCCCGCCCTGAAGTACTTCGGTGATCCCGTCGAATGGACGCAGGCGGTGGACCTGTGGTGGAACGGTGAGTATGCCCTGTACTTCATGGGCAACTGGATCACCGGCATGGTCGAGGATCCGTCGGACCTGGGCGTGTTCGCGCTGCCCGGCACCAAGGGCGTGGTCGCCTCCACCGACTATGCCTTCGTGCCGCAGTACAGCCAGCACGTGGATGAGGCCAAGAAGCTTCTTGCCTTCCTGATCAGCCAGAAGGGCATGGAGCTCCGGGCCCAGCAAGGTGGCAAGCTGGCCAACCGCACGGACGTGGCGCCTGAGGCCCACCCGGATGTGGACCGGCAGGTGGCGGAGCTGGTGGGGAACGCCGAGCTCCTGCCCGACCTGGACGACGCCATCGGCGGCGACTGGCAGCGGACCTTCTGGGACCAGCTCAAGCTGCTGTGGGTCCAGCCCGACGCGGTCGGCGACGTGCTGCAGACGCTGCAGGATGAACGGAAGTAAGCCTGAAGGAGCGGTCCGGTCCCCGGCACGCAGCCGGGTACCGGACCGCTCTGCCCTTTCGTGTCGCAGGTGCTAAGGACTCAGCATTACCGCGCAAGGCTTGCCCGGCAGCGAGGACTGCCATCGATAAGGATCGCCCATCGACGGAGGGAAGTGTTTTGCTGACGAACCTTGCCGGCAGCTCTCCACCGCGGCGCCGCTGGCGCCTGGCCGGTCGTGACCCGCTGCTCTTCGCCGTGCCCGCGCTGGTCCTGATCGCCGGTTTGATCGTGCTGCCGGCGCTGGAGACCCTCTGGCTGGCGCTGGTGAAGCCGGACGGGACCTTTGCCGGCCTGGGGAACTTCGCCGATGTCCTGGCCGACAGGGAGACCCTCAACCTGGCGCGGTTCCCCGGCCAGGCCCCGCCGTGGGGCTCCATCATCCACAACGCCCTCTGGATCGTCGTGCACCTGCCGGTGACCACCGGCCTCGGGCTGCTGCTAGCCCTGGCGCTGCAGCGCGTGCGCGGGGCGGGGCTGTTGCGCGGGTTCATCTTTCTGGGCATGGTCATGCCCATGATCGTCGGCGGCGTCCTGATCCGCTTCCTGTTCGACGAGAACGCCGGTATCGTCAACGCGCTGCTGAGGTCGGTGGGTCTCGAACAGTGGAGCCGCAGCTGGACGGCGTACCCGGACACGGCCCTGCTGGCGCTGATCCTGGGCTCCGTATGGCTGTGGGCGGGGTTTGCCATGGTGCTCTACTCCGCCGGCCTCTCCACCATCCCCCGGGACTTCTACGAGGCGGCGGCCGTGGACGGCGCCGGCGCGCTGCAACAGTTCCGCTACATCACCCTGCCCGCCCTGCGCCCGGTCACCGCCGTGGTCGTGGCCATGACGGTCCTCTGGGAACTCAAGATCTTCGACATCGTGTACACGGCGACCCAGGGGGGACCGGGCGGTGCCAGCATGGTGCTGGCCCTGCAGATGTACTTCTACGCCTTCCGCGCCCTGGACCCGCACCACGCGGCCGCGGTGGCCACCATGCTGACGTTGTTCACGCTGGTTTTGGGCGTCTGGTTCGTCCGCACCACAGGAAGGGAGGAGTGAACGGTGGCGGCGGAACTGGCAACGCGGCCCGCGCCGCGGCGGCTCCCGGCCCAGCGGCCCGCACGGCGGCCCGCGCGGCGGCTGCTGCTGGCGGCCGCGCGTCACCTCTTCGCCTGGGCGCTGGGGCTCCTCTGGGTGATCCCCTTCGCGGGCGTGGCCATGACCGCCCTCCGGCCCCAGAAGGAGCTGCTCCACGGGTGGTGGCAGACGGAGCCCCTCACCATCTCCCTGAACAACTTCGCCCAGGCGCTGGACCATCCCACGGCGCCGATGGCGGAGGGGTTGCGCAACTCCCTCCTGATCGCCATCCCCGGCACCGTCCTGCCCCTGCTCATCGGGTCCGCGGCGGCGTACGGGCTGCTGCGGTCGCAGTCGCGGGCGCGGCGGCCGGTGCTGCTGGCCATCGTGCTCCTTCTGGCCATCCCCCAGCAGATGGTGGCGGTGCCCCTCTTCCGCCTGCTGCGCGACATGGGGCTCATCAACAACTACGCGGGCTTGATCCTGGCCCACACCGCGTGGGCGCTGCCGTGGCTGACCATGTTCTTCCGTAACTACTTCCTGACGCTGCCCCGGGAGGTGGAGGAGGCGGCCCTTCTGGACGGGGCCAGCCGCTGGCAGGTGTTCATCCGCATGGTGCTGCCCATGAGCCTGCCCGCCCTGGCCTCGGCGGCCGCCCTGCAGCTCACCTGGGTATGGAACGACTTCTTCCTGGCCCTGATCCTGATTTACAAGCCCGAGCTGCTGCTGGCCACCCAGCGCATCCCCCTGCTGCGGGGCCAGTACCACATCGACTGGGGCGTGCTGTCGGCGGCGTCCATCCTCACCATGAGCGTGCCCGTGCTGGTGTTCGCCTTGCTGCAGCGGTATTACATCCGCGGACTGATCGGGTGGACGCTCAAGTGACGTGTGCCGCGCCCGCTTTGCGACCACCCGCCCCAGCGCTTACGAACGGCCTCCGCCGAAACGCGGGGGCCGCTTTTCCAGGAACGCCCGGACGCCCTCGTGGAAGTCGTCTTCGTGAATGTAGTACGGCGCCTCCACGCCGGCAGGGTCGGGCGGTGGCGCCGGCAGCGACAGGAACACCGATCGCTTGGCGGCCCGGATGGAATAGGGCGACAGCGAGGCGATGGTCTCGGCCAGCCGCCGCGCGAACGGATAGACCTCGTCGTGGGGCACCACGTGGGTGACCAGCCCGATGGCCCGCGCCTCGGCGGCGTCCAGCATCCGGCCGGTGAAGAGCAGGTCCTTGGTCTGATTGGGCCCGATCAGCGCCACCAGGCGCCTGGTGAACTCCGGGCTCAACATGATCCCCAGCCGGGCCACGGGCATGCCCACCCGCGCCCGCTCGGAGGCCACCTGCAGGTCGCAGGCGCAGGCCAGCTCGAAGGCCGAACCCAGAGCGTAACCGGCGATGGCCGCGATCACCGGATACGCGAGCCGCTCCACCTTGCTGATGGTCTGCTCCATGGTCATGAAGCAGCGGCGGACCTCGTCGATGGTCATGGCGTGGAACTCGCGCAGGTCGGAGCCGGACGAAAAGGCCCGGTCCCCCGCCCCGCGCAGGATTACCACGCGCAAGCCCGCGTCCTGGCGAGCCTCCTCCTGCAGCCGGTCCAGGATCTGGCCCAGCTCGCTCCACATGGCGAAGTTAATAGAGTTGTGCATCTCCGGCCGGTCGATGGTGATGGTGACAACCGGCCCGTCTTCCTCCACGCGGATGAAGCCGGTCTCCGCGGGGGCGCCGCCCGTCCTCGCCACCGGCCCCTGGTGGGGCCCGTACCCGTTACGTCCCATGGTTCCTCCCCCGTTTGGCCACCCGCGACGGTGGTCCCGCCGTTTTCTTTCTCATGCCGTATCGTGTCTCGTTTCTCATGCCGTATCGTGTCTTGCTGCTCATGCCGTATCGCGTCTTGTTGCTCATGCCGCATCGTGCCTTGTTGCTCGAGCCGTATCGTGTCTCGCATCGTACCACAAGGTCCGTCGCATCGCTTCGTCACCGCTTCACAATCCCGCGCACCCGGGCTGACCTCCTGCAACAACGTGGGACCGGGAGGCATGCCGGCGCCTCCGCCCGCCACCGGCCGGAAACCCGCCACGACCGGGACGGTGCGGCCTCGGACAGCCGGTCCCGATGTGGCGACAGCCATACATGCATGCCCGCACGTCCAGAGACATGCGGGCTATGATCGATAGCGAGGGGGTCGTATCCATGCCCGGGCCTGCCGCACCCCGGATCCCATCCTGCGCGGCTGGCGTGCCCATCTTCCAAGCCCTGCCGCCGGCGGGCCTGGCGGCTCTGGGCCGTATTCTCCGCCACCGCGCCGTGCGGCGCGGGCAAGCGGTGGCCCGCGCGGGGGAGCCGGTGGAGCATCTGATCATCGTCGCCACCGGCCAGCTAAAGGCGGTCCGTACCAGCGCCAGCGGCCGCGAGCAAGTGGTTCGCACCCTGGAACCCGGCGACTTCGTCGGCGAGCTGGCGCTCTTTAGCCCCGCCCGGCACGAAAGCGACCTGGTCGCCGTGGCGGACAGCGATCTCTGCCTGGTACCGCGCGACGGCATGCAAACGATCCTGCGCCGGTACCCGGAAGTCGCCCTGGCGCTGGTGGAAGCCCTCGCCGAGCGTCTGGCCGCCGCCGAGCGGCTGATCGCCGATCTCGCCCTCCTGGATGTGGGCCAGCGCCTGGCGGCGGAACTGCTGCGTATGGCGGAGGCCACATCCGCCGTCCCGCCCGGCGGCGAACCGCGGGGGCCGGTGACGGTGCGCCTCACCCTTCCCTGGGCCGAACTGGCCCACCGCCTGGGCACGACGCCCGAAAGCATCAGTCGCCGGCTCAAGGCGCTGGCCGCGCAGAACCTGATCACCCAGCCGGATCCCCGAACGGTGGTCATCCTCAAGCCTCGGGAGCTGGCACGCCTGGCGGACACCCCACCTGGTGACCCTCCGCGGTGCCGGTCTTGACGCCGGTCAATGCCTGCCCCTGGCGCTTCGTGCGATGCTGGACTCGCGATCACGGCTCCAGATGCTGGCTCCGGTACCACTGCGGAAGGAGTGGTTCGCATGAAGCGCCAGATGTTCTTGTTCCGTGACCTGACCTGCCCCAGCTGCGCTGCCAGGCTGGAGGCATCCGTCCGGAAGATCCAGGGCGTGAGATCGGCGACCGTTTCCTTCGCTACCGGATCGCTCACCGTCGAGTACGACGAGACGGCCGTGACCCCGGAGCAGATCGCCCAGGTGGCTCGCGCCCTGGACCTGTCGGTGGCCTCCATCGTCGACCGGCCGCAGGGGTGAGGGCCGTGCCGCACCGCCACCGCAAGCTGTTCCTCCTGGCCCTGGCCGGCGGCCTCATGGCCGCCGCCTGGCTTCTCCCCGGGGCCAAGCGCGGGCTGTTGATCGCCGCGGCCGTGGTCGCCGGCGTCCCCGTGGCGCGGCAGGCCTGGGGCAACCTGCGCCTGCGACAGTTCTCCATCGCCCTGCTGGTCACGGTGGCCGCCGCCGGTGCCATCCTCATCGGCGAGGAGTGGGAGGCTGCGGTGGTCACCTTCCTCTTCGTCCTCGGCGGTTACCTGGAGGATCTGGCCCTGGAGCGTACGCGCAGCGCCGTGCGCTCCCTCCTGGACATGCGCCCGCGTACCGCTCGTCGCAAGCGCCAGGACGGGTGGGTGGAGGTGCCGGCCGAAGCCGTTCAGCCGGGCGACACGGTGGTGATCCTGCCGGGCGACCGGGTTCCCGTCGACGGGCGGGTATCCGCGGGCCGTGCTGTGCTCGACACGGCTGCCCTGACCGGAGAGCCCTTGCCCGCCGAGGTAGGACCCGGTGACAAGGTGCTGAGCGGTTCGGTCAGCCTGGGCGGCTACCTGGAGGTGGCCGCCGAACGCGTGGGTGCCGATACCACCTTCCAGCGCCTGATCTTCCTGGTGCTAGAAGCGCAAGAACAGAAGCCAAGGGTCCAGCGCCTGCTGGACCGGTTCGCCCGGTGGTACACGCCGTCGGTCGTGACGGCCGCGGCGTTGCTCGGCCTCTTCTCCGGCAACAGCCATCTGGCCCTGACCTTCCTCGTCATCGCCTGTCCCGGCGCCCTCGTGGTGGCGGCGCCGGTGGCCGTCGTCGCCGGTCTCGGCCGCGCCGCCAGGGCCGGCATCCTGATCAAGGGCGGGGAACGGCTCGAACGGATCGGCCAGGTGGATGTCGTAACCTTGGACAAGACGGGCACTCTCACCTACGGCAAGCCGAGGGTCACCGCCGTCATTCCCTTCGACGGCTTTGATACCAGCACCGTCCTCGCCCTGGCAGCGGCGGCCGAACAGCGCAGCGAGCACCACCTGGCCACCGCGATCCTCCACTACGCCCGCGAGCAGGGGGTGGCTGCGGTCCCCGCCACCGAGTGGCGGCTCGAGCCCGGCCTGGGAGCTGTGGCCCACACCTCGGCCGGGGTTGTCCTGGTCGGTAACGAGAAGCTGCTGGCCTCCCACGGCATTCAGCTCACGCCCGCCCAGGCGGAGGCCGTGGCCGAGCTCCAGCGGCGGGGCGAAGCCGTCGCCCTGGTGGCTGTGGACGGCCGGGCGGCGGGGGTGATCGGCATCAGCGATGTGATCCGCGAGGAGGCACGGCAGCTGGTGCCCGCACTCCGCCGGGCCGGCGTCCGGCACACGGTGATGCTCACGGGTGATCACCCGGCCGCCGCCCGGCGCGTGGCGGAGGAGCTCGGTATCGACGAGGTGCGGGCGGGCCTCACTCCCCCGGAAAAGGTGGCCGCGATCCGCTCGTTACGGGCGGCGGGCCACGTGGTGGCCATGATCGGCGACGGGATCAACGATGCCCCCGCCCTGGCCGCCGCCGACGTCTCCATCGCCATGGGGGGCACCGGAACGGAGGCCGCTCTGGAGGTCGCCGACATCACGCTGATGTCCGACCGCCTGAGCCAGGTCCCTGCGGCCATCGCCCTCTCCCGCCGCATCATGGCCGTGGTGCGCCAGAACGTGGCCATCG
>DATCKH010000156.1:0-54585 GCA_036562425.1 Thermaerobacter sp. | reverse complement strand
CGACGTGCGGGTGGGCAAGCGGATCGAGGTGCACTTGCGGGCCGCGTCCGCGGAGGAGGCCCGCCAGCTGGTGGAGGCCATGTGCCGGCGGGTGCTGGCCAACCCGGTGCTGGAAGCCTACAGCTACCGGGTGGAGGCGGCGGACCCCGCGGCGCCCGGAGCGCGCGGCGCGGACGGCGCCGTCCCTGCCGCGGCAGGCCCGTGACGGGGACGGTACCGTGAGGCCCCGCCAGGACGGGTGGGGGAACCAGCACGGAAGCACCGGGGAGGAGCCGGGGATGCGCTTTGCCGTCGTCCGCTTTCCGGGATCCAACTGCGACGGGGACGTGGCCCGTGTCCTGCATGAGGTGCTGGGCCAGGAGGTCCGGTTCGTCCGGCATGATTGCCGCGACCTGTCCGGCTTTGCCGGCGTGGTGCTGCCGGGTGGCTTCGCCTACGGCGACTACCTGCGGCCGGGCGCGCTGGCGGCGCGGGCGCCGGTGATGGAGGCAGTGCGGGCCTTCGCCGCCCAGGGCGGGCCGGTCCTCGGGATCTGCAACGGGTTCCAAATCCTGTGCGAGGCCGGACTCCTGCCCGGCGCCTTGCGGCCCAACGCCGGCCTCCGCTTTCTCTGCCACCCCGTCTGGGTCCGGGTGGAGAACCGCTGCGCCGTGACCCGTGACTGCCCGCCGGGGCGGCTGCTGCGCCTGGAGATCGCCCACGGCGAGGGGGCCTACTACCTGCCGCCGGAGGAACTGGCGCGGCTGGAGGCCCGCGGGCAGGTGGTCCTGCGCTACGTGGACGCCGGCGGGGAGGCGACCCCCGCGGCCAACCCCAACGGCTCCGTGGCCAACATCGCCGGCGTCTGTAACGAGACGGGCAACGTGGTGGGGATCATGCCCCACCCAGAGCGGGCGGTGGACGAACTGCTGGGAAGCACCGACGGGCGGCCGCTCCTGGCTTCGTGGATCGCGGCCGCGGCCGCCTGGTACGGCGGCCGCCGGGCCACCGCGGCGGCGGGAGGGAGGCATGGCCATGGACCCCGTCTGTGAGCGGCAGCGGGCGAGCGGGGAGCCAC
This sequence comes from Thermaerobacter sp., assembly GCA_036562425.1. GTDB lineage: Bacteria > Bacillota > Sulfobacillia > Thermaerobacterales > Thermaerobacteraceae > ZC4RG37. Next base: position 53,528 of record DATCKH010000156.1, on the reverse strand, counting down.
AAGCTCCCGCCGGCGGCGGCCAGGCGCCCTGGCAGGCGGCTGGGCTGACGGAGGCGGAGTACCGGCGGGCCTGCGAGCTCCTCGGCCGGGAGCCCAACGGGCTCGAACTGGGCATGCTGGGTGTGCTCTGGTCCGAGCACTGCGCCTACAAGCACTCGCGGCCCTTGCTGGGCCGGCTGCCCAGCCGGGCACCGCACGTGCTGCTGGGCCCGGGCGAGAACGCCGGAGCCGTGGACCTGGGCGATGGCACCGCGGTCGTCTTCCGCATCGAATCCCACAACCACCCTTCCTACGTCGAGCCCTTCCAGGGAGCTGCCACGGGCGTCGGCGGCATCCTCCGGGACGTGCTGGCGCTGGGCGCCCGCCCCATCGCGTTGCTGAATTCCCTGCGCTTCGGCGAGCCGGGCGACGAGCTCTGGCGCCGCCTGTTCACGGGCGTGGTGAAGGGCATCGCCCACTACGGCAACTGCGCGGGCGTGCCCACCGTGGGCGGCGAGCTCCATTGCGAGCCGGGCTACCGGACGAACCCGCTGGTCAACGTCATGTGCATCGGCGTGGCGCCGGCCCGCCAGCTGGTGCGGGCCGTGGCCTCGCGGCCCGGGAGCCTGGTCGTGCTCATCGGCGCGCCCACCGGCCGCGACGGCATCCATGGCGCCACCTTCGCCTCCGCGGGGCTGGGCGCGGACGCCGAGGAGCGGCGGCCGGCGGTACAAATCGGCGACCCCTTCACCGGGAAGCTGCTGATCGAGGCCTGCCTGGAGCTGGCCGGCCGGGGGGCCGTGCTGGGCCTCCAGGACCTGGGCGCCGGCGGGATCGCGTCCGCCTGCGCCGAGACGGCCAGCCGGGCGGGAACGGGCGTGGACATCGACGTGGCCCGCGTGCCCCGGCGCGAGCCCGGGATGACGCCTTACGAGGTGGTGCTGTCGGAGTCCCAGGAGCGGATGCTGGCCATCGTGGCGCCGGACCGGCAGGCGGAGGTGCGGGAGATCTGCCGCGCCTGGAGCCTCGAGGCGGCGGTGATTGGCCGCGTCACCAGCGATGGCCTGTTCCGCGTGCGGGAGGCGGGGCGCACGGTGGCCGAGGTGCCGGTGGAGGTCCTCACCCGCGGCGCGCCGGTGTACACGCCGGCTGCCGCCTTCCCGCCGGCTCCGGTGCTGGATCCGGCGGCCATCCCCCAGCCTCGCGACCAGCAGGAGGCCGGCGCCGCCCTGCGGCGGCTGCTGGCCTCCCCGGCCATCGCCTCGAAGGCCTGGGTCTACACCCAGTTCGACCACATGGTTCAGACCAACACCGTCCTGCGGCCGGGCAGCGGCGACGCCGCCGTGCTGCGCGTGCCGGGCAGCCGTAAGGCCATCGCCGCCGCGGTGGACGGCAACGGGCGCTACACGGCGCTGGATCCCCGGCGGGGGGCGGCCCTGGCGGTAGCCAAGGCGGCGCGCAACGTGAGCTGCGTGGGCGCCCGGCCCCTGGGCCTGACCAACTGCCTGAACTTCGGCAATCCCGAGCATCCCGAGGTCTACGGGCAGCTGTCCGCCGCCGTCGACGGCCTGGCCGAGGCCTGCCGGGAACTGGGCATCCCCGTGGTGGGGGGCAACGTCAGCCTCTACAACGAGACCGGCGGCCGGGACATCGACCCCACGCCCGTCGTTGGGGTGGTAGGGGTGCTGGACGATCCCGCGCGCCGGGCCGCGAGCCATTTCGAGGCGCCCGGGGAGGTCATCGTGCTTCTGGGACCGCCCCGGGGCTATCTCGGCGGCAGCGAGTACCTCAAGCGCCTGCACGGCCGGGTGGCCGGCCCGCTGGCGCCCATCGACTGGGCGCTGGAACGGAACGTCCAGGCGCTGGTGCGGGAGGCGGTGGCCGGCGGGAGGGTGCGGGTGGCCCACGACCTGGCCGAGGGCGGGCTGGCGGTGGGGCTGGCGGAGATGTGCTTCGGCGGTGGCACCCCCGCACCCGGGGCCCCGCCGGGCGGCCCGGCGCTGGGGGCGGAGGTGGAACTGCCCGCCCAGTGGTTGCGGGATGGCCGGGTGGATGAACTCCTGTTCGGCGAGGCGCCGTCCCGCGTGCTGGTCGCCGCGGCACCGGAGCAGGCCCGCCTCCTGGCCGAGCGGGCGGCGGCGCTGAACGTCCCCTGTACCGTGATCGGCCGGGTGACACGCGAGCCGCGCCTGCGGCTCCGCATCGGCGGCCGCACGTGGCTGGACGAGCCGGTAGCCGGCCTGCAGCGAGTGTGGGAGGAGGCGATCCCATGCGCGCTGGCGACCCGGTAACGAAATGGGCGCGGCGGGTGGCCCGGGATGCCGCCGGCCCGGGCGCACCCGGCCCGGCGGACGGCGGGGCGGTGCCTGCGGAGGTGCCCTTCTTCCCGGAACTGCGGGAGGAATGTGGTGTCTTCGGCATCTGGCGCCACCCGCGGGCCGTGCCCCTGACCTGCCAGGCCCTGTACGCCCTCCAGCACCGCGGCCAGGACAGCGCCGGCATCGCCGCCTGCCACCCGGGCGGGTCCCTGGTGGTGGAGAAGGCCATGGGCCTGGTCTCCGAAGTCTTCACCCCCGCCCGGCTGGACCGCCTGGTGGCGGCCGGTCCCTTTCAGGCCGCCGTGGGGCATGTGCGCTACACCACCACGGGCGGCAGCCGGCCGGAGAACGCCCAGCCGCTGGTCTTCCAGGGGGCCGGCGTGCCCTTCGCCCTGGCCCACAACGGCCAGCTGGTGGGTAGTGAGGAGATGCGGCAGTGGCTGCGCGGCCAGGGGATCCGCTTCATCACCTCCTCCGACAGCGAAGTCATGGGGTGCCTGGCGGAGTTCCTGATGCGGAACGCGGCGGGAGGAAACCACCCGGGGGCCGGCTGCCCGGGTGGGGTGGGCTCCCGGGAGGACGCCGGTGCCAGGGGCGCCGGTGCGGAGGGCGTTGCGGGCGCCGGCGGGCGGGTCTGCCGCGCGCTTGTGGACGCGCTGAGCCGCGTGCGCGGGGCTTTCGCGGTGGTGGCGCTCACCCCCGCCGGCCTGCTGGCGGCCCGCGATCCCCGCGGGATCCGCCCGCTGGTGCTGGGACGCCTGGAGGAGGCGTGGGTGGTGGCCTCCGAGACCTGCGCTTTCGACACCATCGGCGCCGAGACCATCCGGGAACTGGAACCGGGCGAGTGGCTCTGGATCGATGACCGTGGTCTCCGAGGCGGGCGGCTGGCCTGGGCCGGTGCGGCCCGCGGTGCGACCCCCGGCCCGGCCTTCTGCGTCTTCGAGCTCGTCTACTTCGCGCGCCCCGACAGCCGCTTCGGTGACCGCAGTATTTACGAGGTTCGCAAGGAGCTGGGCCGGCGGCTGGCCCGCGAGCATCCGGTGGCGGCGGACGTGGTGATCGGCGTGCCGGACTCGAGCCTGCCCGCGGCCACCGGCTACAGCGAGGAGTCCGGCATCCCCCATGAGCTGGGCCTGATCAAGAACCGCTATGCCGGGCGCACGTTCATCCGGCCCGATCCGCGGCTACGGGCCGAGGGCGTGCGCATCAAGCTCAACCCGATCCCCGAGGTCGTGGCGGGGCGCCGCGTGGTGCTGGTGGACGACTCCCTGGTCCGCGGTACCACCGCCCGGCGCCTGGTCCGTGCCCTGCGGGAGGCCGGGGCCCGCGAGGTGCACCTGCGCATCACCTCGCCGCCGTACCGCCATTCGTGCTTCTACGGCGTGGACACCGCCGACCGGGAGAAACTCATCGCCGCCCGCCACGGCGTGGACGAAATCCGGCGGCTGGTCGGGGCCGATTCGTTACACTTCCTCTCGCTGGAGGGGATGGTGGCCGCCACCGGCTGCGCGCCCCAGGCCTTTTGCCTTGGCTGTTTCACGGGCGAGTATCCGGTCCCGCCCGGGACGCCCGGCCCCTGGCCCGATGCGGTGGCTCGCGCTCGCGCCGAGATGCCGGCGCGAGGCCCGGCTGCCGGCGGGGGCACGGACCGGAGCGCTCGCTTCCCGGCCGCTGCTGGGGAGGAACGAGCATGGCTCGGGACGTGACGGAGCGAGGATCCGGCCGGCCCGCCCAGCGCGCCGGTGACGCGGCCGGCACCGGCGCCGCGCCCGGCTCCGGTTTCACCTACGAACGGGCGGGCGTCAGCCTGGCAGCGGCCGAGCGGGTGGTGCAGCTCATCGCCGCCGAGGCGGCTCGCGCCCGCAGGCCGGAGGTGCTGCGGGGCATCGGCGACTTTGCCGGGTTCTTCCGCCTCGACCCGGACCGGCTCGGCGCCGGCGCGGGACGGCCGGTGCTGCTGGCCACCTGCGACGGCGTCGGTACCAAGCTGGAGGTGGCCCGGGCCTGCGGGCGGCTGGAAGGGGTGGGCCGGGACCTGGTGGCCATGAACGTCAACGACCTGCTGGCCCACGGTGCCGAGCCCCTGTTCTTCCTGGACTATGTGGCCGTGGGGCGGCTGGAGCCCGAGCAGGTGGCCACGGTGGTGCGGGGCATGGCCGATGCCTGCCGGGAAGCGGGCTGCGCCCTGCTGGGCGGCGAGACGGCGGAGGTGCCCGGGTTGCTGGCGCCCGGGGCCATGGAACTGGCCGGATTCGCGGTGGGCATCGCCGGCGAGGAGCGGCTGGTGGACGGCCGGTCGGTGCGACCGGGTGACGTGATCCTGGGCCTGCCGTCATCAGGGCCCCACAGCAACGGGTTTTCCCTGCTCCGCGCCATCGTGGAGGCTGCCGGCCTGGACTGGCACGACCGGCCGGCCGGTCTGGGGACCACGCTGGCCGAGGCCGTACTGGCGCCGACGCGCCTGTACACCGGCGCCGTGCGCCGGCTGCTGGCGGCCGTGGAGGTCCGGGGCATGGCCCACATCACGGGAGGCGGCCTGCCGGGCAACCTGCCCCGGGCGCTGCCGGAGGGGTGCCGCGCCGTGCTGGAACGGGGAAGCTGGCGGGTGCCGCCCGTATTCCGCGTTGTGCAGGAGCTCGGCCGCGTGCCCGATGAGGAGATGGAACGGGTCTTCAACCTGGGCATCGGGTTCGCCGTCATCGTGCCCGCCGGGCAGGCGGAGACCGCCGTCCGGGTGGCCGGGGAGGCCCTGGGCGAGCCGGTGCCCGTCATCGGGCGGGTCGTCGAGGGACCCCGGGGCGTGGACTGGCAGTGACCCGCGGCAGCAGCAGGGCTGGAACAACCGGCCCAGGGGCGGGGAGGCGCCGGCGGCGGCCGCCCACGGCCGCGGGCGGCCGCCCGGCCGCAGCTGCCGGCGCGGGCGAGAAGCCAGGCCCTGGCGGCCAGGGCGCGGCGCGGCGAGCACGGCCTGGCCCCGGCCCGGCCGCTGGCCACGCAGGGAGGCGGGTCCAGTGCGGATCGTGGTGATGGCGTCGGGTGAAGGGACGAACCTGCAGGCCCTGCTGGACGCCGAGCGGGCGGGCGTGCTGGGCGGCGAGATCGTGGCCGTCCTCTCCGACCGGCCCGGGGCCCGGGCTCTGGAACGGGCGCGGGCGGCGGGCAAGGCGGCGGTGCTCCTGCGGCCTCAAGCGGCGCCTGATCGTGGTGACCGGCGGGCGTGGGACCGGGCGATCCTCCGGGAACTGGCGCGCTGGCAGCCCGATCTGGTGGTGCTGGCGGGATTAATGCGCATCCTCGGTCCGGAGGTGGTGTCCGCCTACCGGAACCGCATCATGAACGTCCACCCGTCCCTGCTTCCCGCCTTCCCCGGCCGGCACGCGGTCCGGCAGGCCCTGGCCCACGGGGTCAAAGTCACGGGCTGTACCGTGCACTTCGTGGACGAAGGGGTGGACACGGGGCCCATCATCCTGCAGGCGGCGGTGCCGGTGTACGAAAGCGATGACGAGGCGACCCTCACCCGCCGCATCCAGCGGGAGGAGCACCGGATCTACCCCGTGGCCGTGTGGCTGTTCGCCCGCGGGCGCCTGGCCGTGGAAGGGCGGCGCGTTTGGGTGCGCGGGCCGGTGCCGGAGCGGCTGGCCGTGACGCCCCCGGCGTGACCGGTCCCGCAGCGCTCGGCCGTGACGGCCGGGGAGCCGGCCGGTGCCGCCCGGTGGCCGGCGGTGGGGCCGCCGCGGCAGGCCGGCGACGGGCCCCGGGGGTCCGGCTGCCGCGGGCGAGAGGTGGCGGGAGGCGGGGCGGGGCGCGAGTTGCTGCCAGGTAGGCGGGAGGGGGCGGCTGCTGCCGGGCCGCCCGGCCAGGAGCGGCGTTGTATGACCGGGCGGCGGGATGTGAAGGCGGGGGCGGCGCCCCACATGCAGCAGGGGGTCGGAAATCGTGATGTCCGTCAGCCCAGCAACGGCGAGCAGCGGGACGGCGGGCGGCCAGCGGGCCGCCGGCGCCGAGAAGCAAGGACACCTGCCAGGGCACGGCGCGTCCGGTGCGCGCCCGCGGGCCTTGCTCAGCGTGTCCGACAAGCGCGGGATCGCGGAACTGGGCCGGGCCCTGCACGAGCAGGGGTGGGAAATCGTCTCCACCGGCAACACCGCGGCCGTATTGCAGGAGGCGGGCGTGCCCGTGACACCCGTCAGCGAGGTGACCGGGTTTCCCGAACTCCTGGACGGCCGCCTCAAGACCCTGCACCCGGGCATCCATGCCGGCATCCTGGCCCGGCGGCGCCCGGCGGACCTGGCGGCGCTGGCTGAACACGGGTTCGTCCCCATCGACCTGGTGGCCGTCAACCTCTATCCCTTTGCGGAGGCGGCAGCCGCCGGGGCGACGGGAGAGGCGCTGCTGGAGCAGATCGACATCGGCGGGCCCACTCTGATCCGGGCGGCGGCCAAGAACTGGCCGCACGTGACCGTGGTGGTGGACCCGGATGACTACCCGCGGGTGATCGCCGCGCTGAGGGGGGCCGGCGGGGTGCCGGCCGAGGTGCGGCGCCAGCTGGCGGTCAAGGCCTTTGCCCACACCGCCTACTACGACGCGGTCATTGCCGTCACCCTGGCCCGGGAGGCGGGCACCCCGGCCGGCGTGGAGGGGTCCGCCGCTGAGAATGACGTCTGGCCCGAACGGCTGGCCGTGCCCCTGCGGCGGCTGCGGCGGCTGCGCTACGGGGAGAACCCCCACCAGGCCGCGGCCCTCTATGCGGTGGCCGCACCGGGCGGCGCGGAGCGGGCATCCGCAGGCGGCCGGCCGGGTGCCGGCGTGGCCGGTGCCCGCCAGCTCATGGGCAAGGAGCTCTCCTACAACAACCTCATGGACGCCGACGCCGCCTGGCGGGCGGTGTGGGATTTAGAAGAACCGGCGGCGGTGGCGGTGAAGCACGGAACCCCCTGCGGCATTGGCAGCGCCGCCACCCTGGCCGAGGCCTTCCGCCTGGCCCGGGAGGCGGACCCGGAGTCCATCTTCGGCGGTATCGTCGCCCTGAACCGGCCGCTGGACGAAGCGACGGCGCGGTTGCTGGCGGAGATCTTCCTGGAAGTGATCATCGCCCCTGCGGTGGATGCCGGGGCGATGGAGCACCTCTCGACCCGGAAGAACCTGCGGGTCCTGGTGGCGGACCCGGCCAGCGCCGTTCCCGCCCTGGACGTGCGCGGCATCGGTGGCGGCCTCCTGGTTCAGGCAGCGGATCCGGCGGCCCGCGGCGACGAGTCCGCCGGATGGCGTGTAGTGACAAAGCGGCAACCGGCGGCCCGGGACATGGAGGTGCTGCGGTTTGCCTGGCGGGCGGTCAAGCATTGCCGGTCCAACGCCATCGTGGTGGCCGGGCGGGTGCCCGGCGGCCTGCGCACCTTGGGTATCGGCGCCGGGCAGACCAGCCGCGTGCGGGCGGTGGAGCAGGCGCTGGCCCTGGCGGGCGGCGCGGCCGCCGGTGCGGTCCTGGCTTCCGACGGGTTCTTCCCCTTCCCCGACTCCGTGGAACGGGCCGCAGCGGCGGGGGTGGCCGCCATCATCCAGCCGGGCGGCTCGGTCCGGGATCCGGAAGTGATCGCCGCAGCCGACCGGCACGGTATCGCCATGGTGTTTACCGGAGAGCGTCACTTCCGCCACTGAGGTCCCGGGAGGTGGGCGGCCATGCGGGTGGCGGTGATCGGCAGCGGCGGCCGGGAACACGCGCTGGTGCGAGCACTGCGGGCCAGCCCGTCGGTCCGGGAGGTGCTGGCACTGCCGGGGAACGATGGCATCGCCGGCGAGGGCGTGCGCTGCCTGGCTGTGGATCCGCTGGACCTGGATGGCGTGTGCCGGGCGCTGGCGGAGGAACGCGCCGACCTGGCGGTGGTGGGGCCGGAGGCGCCCCTGGTGGCGGGTCTGGTCGACCGGCTGGAAGCGGCGGGCATCCCGGCCTTCGGGCCCCGGCGCGGCGCGGCCCGCATCGAGGGCAGCAAGGCTTTCGCCAAGGCATTCATGCAGCGTCACGGGATCCCTGCGGCCCCCGGCTGGGTCTTTGACGACCCGGCGGAGGCGGAGGACTTCCTCCGCCGGCACCTCGGCCCGTGGGTGGTGAAGGCCGACGGCCTAGCGGCCGGGAAGGGCGCCTTCGTCTGCGACGATGCGGCCGCAGCGGTCGAAGCCGTGCGGCGGCTCATGCGCCAGCGGGCGTTAGGCGATGCCGGCCGGCGGGTGGTCGTCGAGGAGCGGCTGTCCGGCCGGGAGCTGTCGGTGCTGGCCGTGACCGACGGCGAGCGGGTGGAGTTGCTGCCGCCCGCCCGTGACCACAAGCGGCTCCTGGATGGGGACCGCGGGCCCAACACCGGCGGGATGGGCGCCTACTCGCCGGTGCCGGATGTGACGCCGGATCTTCTGGAACGGGTGCGGCGGGAGATCCTGGAGCGAGCCGTGCGGGGCCTGGCCGAGGAAGGACACCCGTACCGGGGCGTCCTCTACGCGGGCCTGATGCTGACGGCCGAGGGGCCGCGGGTGCTGGAATTCAACTGCCGCCTGGGGGATCCGGAGGCACAGGTGATCCTGCCCCGGCTGGCAGGCGACCTGGCCGAGTTGTTCCTGGCGGCCGCCACCGGCCGCCTGGCGGGTCCCCTCCGGTGCAGGGAGGAGGCCGCGGTCTGCGTGGTGCTGGCCGCGCCGGGATACCCGGAGGCACCCCGGCGCGACCTGCCCATCGCCGGGCTGGAAGAGGCGGCGGTACTGCCCGGGGTCTACATCGATCATGCCGGCACCCGGCGCACGCCCGGGGGCTGGATCACCGCCGGTGGCCGGGTCGTGGCGGTGACCGCGTTAGGGGTAGGTCTCGAAGAGGCCCGCCGCCGCGCCTACGAGGCGGCGGACCGGATCCGCTTCCCCGGCCGGCAGCTCCGCCGGGACATCGCGGGCCCCGGGCCGGTGTGAGGGAAGAGGCCGCGACGCCGGCCCGGTGAGAGAGGGCCGATTATACGGGACGAAGAGTCATTGCACCGCTGTCCGCCGCCGGCCGTATCCCGTCCAGCACATGCCGGGCGCCGTGGTGTGGCTAGGCCCGCAGGCCCCTGGCAGCGCCAGGAATCTCCGTTTATACTGGTTTGCAAGACACGCCCCTTCGGGGCGGGTACAACGCGACAACCGGTTGTGACGTCTGTGTCTCCTTCGGGGCAGGGTGAGGGCGGCAGCCCAATTCCCGACCGGCGGTGATGCGCGGGACCTCGACGGCCTGGCCGTACCGGGTGGCGGCTCCGGTGCCGGCACGTGAGGGCCGGAGCAGCGGCCGGAATGGTTCTGCCGGCGCGGTCCCGCGACGAGCCCGCGAGCCTGCCGCCGTGGACCGGCCCGCCCGTGCCGGCGCACGGGTGGTCCGGGGCGGTCCATGCCGGGGAGTACCCCGGACTGGCGGCGGGCAGGAGTCCGGTGAGATCCCGGCGCCGACGGTATAGTCCGGATGGGAGAAGGAGGCAAGGCGTGAACCGTGGCCGCAGCAGCCGCCCGGCGGGCCGGGCGTGCCCGCGACGACGGGTGCGCCCGTGCGCGGGCTGGACAGGCTGTGGGCTGCCCGGCATGCCTTTCCTCTGCCCCGGTGAACGGACGCCGGGGCGCTTTGTTTCGGCGGGGCGTCGACCCCCGTTGGCCATGCCGGGTGGCTGCCGGGCGGCGCTGCGAGCACGAAACCGGGCCGGCGGTTACGGCGCCGGGGGTCGGGTGATTTCGCCCGGCCTGGGCGTCCGTATGCCGCGGCCGGCGTCCGGGCCTGCCTTGCGCCTGCCAGCTTCTCCCCTCCGCCCACCCCTCAAGCTGTCGGCTGCTTACGGGCCGCCTTCTCAAAGTGCGCCGCGTTCACCCGCCAGCCGGGACGCCCGCGCAATCTCGCGGTGCGGTCCATCCTGCGCGGCGGCCGCCCCCTGTTCCTGCCCCGCTCAAAGGAGGGTGCCCATGAACCCCCTGGGAGGGAACGGCAGCCTGCCGGCCGCGCCCGCGGCGGGCGGGTGGCAGCCGGCCGTACCGGCCGCGAACTGGCCGGAGGAGGACAGGCGCTGGATGCGCAGGGCGCTGGCCCTGGCCGGCCGGGCGCGGGGGCGCACCACCCCGAACCCGCTGGTGGGGGCGGTCCTGGTGCGGGACGACCGGGTTGTCGGCGAGGGCTTCCACCGCCGCGCCGGCGCTCCCCATGCGGAGGCGGAGGCCTTGCGCCAGGCCGGTGACCGGGCGCGTGGCGCGACGCTCTACGTGACCCTCGAGCCCTGCTGCCATTACGGGCGGACGCCGCCCTGCAGCGACGCCTTGATCCGGGCGGGCATCCGGCGCGTCGTCGCCGCCATGGTGGATCCGGACCCGCGGGTGCGGGGGCGGGGGCTGGCCGCCCTGCGGGCCGCCGGGGTCCGGGTCGAGGTGGGGCTGCTGGAGGAAGAGGCGCGCCGCCTCAACGCGGCCTACCTGGCCTGGAACCTGCTGGGGCGCCCCTTGATCACCATGAAGTACGCCATGACCCTGGACGGGCGGATCGCCACCCGCCGCGGCGATGCCCGCTGGATCACGGGGGACGCCGCCCGCCGCTTCGTCCACCGGTTGCGCGATCGGGTCGACCTGATCGCCGTCGGGATCGGCACCGTGCTGGCGGACGACCCGTGCCTGACCACCCGCCTGCCCCGGGGGGGCAGGGATCCCATCCGGCTGGTCATCGACAGCCAGGCGCGGACGCCGCCGGGCGCCCGGGTGGTCCGCGCGGCAGCCGCCTCTCCCGCGCCCACGTGGATCGCCGTGACCGAGCGCGCGCCGGCCCACCGGGTGCGGGCGCTGGAGGCGGCCGGAGCCCAGGTCCTCCGGGTGCCGGCGACGGCGGAGGGCCGGGTGGACCTGGCGGAATTGCTGGTGGAACTGGGCCGGCGGGGCATCCGCCACGTGCTGGTGGAGGGCGGGGCGGCCATTCACGGGGCGCTCCTGGCGGCGGGCCTGGCGGACCACGTGCTGGCCTTCATCGCTCCCAAGCTGGTGGGCGGCGCCGGCGCGCCGGGGCCGGTCGGCGGGCCGGGGGTGGACCGCATGGCCGGTGCCCTGCGCCTCCACCGGGTCAGGCTGCGGCGCCTGGGCGACGACTGGCTGGTGGAAGGGTACCTGCGGGATCCCGCGACTCTACCGCTGGACGTGTTTTCGGCCACCGCGCCGGGGGTGTCGCGCGCCGGTGGCCCGTGAGCGGCCATGGCCGCCGGTGGTCGTGGCCGCCGGCGGGGCGGGCGACGGTGGATCGAGTGGAACCGGCTCTGCTGGGCACGCAGGGTCCGGGTTCGGAGGAGGGGAGACGGGGTGTTCACGGGACTGATCGAAGCGCTGGGAACCTGCCGGCGGGTCGAACCGGCCGGGGGCGGCCGGCGGCTGGTGGTGGCCGCGCCCGGCTGGGAGGGCGTTCGCGCCGGTGACAGCGTGGCGGTCAACGGGGTGTGCCTGACCGTCGTCGCGGTGGCGGGGGAGGAACTGGCCTTCGACGTGGTGCCCGAGACCCTCAGGGTGACCACGCTGGGGCACCTGCGGGCCGGGGATCCGGTGAACCTCGAGCGAGCGTTGCGGCTGGGGGACCGGCTGGGCGGTCACCTGGTCCAGGGCCACGTGGACGTGGTGGGGCGCATCGCCGCCCGGGAACCAGCGGGCAACTCCCTGTGGTTCCGCATCGAGGCGCCGCCGGAGTTCATGGCATACGTGGTGCCCAAGGGGTCCGTGGCGGTGGACGGCATCAGCCTGACGGTGGTGGAGTGCGACGCGACGGGCTTCACCGTCGCCGTCATTCCCCACACCGCCGAGCGCACGACCATGGGCACCCGCCGCCCGGGGGACCTGGTGAACCTGGAAGCGGACATCGTGGCCAAGTATGCCCGGCGCTGGACATCCAGCGCTGCCCCGCTCCGGGCGGCTCCTGCCGTCACCGCCACCGGCGGCGGAGATGACGGCCGCTCCGGCCTCCCAAGCGGAGGCTGGGGAGCGCCCCGGGGGGCAGAGGACGCAGGCCCCGGCGGAATGCCGGTCTCCATCGGGGGAGGCCCGCTCCAGGCACCGTGGGCCGGTCCCGGTGCCGGTGGCGGCGACGGGCGGCGACCCGGCGGGGACCCAGGCGACCCGGCCGCGGGCATGGCGGACCCCATCGAGGCTGCGCTGGCTGACCTCCGGGCCGGGCGCATGGTCGTGGTGGTGGACGACGAGGACCGCGAGGGCGAGGGCGACCTGGTCCTGGCGGCGGAGAAGGTGACGCCGGAGCACATCAACTTCATGCTGCGGGAGGCCCGCGGCCTGATCTGCCTGGCTCTGACGGAGCAGCGGTGCCGCGAACTGGACCTGCCGCTGATGGTGGACCCGCCCCGGGACCCCATGGAGACGCCCTTCACCATTTCCATTGACGCCCGGGAGGGGGTGCGCACCGGCATCTCCGCCGCCGACCGGGCCCGTACCATCCGCGTGGCGGTGGATCCGGCCAGCGGCCCCGGCGACCTGGTTCGCCCCGGGCACGTGTTCCCGCTCCGTGCCCGCGCCGGCGGCGTCCTGGCGCGGCGGGGGCACACGGAGGCCTCCGTGGACCTGGCCCGCCTGGCCGGCCTGTACCCCGCGGCGGTGATCTGCGAGATCCTCCGTGACGACGGGACGGTGGCCCGGCTGCCCGACCTGGCGGCCTTCGCCCGCCGTCACGGGTTGCGGCTGGTGCGCGTGGCCGACCTGGTTCGCTACCGGCTGCGCCACGAGCGCGTGGTGCGCCGGGTAGCGCAGGCCAAGCTTCCCACGGTGCACGGGGATTTCCAGGTCCACGCGTACACCTTCGAGCCCACCGGCGAGACCCATCTCGCCCTGGTGCGGGGTTCCTGGGCGGATGAAGAACCGGTGCTGGTCCGGCTGCACAGTGAGTGCCTGACGGGCGACGCGCTCCATTCCCTGCGCTGCGACTGCGGCCAGCAACTGGACGCCGCCCTGGAGGCCATCGCGGCCGAGGGCCGGGGGGTGCTCCTGTACCTGCGCCAGGAAGGGCGCGGTATCGGGCTGGCGGCCAAGATCCGCGCCTATGAGCTGCAGGATGGGGGGCTGGACACCGTGGAGGCCAACCAGGCCCTCGGTTTCCCCGCGGACGCCCGGGATTACGGTGTGGCGGCCCAGATCCTGCGGGACCTGGGCGTGCGGCGGGTACGCCTGCTCACCAACAACCCCGACAAGCAAGAACAGCTGGTCGAATACGGGCTCGCGGTGAGCGAGCGGGTACCGCTGCGGGTACCGCCCCACCCGCACAACGAACGTTACTTGCAAACCAAGCGGGCCAAACTGGGGCACTGGCTCTGAGTTGTTGACCGCTGGTCCTGTTCGTCCCGTTCGTCCTGTGTTTCCTGCTTCACCCTGTATCCCCGTCACGTCGCTGCTTCCGCCCGCCCGGCCCCGGCTCGTGAGCCCCGGGGGCTGCGGGCTGTCCCCGGGCGGGCACGCGCCGGTCCGGGGAGGGGTGGAGACGCACGGTGACTCACGGTGCCGGGAAGGTGCCGGGAAACAGGGAGGTGGAGCCGGATGGCCGTCTTCGAAGGGTCGCTGGTCGGGGAGGGCCTGCGGTTCGGGATCGTCGTGGCGCGGTTCAACCAGCCGGTGACGGCGGGGTTGCTGGAAGGGGCGCTGGATACGCTGCGGCGGCACGGGGTCCGTGAGGAAGACATTGACGTGGCCTGGGTGCCCGGCGCCTTTGAACTGCCGGTGGTAGCCCGCCGCCTGGCGCGGTCGGGCCGGTACGACGCGGTGATCTGCCTGGGTGCCGTGATTCGCGGGGCTACCGCCCATTTCGATTTCGTGGCGGGTGCGGCGGCCCAGGGTATCGCCCGGGTCAGCCTTTCCACCGGGGTGCCGGTCATCTTCGGGGTCATCACCTGCGAAACCCTGGAACAAGCCGTGGAGCGCACGGGCGTGCGGGCGGGCAACCGGGGCGCCGAAGCGGCCCTGGCTGCCCTGGAAATGGGCAATTTGATGCGGTTGCTTCCCGGGGAGCCGGGGCAGGCCGGGGAACAGCCGCCTCGAGCCGGCGCCGCCGCGATGGCGGCCCGTTCCTAGCGGGCGCCGTCTTCGGCGGCCGCCTCCCGGTGAGCGCCGGGAAGGAGCGATGTGGAAGCGGTGAGCAGAGCCTCCGGTGCACCGAGGCCCCGCAGGCAGTATCTCACCAGAGGGTCGATGGCTTCGTCGAGGGTAGCGGGCACGCCGTCCTGCAGCCAGCTGATCACCACCTCGTAGAGGGAACCGATCAGCGCCCGGGCGGTGATGGTGGCGGGCTGGGAGGGCAGGAGCCCTTCCGCGATGGCCTCCTTGATGTCCTCCGCCACCAGATCCCAGAGCTCGCGCTGGATCCTGGCCAGGAGCTGGTCGAACAGGGGGTGGGCTCCGGGCGCCCGCACCAGGGCGATATGGGCCAGGTTGCGCTCTTCTCCGAACACGCGCAAGGCCGCCTCGATGGAGGCGGCCAGCTTTTCCAGTTTGGTCCGGCGCCCCTGGCGGGCGGCGGCGACCTCGGCCAGCACGCGCTGGTACAGGCGCTCGATCAGCGCCGCGCACGACTGCTCCTTGTTGGTGAAATAGAGGTAAAAGGTACCGGTGGCGACACCGGCCCGCTCGACGATGTCCTTCACCGTCGTCTGGTGGTACCCGCGGGTGGCGAACGCCTCGGCGGCGGCCAGCAATTGCTCGTAGCGTTCCTGCAGCTTGGGCTCGCTGCGTCCTGCCAGGGGTGGCTGCTTGGTCATGGCGGCGGCTCCTCCGGCCCGTGAGAATGCGTCTTGATCACGGCAGAATGCGTCTTGATATTGTAGCGCAACGAATTGAGTCATAGCGCAACGGGGCGCGCAGCGGTGTGAGTTGATGCGGCCGGATCCCGTACGGCCGTGGGTGTAGAGTCGCCCCGTCCTCTGCCCTGCTTGCGGCACCCGGCGCCCGGTTCCCTGCTCCGGTCCCGACCCGGCGCCGCATCGCGGGTCCAGCGCGGGTCCCGGGTGCGTGGCTCGCCCCGGCCCCCGGGGTTGTGACCGCGGCGAGCCGCCGTGCGGGCGTGGGTGGCCCGTGCTGGCGAGGGCGGTGCCGGCATAGGGATGAAGGGGGAGGTCGGGCCGAACAGTCGAGGAACAGGGGGCGGGGGCCGGCGGCGCTGCCGCCGGCCCGGCCCCGGGCGGGAGGGTTGGCCATGCCGCGGGAGGAGACCACCGTGTTCTGGGCCGGGTTGCTGGCCGGGCTCTTCGTTCTGGTCCTGGCGATCCGCGTGGCGGCGACGCCGTCCCTGGCCGCGGACATGGTGGCGCCCGCCGGCCCCGTGGAGTTGCCCCCGCGCTTCGCCCTGGGTGAGCCCGCCCCGGCCAAGAAGAAGCTCCCCATCTACAGCGTGGCCACCGACCGGAAGCGCGTCGCCATCTCCTTCGACGCTACCTGGGGCGCCGACAAGACGCCCAGGCTGCTGGAAATCCTGCGCGCCCACAACGTCAAGACCACCTTCTTCCTGGTCAGCATGTGGATTCGCAAGTACCCCGACGAGACCCGCATGATCGCCCGCGAGGGGCACGAGATCGGGCTGCACTCCGCCACGCACCCGGACTTCCGCACCCTGTCGGACGAGGAGATCCGCCGCGAGCTCCGGGACAACCTCCAGGCCGTGCGGGAGACCACGGGTTTCGAGGCCCGCCTGTTCCGGCCCCCGTACGGCGCCTATGACGACCGCGTGATCCGGGTGATCGAGGACGAGGGGATCATCCCCATCCAGTGGGACGTGGACTCCCTCGACTGGATGAAGGTGACGCCCCAGCAAGTGGTCGACCGGGTGACCCGCCTGGTCCGGCCCGGCTCCATCGTCCTGTTCCACAACAACGCCGAGGCCACCCCCGCCGCCCTGCCCGAGATCCTGCGGCGCCTCCAGGGGCAGGGCTACGAGATCGTCCCCGTCTCCCAGCTCCTCCACAAGGGCCCGTATTACGTCGACCACACCGGCCGGCAGGTGCCCATCGCCCCGCCCCGGCTGGCGCCGGACAGCCGCCGCTGATCCCGGGACAGGATTCAGGGTGCCGGAACCCGAATGCTATCCTCTAACCAGGCGGTGGGCGCCCCCGGTGACCGCCTGCAAGCCGTAGGTGGCCGCTGCCGATGACGGCTCGCCGGGCGCTTCCGGCGGGTGAGGGGGGCGGCCTGCCGGGTGAGCCGCCGGCGGTGGCCGGCGGGATGGCCCGCCGGCAGGCGGGCGGTCCAGGCTCCCCGCCTGCGCTGGGGGTGAAGGCATGACGCTGGGGCGATTGCGGCCCGCGACGGCCGCCGTCACAACCCATGTCAGCCGCAGTTCCGATGCGAGCCCGCCCGGGATGCCGGTGGAAGGGCCGCTGGTGGACCAGTTCGGCCGGGTCGTCCGCAAGTTGCGGATCTCCCTCACCGACCGGTGCAACTTTCGCTGTCTCTACTGCATGCCCGACGGCGATATTCCGTGGATTCCCGATCCCGAGATCCTCACTCCGGACGAGATCGAGCGGGTGGTCCGTATCTGCGCCCGGATGGGCGTGGAGAAGATACGGCTGACCGGCGGCGAGCCGCTCCTGCGGCCCGGCGTTGAGGACATCGTGGCCCGGATCCGCCGCGTGCCGGGGGTCCGTGCCGTCAGCATGACCACCAACGGCTTCCTGCTGGACAAGAAGGCCGCGGCCCTCAAGGCCGCCGGCCTGCAGGGCGTCAACGTCAGCCTCGACTCCCTGGACCGCGACCGCTTTCGCCAGCTGACCCGGCGGGACGAACTGGAGCGGGTGCTGGCCGGGATCCGCGCCGCCGCCGAGGCGGGGCTGGAGCCCATCAAGATCAATGCCGTGATCATGCGCGGCATCAACGATGGGGAGATCCCGACCTTCCTGCGCTGGGTCCGGGAGCAGCCCATCGCGCTGACCGTCCGCTTCATCGAGTTCATGCCCCTGGACGGTGCCAACGTCTGGACGCGGGATCTGGTCTACACGGCTGAGGAGATGCTGGAGCAGGCCCGCCGTATCGGGCCCGTGGAGCCTCTCAACAACGACCCGTCGGATCCGGCCCGGCTCTACCGGTTCGCCGACGGCAAGGGGACCTTCGGCATCATCGCCTCCGTCTCGCAGCCCTTCTGCCAGTCGTGCGACCGCATCCGCCTGACCGCCGACGGCAAGATCCGCAACTGCCTCTTTGCCGTAGAGGAGTTCGATCTGCGGGAGATGCTGCGCGGCGGCGCCAGCGACGCCGAGATCGAGCAGGCCATTCGCCGCGCCGTCTGGGTGAAGTGGCGCGGTCACTTGATCAACCAGGAAGGGTTCGTGAAGCCACAAAGAGCGATGTACGCCATCGGCGGGTGAACCCCCACCGATTTGCCATCGCGAGAGAGGCGCGCTATCCTGTAAACCAAACAATTCGGCAGGATGCACAGCTTGGCAGGATGCACAGCGACTTCCCGCCATACGACACCCGGCCGCCCGGCCGGGTGTCGCATGGCGGGGCAGCGGAGGGATGGGTGTTGGCAGAGACGCGCTTCGACCGCGAGGCGGCCTGGCAGTTGCTGACCGAGTTCACCAAGTCGCCCCACCTGATCAAGCACGCCCTGGGCGTCGAAGCCGCGATGCGGTACTATGCGCGGCTGTTCGGCGAGGACGAGGAGAAGTGGGGCATCACCGGCCTGCTGCACGATTTCGACTACGACCGTTACCCCTCCCTGGAGGATCACCCCTTCCGGGGCGCGGAGATCCTGCGGGAAAGGGGCTGGCCCGAGGAGATCATCCGCGCGATCCTGTCCCACGGTGATCACACGGGCGTGCCGCGGGAGACGCGGATGGAGAAAACCCTCTACGCCGTGGACGAACTGGTCGGTTTCGTCATCGCCTGCGCCCTGGTGCGGCCCAACGGGCTGGCCGACCTGACCGTCAAGTCGGTGAAGAAGAAGTTCAAGGACAAGGCCTTCGCCAAGGGCGTGAGCCGCGAGCACGTGATCCGCGGCGCCGAGGAACTGGGGGTCCCCCTGGACGAGCACATCGCCAACGTCATCGAGGCGCTGCGAGGGATCGCCGGCGAGCTGGAACTGGCCGGCTAGCGCGGCGGGCCGAAATTCAGGCCGTTCCGCTGCGCCCGCCCGGGTCGCGCGGCGGGGGAGGGGGGAGCGGCATGCGGATCGTCTCCATCGCGCCCAGCAACACGGAGATCGCCTTCGCCCTGGGCCTGGGGCCGCAGGTGGTGGGCGTGGACGATCACTCCGACTACCCGCCGGAGGTGGCGCGCCTGCCCCGGGTGGGACCGGACTTGCGCGTGGACCTGGACCGGGTCGAGGCGCTGCGGCCGGACCTGGTGCTGGCCTCCCTCAGCGTGCCCGGCATGGAGCACAACGTGCAGGGCCTGCGGCGGCGGGGCATTCCCCATATCGTCCTCAATCCCCGCCGCTGGCCGGAGGTGCTGGCCTCCATCCGCCAGGTGGGCGCCGCCACCGGCCGTGAGGCCGAGGCCGATCGCCTGGTGGCGCAACTGGAAGAACGGGCGGAGCGGGTACGCCGGCGCATGGCCCGGGTAGCCGCGGCCCGGGGCCGGTCGTGGCGCCTGTTCCTGGAGTGGTGGCCGAAGCCGCTGATCACCCCCGGCCGGTTGAGCTGGTTCACCGACATGGCGGAACTGGTGGGGGGGCAGAATATCTTCGCCGACCTGGCCGCCACCAGCGCGCCGGTGGCGCCGGATGAGGTCCTGCGCCGCGACCCCGATGCCGTGCTGGTGTGCTGGTGCGGCAGCCTCCAGTCGTGGATGAACCAGGAGCAGGTGCTGGCGCGGCCGGGATGGGCGGGCCTGCGGGCGGCACGGGAGGGCCGGATCTACCCGCTGCCGGAAGACCGGTTCGGCCGCCCCGGGCCGCGGCTGATCGAGGCGCTGGAGATGCTGGCCGCCATCCTGGACGGTCCGCCGGAGACGGCGTGCCAGCGAGCCGGCCTGGCATGGCCGCGCCAGGGCGGCCCGCCGCCCTCCCGGGAGCAAGGGCCGCCGGGTCCGTGAGTTCCCGGGAGCGCGCCAGCGGCTACGCCCGCCGGCGGCCGGTGGTGACGGATCCCTGAGCCCTGCGGGCGGGTCAAGGAGGGAGGCCCGCGGGTGCCGGGAGGCGCATGGAGGTGGACCACTGGTGCAGGAACTGGAGGTCCGGCTGAGCCGGCCCGCGGGAGCCCGGGAGTCGGCCACGGTGCTCGATGAGATCGGCAAGGTGACCGCGATCACGGCACGGGACGGGAACCGGGTGCGGTTCGAGGGTGACCTGGTGGCCCGGGTCGAGCCCTTCACGCGGCCGGGCCGGGTGGAGATCTACCGCTGCCCGCGCGGGTGGCTGCTGTTCTGCTACGACTCCATCAAGGACAATTGGGCGTGCGCCGGTTCGTCCCTGGAAGAGATGATCGGCCGGCTGGAGGAAAGCAGCCTGGCCCACCTGGTGCGCGAGGGCCTGGAGCGGAGCGGGCACCTCCCCCGGCGTGCCGCCCACGAGGAGGCCGTGGCCGCCGCCACGCAGCGGCTGCCGCTGCCGGATCCCGACGGGGAGGAATGACCGCCGGTGCGGGCGGGCCCGCAGGCTAGCCCGTACGCTCCCGCCCCGGATTCCCGCCGCCACCGGCCCCCTCGTCCCGGCGCCCCCGTCGCAAGAGCAACACCAACAAGCCCCCGAGGAGGAGGAAGGGCAGCGAGAGGAGCACCAGGAAGAACACGCCGGCCGCCAGCAGCTGGAGGGCGATCCAGAGGACGCCCTGCAGGTGCAGGAGCAGAGCGATCAGACCCAGCAGCAGAAAGAAAGCGATCGCCCCGTAGCGGAAGACCTTGAGGGCCCGCTGGCGCGCGCGCTCGATCTCCTCCTGGGAGTGCGTGTAGGGCGCCGGGGCGGAGGGTTCCCCCGAGCCGCGGGTTGTTTCCGTCGCCGCCCCGGTCCTCGCCTCAGTCGGGTTCGTCCGCTCGTCCATCCCGCTCGTTTCGTCCTCCATTCCGCGCCTCCACCCAGGGAGGCGTGCCGCCCAGGACCTCTTCCCACTCGCGGCGCCGGCTGGCAGCCAGCACCTGCAGGTCCGGCCGCTGACCGGTGTCCCCGGCTGCCAGGGCCCCCAGCACTTCGTCCGGGGTGAGGTACCAGACGTCGCCGGCCTCGGCCAGGCAGCCCCGCCCCGCCAGTTCCCGCCCCGCCAGCAGCACCGCCCGCCGCCACCAGGAACGGGTCAGCAGCAGGTGGTAGCCCAGCTCGGAGGCGACCCGCCGCATGGCTTCCGCCAGGCGCCGCGTCTCCTCCAGCCGCTGCCGGTCGATGCGGCGGTGGCGCAGGTGCGCCTCGATGGTGGCCAGAATCTCCTTGCGGCGCCGCTCGGCGTTGATTTCCTCCGCCACGGGGCTCAGGCCGCGGCCGGCCAAGTGGGCGGCCAGGATCTGTAGCGCCGGGCTCGGATCCTCCGCCCAGGTGGGTGCCGCCAGTTCCGCCGGCGGCCAGGCCAGGTGGCCGTAGCGTTCGAGGAACTGGTTCCACTGGGCCAAAAACGCCTGGCCCGCCTCGCCCAGGCGGCCGGGCTCAGCGGCCAGCCGGGACAGGCGACGGGGCAACTCGGCGGCCGGTACCGCGGCGCCCGGCCCGCCGGGCTCCCCGGCGCCACGGCCGGGGCCGGTGAAGATCTCGCTGATGGCCTTCTCATGGCGGGTACGGTCCGCCATGTGGCGGAGGAGCTGGTTGATCTCGGCCTCGACGCCGGGGATGGGAATCAGATCGTCGGCCGTCACCGGCCGGCCGGGTTGCCCGGCCGCCGCGGCCTCCGTGACGCCGAAGGCCTCCAGCAGCGCCTGGAGCTGCAGGCGGCCGAGGGCGGCCAGCGCCTCGGCCCGCAGCACCCGGTCCAGGTGCTCGTGCCACACCTCCAGGCAGCGTTCCAGGACGCGGGCCCATTCCCGGGGTTCGGGAGGGCGCCGTTCCAGCGGGGCGATGCGGAAACGCAGCTCGCTAACGTCCACCAGGATGGTGCGGGCGCCCTGCTCGTCCCACCAGCGCACCAGTTCCCAACCCACCCGGCCGGCCCGCAGGCCGTGCAGGGCGGCGCGCAGCGGGAGCCAGCGGGTCAGGCCGGTCAAGGGCAGCGGCCGGGTGAAGACGTACCCCTGGCGAATATCGATCTCGACGCCGCCGCTGGGCAGGGCCAGTTCCCTGCTGATGCGCGCCGTGAGGCCCGGCAGGACCCGCTGCAGGGCGGCGGCCGAATAGGGCGTCAGCGGCCGCGGCGCCAGCCGCCATTCCGGCCGCCAGGGCCGGCTGGGCCCGCCGGGAGAGGGATCGAGCCAGGCGGACGGCAGCAGGGTCCAGGGAAGCGGGCTACCGGGGTCGTTGTGGATGGCCTGCCGCAGGTGATGCAAAGTCCAGCCTCCATTCTCGTACCTGCTGGTGTTGGGTGCTCCCCGCGCATCCCCGTACCCCCATGATGATACCAGATCGGGCTCGCGGGCCGGTCCCAGGGCAGGGAGGTCCCCCCGCACCCCTCCGCAGCCGCCGCAAAAGGAAAGCCATTCCTCCTGCTCGAATCCGATGGGCGGAGGTGACCCAGCGTGAACGGGGCAGCAGGGGACGCGCGCACACCGCAGTACAAGTACCTGCTCGTAGAGACCGACGGGCCGGTGGGCATCGTCAGGCTCAACCGGCCGAAGGTGCTGAACGCCCTGTGCCGGGAACTCATCGAGGAACTGGCGGACGCCCTGACCGCCTTCGACCGGGACGAGGCGATCCGCTGCATGGTCCTGACCGGCAACGAGCGGGCCTTCGCGGCGGGGGCGGACATCGCGGAGATGGCCGACAAGGGCCTGGCCGACGTCACCCGGGACGACCTGCTGGGCTCGTGGCAGCGCCTGTGGCGCCTTCGCAAGCCCGTCATCGCTGCCGTCAGCGGCTACTGCCTGGGCGGCGGGTTTGAGCTGGCCATGGGCTGTGACATCATCATCGCCGCCGAGACGGCGCGGTTCGGCCAGCCCGAGATCAAGATCGGCGTGATTCCGGGGGCCGGCGGGACCCAGCGCCTGACGCGGGTGGCGGGCAAGTACAAGGCGATGGAGGCGATCCTGACCGGGCGCATGATCCCCGCCCGCGAGGCGGAGGCGTGGGGCCTGGTCACCAGGGTCGTACCCGACGAGCAGTGCTTCGAGGAGGCGCTGCGCCTCGCCCACGAGATCGCCCAGATGCCACCCATCGCCGTCCAGCTGGCCAAGGCCGCGGTCCTGCAGGCGTACGAGACGCCGCTGTCCGCCGGCCTGGAGCACGAGCGGCGGCTGTTCTACAGCCTGTTCGCGACGGAAGATCAAAAGGAAGGCATGCGCGCCTTCCTGGAGAAGCGTGCACCCCAGTGGCGGGGCCGGTAACGAAGGGCCACCCCGTAGGTGAACCTTCCGAGGCCACGTGCCTTGGGTACCTCCGTGTGATCCGGGACGGACGAACCGACAAGGGGGAGAGGGGCGCCTTGATCGCATCCCATGAACCCTCCGGCGATCCCGCGTCGCGTCCGGCAGAGACCGGGCCGCAGTTCCGCGAGCGGGTCCTCATCGACCTCACCGTCAACGGCCAGCGGTGGCGGGGCGAGGTACCGGCACGCCGGACGCTGCTGGCTTTCCTCCGCGACGATCTGGGGCTCACCGGCACCAAGCTCGGTTGCGATACGGGCAACTGCGGGGCCTGCAGCGTGCTGGTGGACGGGGAGCTGGTCTATAGCTGCCTCGTGCTGGCCGCCAGTTGCGACGGGCGGCGGGTGGAAACCATCGAAGGCCTGTCCCGCGGCGACGCCCTGCACCCGATCCAGCAGGCTTTCCTCGAGCTCGACGCTTACCAGTGCGGTTTCTGCACCCCGGGCCAGATCATGGCCATCAAGGCCCTGCTCGACCGCAATCCCCGTCCCACGCGGGAAGAGGCCGTGGCCGCGGTGGCGGGCAACCTGTGCCGCTGCGGGGCATACCCGCGCATCGTGGCGGCCGCCCTGCGGGCCGCGGAGCTCATGGGAGGGGATGGCCATGAGGCGGCCGCCGCGGGCGACGGCGATGACGGGGGCGGAGACGGCCAGCGGGGACGCGGTGAGCAGGGAATCTCCACAGGAAACCGTGAGCAGGGCGGCGGGGAAGGGGGGAGCTCCTGATGCCACGGCTCGTGCGCACCCGCTTCGAGTTCGAAGGCCGGGTTCGGGAGAGCTGGGTCGTCGTGGAGGAGGACCCGGCGGCCGATCCCCTGCCTGATAAGGAGGAACTGCGCTACGTGGGGCGCCCGCACGCCCGCGTGGACGGGGTGGAGCGGGTGACGGGCCGTGCCTGCTACACCCACGACGTGCGGCTACCCGGCATGGTGCACGCCGTGGTGGTGCGGAGCCCGTACCCCCACGCCCGGATCCGCCGCATCCGCGCCGAGCGGGCACTGGCCCTTCCCGGCGTGCTGGCGGTGCTGACCCACGAAAATTGCCCGCCCATCCGCTGGGGGCGGGAGGGCGACCTGCTGCTGGAACCCGTGGTGCGCTTCCACGGCGACGAGGTGGCCGTGGTGGCCGCCGTGGACGAGGACACCGCCCGCGATGCCGCGGCCCTCCTGGAGATCGAGTACGAGCCGCTGCCCTTCGTGGTCGACCTGGAGGAGGCGATGAAGCCCGACGCTCCTCAGGTCCGGCCCCAGGGGAACGTGCGCTGGGACCGGGCCACCCGTTACTCCCGCGGGGATGTGGAAGCCGGGCTCAGGGAGGCCGACGTCGTGGTGGAGGGCACCTTCCGCACGCCGGCCCAGTTACATAACAGCATGGAGACCCACGGCAGCGTGGTGGACTGGCGCGGCGACAAGGTGACCATCTACGATTCCACCCAGCACCTCTTCGGTGTCCGGCAACGCTTCGCCGAGCTCTTCGGCCTGCCCGTCAGCAACGTGCGGGTGATCAAGGAGTACATGGGCGGCGGCTTCGGCAGCAAGAACAGCCTTGCCAAGCACACCGCCCTCGCCGGTGTCCTCAGCCGGCAGCTCGGCCGGCCCGTGCGCTGCGTGCTGGACCGGCAGGCGGAGAACCTGGCGGCAGGCAACCGCCACAGCACGCTGCAGAAGCTGCGCATCGGAGCCAGGCGAGACGGGCGGCTGACGGCCATCGACCTCGAGGCTTACGCGGCGGTGGGGATCATGGGCAGCGCCGGCCCCATCGGCGGCCCCGCCCGGCAGCTCTACGCCTGTGCCAACGTGCGGACGGTGGAGGTGCCCGTCCACACCCATACCGGGCCGGCCTCGGCCTTCCGTGCCCCTGGCTACGTGGAGGGGACCTTCGCCCTGGAGTCGCTGCTGGATGAACTGGCCGCCCGGCTGGGCCTGGATCCCCTGGAGCTGCGGCTGCGCAATTACGCGGAGGTGGATCCCACCAGTGGCCGGCCCTATTCCAGCAAGGGGCTGCGCCGGGCCTACGAGCTCGGGGCGCGAGCCTTCGGCTGGGAAGAGAAACGGCGGGCCGGGGGCCTCACCCTCAGCAGCACGTCCGGTGCCGGGGACGGCGGTGACGGCGCCCCGGGCCGGGCGGGCGGCGGCACGACCGGCCAGCCGGCGGGCCGCCACGGCGGCCGGCCCAAGCTCCGGGGCGTAGGCATGGCCAGCCAGATCTGGGGTGGCGCCGGTGGCCCGCCCGCCCACGCCGAGGTGCGCCTGCAACCCGACGGCACGGTGACGGTGGTGACCGCGACCCAGGACATCGGCACCGGCACGCGCACGGTGCTGGCCCAGATCGCCGCCGAGGAACTGCGCCTGCCCATTGAGCGGGTGCGCGTGCTACTGGGCGACACCGACGGCGGGCCCTACGCCCCCATCGGTGCCGGCAGCATGACCGTGCCCTCCATGGGCCCGGCGGTGCGTTCCGCGGCCGCCGACGCCGTCCGGCAGATCCTGGAGCTGGCCGGCGGGCTGCTGGAAGCGGATCCGCGGGACCTGGAGCTGGTGTATCCCGGCCGGGTCCAGGTCAAGGGGGCGCCCGACCGCGGCGTGGACCTGACCGAACTCGCCCGGACGCTGGGCAACTACATGGTGATCGGCAAGGGATCCCGCGGCCCCAACCCGGACGACTACGCCATCCACACCTTCGGCGCCCAGTTCGCCGAGATCGCGGTGGACCCCCTGACCGGGGAGATCCAGGTGCTGCAACTGTGGGCCGTCCATGACATCGGCCGGGTGGTCAACCCCCTGACGGCGGGAGGCCAGATCGAAGGCGGCATGATCCAGGGCCTGGGTTTCGCCTTGATGGAGGAACGGGTGCTGGATCCCGTCAGCGGCCGGGTGCTGAGCGACAACCTGGAGACCTACGCGGTGCCGACGGTGGCGGACGTTCCGCCCCTGCACCACGCCTTCACCGACGAACCGGACCCGGTTGGCAACAACCTGGGGGTGAAGGGGGCGGGCGAGCCGCCCATCATTCCCACCGCCGCGGCCATCGCCAACGCCTTCTTCCACGCCACCGGCATCCCCGTGCGGGAGCTGCCGCTGACGCGCCGGCGCGTGCTGGAACTGCTGCGCAAGCACGGCATCGGGCCTGACGGCCGGCGCCACCGCCGCGGGCAGGCGGCATCCGGCACGGGGGCGGGGAACGGCAGGGGAGGTGGGCGGCCGTGAACCGGTTCGGCTACGCGCGGGCGACCAGCCTGGAGCAGGCCCTGCGGGTTCTGCACCAGTGGTATGGCGGGCAGGAGGCGGAGGGCGGCCCGCGGGATGATGGCCCGGCCACGGAGCCGGGCCCGGTCTCCCGTCTCGCTAAGGCGGGCCCGGGGATCGGTGCCCGCACCGCCGTGCCGCTGGCCGTGCTGGCCGGTGGCACCGACCTCCTGACGCTGATGAAGGGCGATTTGCTGGCACCCGAGCGCCTGCTGGACGTGTCGGGCGTGCCCGAGCTGGGCGGCATGGCGCCGGCGGAGGACGGCGGCTGGCGCTTGGGGGCCCTGGTGACGCTATCGCAACTGGCGGAGCCGGGCGCCCTGCCGTCGCCCTACCGGGCCCTGGCCCAGGCCGCCGCTGCTTCGGCCACGCCTGCCCTGCGCAACCGGGCGACCCTGGGAGGCAACCTGGAGCAGCAGGTGCGCTGCTGGTACTTCCGGACCGGCCTCCCGTGCCTGCTGGCCGGCGACGATCACTGCGCCTGCACCGGGCCGGACGCGGCCAGCGCCTACCACGCCATCTTCGGCCACGGTCCCGGCGAGCCGGGCGGCGGCTGCGCCGCGGTGCATCCCTCCGACCCCGCGGTGGCGCTGGTAGCCCTGGGGGCCACCGTGCGCCTGGCCCGCTGGACGGAGCGGGGTCTGGTGGAGCGCGAGGTGCCGGTGGAGGAGTACTTCACGGGCCTGCAGGACACCGGGTTACGGGACACGCGCCCCCAGGACACCGGGCTGCAGGGCGCCGGCCACCGGGCCGGTTCGGGTTCCGGGTCGGGCCCCGGCCCTGATGACCCCGGCCCCGATGGCACTGGGACCCCCGCCCTGCCCCGCCTGACGGCCCGGCGGCCGGACGAGCTGATCGTCGAGGTCCGGCTCCCCCGCCTCCCCGCGGGCTCAGCCAGCGTCTACCGCAAGTTGATGGGCCGCCGGACGTGGCAATTTGCCCTGGTGAGCCTGGCCATGTGGGTCGATTTCGGGGAGGACGCAGACAAAGGTGGCACCGGGGGCTCGGCGGGGCGTATCATCCGCGACGCGCGAGTGGTCCTGGGGGGTGTCGCCATCAAGCCCTGGCGCCTGCATGCCGTGGAGGAGCTGCTGCGCGGGCGGCGCCCCGACGCGCTGCTGGCCGAAGAGGCGGCCGCCGTGGCCGTGGAGGGCGCCCGGCCGCTGGCCCAGAACGCCTACAAGGTGGAGCTGGTCAGGGGGCTCGTGGCGGAGACCGTGGCGTCGTGGGCCTAGCCGGTGCCTGAAACGACCCGGGCCGCGCCGGGGCGGGTATGCCAGGAGCCGGATGGTTCGGTGCACGGAGGGGCCGGCGACGGCGGTGAAGCTCTCCAAGGTGCTTGGCCTGATGGTGGCGGTCCTCGCCGTGCCCTGGGTCGTCACGGGGTGCTCCGCTCCCGCCGCGATATCCGGGGAGGATGGGCGGGACGAGCACGAGACCCGGGCAGTGGCGCGCGGCGAGGGCGTCCCTCAGACCATCAATGAACGTGTGAATGAAGACGCCCGTCCGGCCCCCATCGACGCCACCCGCGTGACCCGGGTCACCGTCGTGGAGGTCATCGACGGGGATACCGTACGGGTGCGCCGGGAGGCGGGGGCGCCGCTGCCCTCCGACCGGGTCCGCTTGATCGGCGTGGATACGCCGGAGGTCCGGCCTCCGGCGGAGCCCTTCGGCCGGGAGGCCAGGCGGTTCGCCCGGGAGCGCCTGCAGGGCCGGACAGTCTGGCTTGAGAGAGACGTCAGTGAGACGGACCGGTACGGGCGGGCCCTGCGCTACGCCTGGCTTTCCGAACCACCCGGGCATCCCGCGGAGCGCGACGTGCGTCACAAGATGTTCAACGCCATCCTCCTGCTGGAGGGCTACGCTCGCGTGGTGACGCTCCCGCCGGACGTCCGCTACACGGACTGGTTCGTCCGGTTCCAGCGGGAGGCACGGAAAGCGGGCCGCGGGCTATGGGGGACGCCCTGAGCGCGGGGGGCCAGCCGGGGAAAAGCTGCCGGGGCCGGGGAGGGGCATGTGATGGCCGGGCACCCGCTCTTCGCGGCACTCTATGACCTGTGCCAGCGGCCGGCGGCCAGGATTCTCGACCCGTGGCGGCAACGAGTGGCAGGCGGGGCGGAAGGACGCGTCCTCGAGATCGGTATCGGCACCGGGCTCAACCTGCCATTTTACCCGCCGGACCGCGTCCAGCGGCTTGTCGGGCTGGATCCCGATCCGCACATGCGCAGGCGGGCGGCGGCGCGTGCCCGCCGGCTTGGCGTGTCGCTGGAACTGGTCGCTGCTCCTGCGGAGGAGATCCCCTTCGCGAGCGGGTCCTTCGACACGGTGATCGCGACCCACGTCTTCTGCACCGTCGCCGACCCGCCGCAGGCCCTGGCCGAGGTCTTCCGGGTGCTGCGGCCGGGCGGGCGCTTGCGCTTCCTCGAGCACGTCCGTGCCACCGACGAACGGGCGGCCCGCTGGCAGGACCGCCTGACACCCATCTGGCGCTGGGTGGCCGCTGGCTGCCACCCCAACCGGCGAACGGCAGAGGCCATTCAGGATGCCGGCTTTGTGTTCGAGGAGCTGGAGCGGTTCGATTTGCCCGGAGGCGGACCCGCCAGGCCGCAGGTGTTCGGCGTGGCGCGGCGGCCGGGTTAGGGCCACCGCCTCGGTTCTCCGGCACCGCCCGTGGCGGCAGGTGCCGACCGCGTCACGGCGCGTCGCCTATGCGGGCTAAGGCGCGATGCATGCTACCGTGCGCCCATCAACGAGCTGCGAACCGCCAGCGCCCGATCCGGGTAATCGGTCAGGATCCCATCCACTCCGGCGACCATCAGTTGCTCCATTTTCCGCGGATCGTTGACCGTCCAGACGTGGACCGCCAGGCCGCGGTCATGGGCCAGCCGCACCAGCCCACCGGAGAACACCTTCAACCGCCCGCTGTACTCGGGGACCTGGAGGGCCACGCCCTGCGGCTGGTGGAAGGCGGTCAGGCCCAGGCGCTGCAGGATCACAAAGCGCAGCGTCTCATCGTGGGCGAGGCTGGTGGCCACCCCCGGGGCGAGGGAGCGGAAGCGGTCCAGGGTCCGGTCATGGAAGGAAGCGACCATGACCCGGCCGGCGGCGCCGTGCAGCCGGATGCGGTCGGCGACGGCTTGCGCCAGGGCCGGGTCGTCGTCCTTGAGCTCGATCAGGACCGGCGTCTCGGGAAACGCCGCCAGGACTTCGTCCAGGGTAGGGATGCGGAGCCCCCGCCCCCGGTAGGGGAAGGTGCGACCGCCATCGGGCGTCCAGTGGTAGCCGGCGTCCAGGGCCTTGAGCTCGGCCAGCGTCATCTCGTGAACGGAGCCGGTGCCGCCGGTGGTGCGGTCCACCGTCTCGTCGTGGATGACCGCGACCTCGCCGTCGGCCGTGAGGTGTACGTCCAGCTCCAGCCAGTCCGCGCCCAGGGCGACGGCGTGGCGGAATGCCTCCAGCGTGTTCTCCGGCCGCAGCCCGGCACCGCCCCGGTGGGCGATGACCAGGGGTCCGGTCCGGGCCATCTCGTCGGTGCGGGCGAGGGCTGACACGGCTGCCTCATGAACAGGCGGACGGGCAAGGGCAGTGCCCGCGACCAGCAGGAGCACGGCCAGGGCCGCGCCGGTGAAGATCGGGCGGGGACTGGCGGGGTCGCCGGCCTGCCCGCTCTCGGGACGCCGGGCCGCGGCCCGGGCCGGGGCATCGTCCCCGGCGAGGCCGAGCCGGCGGTACAGATACGGGGCGCCCGTGGTCACCCACACGCCGAGAACCGCGTAGCCCGGCAACTCGAGGATGCCGTTGGGGATCAGGGTGGCGTGCAAGGCATACAGAACGGCGAACCCTGCGAAGCCCAGGGCGAGCTTCAGCAGCTGGCCGGGCCAGGGGATCCGCTCGCGGAAGGGCACGGCCGCGAAGGCGTAGAGGTCGCTGGCCAGGCAACCCATGAGGAACCCCAGGGTCTGATAGGCCACGCTCTCGGAATACAGGGGCAGGAGCAGGAGAGGAAGGACCAGGGCCAGCGCCAGCTTGAGGCCCCGTGGCCAGGACGCACCGAGGCGCCGCCGGTAGCCCCAGCGAAAGATCACGACCAGTAGCAGACCGATGGCCAGCCCACCCAGGGTGTCCCCCAGGTAGTGCACGCCCAGGTACGGCCGCGATAAGGCGATCAGGAGCACCATGGCTACCGCCAGCCCGCGCAGCCAGGCCATGGGGTACTCGGCGAACAGGTAGCCAAACAGCGTCATCGCGCCCTGGGCATGGCCCGACGGAAAGCCCGGGCTCGATTCCCGGGCGAGAACGCGGATGCCCTCACCGGCCGAGGGCCGGGGCAGGTTGAACACGTCCTTGGTCAGGCCGTTGAGCCACATGGAGGCGAGGAACAGGAACGCCAGTTCATGCCCGCGGCGGCGGTCCACGCACCAGTAGATGGCGGGCAGCAGCGCCATATAGAAGTATTCCGAGCCCAGCGACGTGAAGAAGTGCGCCACGGCGTCCAGCCACGGCGTGGCGAATTGCTGGAACCAGAGAACGCCCCTGGCGTCGAACACGTCACGACCTCCGATCCGGTTTCCGCGTCATCTCGGGACGTTCGCTGCGGGTCACGACCGTCCCTCCGCCATTACCGCCTCGCCTGAACGTGGACGCGGGCAGGAACAGTCCCCGTGTCACGGCTCGCCGCCGCAGGGCCGCGCCCCCGCGCCCGGCCCGGACCGGACCAACCCCGCCGGGTCAGGCACTCGAGCGACCCGCCCCGGGTCCGGGCGTGGACGCGAAACGCCCTGGATCCAGCGGGGCCAGGTCCATCTCGGGTTCCCGGCCGGCGCAGAGGCCGGCCACGATTCGGGCCGTGAGCGGGGCGAGCAGGATGCCGTTCCGGTAATGCCCCGCCGCGGCGATCACGTTGTGATAGCCCGGCAGGGGGCCCAGCAGCGGGCGCCGGTCCGGGCTCCCCGGGCGCAGGCCTGTCCTGGCCTCCAGCCACCGGGCTCGCTCCAGGGCGGGCACCAGCCGCTGGGCCGCGGCGGCCAGGCGCGTGATGGCACCCAGCGTCACCGAGCGATCGTACCCCGCCTCCGGTTCCTCGGTGGCGCCGATCAGCAGCCTCCCGTCCAGGCGCGGGACCAGGTAGACGCCGGCGCCGAACACCGGGACCTGGCCGTCCAGGAAGGGCCGCAGGGCGGGTGGCGGCTGCACGGCCAGGACCTGCCCCTTCACGGGCACCACCGGCAGGGGGACCCCCAGGCGGGCGGAGAGGGCGGCGTTGGCCACGCCCCCTGCCAGGACGAAGGTGCCCGCCCGGACCTCCCCCCACGGCGTGCGCACGGCCACCAGGCGCCGCCCGCTGCCGGCCGGTTCGTCCCGGATGTCGGTGACCTCCGCCCCGGTCCAGAGGCTGCCCACGGCTGCGAAGGCGGCCGCCAGCGCCCCGACGGTGGCCACGGGGTCCACATGTCCTCCTTCCTCAAAGACCAGAGCACCCCGGACGCCCTGAAAGTCCGTCAGGTACGGGGGAAGCGCCTGGGGCGGCAGCCAGCGCAGGCGCCGCTGGCCCCCTTCCCGCTCCGCCCGCTCGCGGAGGCCGGCGGCCTCTCCCTCGCCGGTGGCTACCACCGCGATCCCGCGGGCGACGTAACCCGTACGCGTTCCCGCGGCAGCTTCGATGTCCCGGGCGAACTCCGGCCACAGCCGGCAACTGCGGATGCCCAGCTCGTAGAGCACCGGGTCCGTGCCCGCTTCATGACCCGGGGCCAGCATGCCGGCGGCGGCGGTGGATGCGCCGGCTCCGGGGCGCTCCCGCTCCAGGACGGCGACCCGGGCGCCATCCCTGGCCAGCTGGAAGGCGACGGCGAGGCCGATGATACCGCCCCCGATGACGGCTATGTCAAAGGCGCTGCTCTGGGGTGGAACCGGGACCGGGCCGTGGCTAGCGGGGGACGGGCTGGCCTGCCCCTGGTCGGCGGACGGGCCCGGCTGCCCCTGGCCGGCGGACGGGCTCGGCTGCCCCTGGCCCGCCTGCGGGCGGGCTTCGCCCGCCCGGAAATTGGACGCCCCCGCGGCACTCCCAGGAAACGTCATGCCCGGGTCCCTCCCGCCGGCCGGGTGGCCCGTGCCACGCCGCTACCGCTAAAGGGTACCCCCTCGGTGGGGCTGGAGGGGCTGGCTTCTTTCTGGGGCGGCATCCGGCCGGCCAGGAACGCCTGGCGCCCGGCCAGCACTCCCCACTTGAAGGCTTCCGCCATCAGGGGCGGGTTCTGGGCCCGGGCGATGGCGGTGTTGACCAGGACGGCGCTGGCGCCCAGCTCCATCGCCATGGCGGCGTCAGAAGGCACCCCCAGGCCGGCATCCACCACCACGGGCACCGACACCCGCTCGATCACCCGCTGGATGCCCGCCCAGTCGATCATCCCCTGGCCCGTGCCGATGGGGGCGGCCAGGGGCATGACGGCGGCGGCGCCGGCGTCCTCTAGCCGCAGGCAGGTGACCAGATCCGACGTACAGTAGGGGAGGACGACGAACCCATCCCGCACCAGCTGGCGCGTGGCTTCTAGCGTGCCCTGCAGGTCGGGCAGTAGCGTCCGCTGGTCGCCGATGACCTCCAGCTTGATCCAGTTGGTGCCGAGGGCTTCCCGGGCCAGGTGGGCGATGCGGACGGCCTGGTCGGCCGTGGTGGCGCCCGCCGTGTTGGGCAGCAGGTGGTAACGGCGGCGGTCCAGGTGGACGAGGATGTCACCGCCGCCCGGTTCGTCCAGCTTCATGGCCCGGATGGCCACCGTCACCATCTCCGTCGCCGAGCGTTCCAGAGCGGCGACCATGGTGGCCGCATCCCGGTACTTGCCGGTCCCCAGGAAGAGCCGCGAGCGGAACTTGCGCCCCGCGATGAGCAGCGGGTCCCGGTCCGGGTCGTAGGCACCGGCCGGGTCCGCTCCGTCCATGGGGGTCCCGTCCCCGGAGGTCCCGCTCCCGCGATGCTCACCACCGGCCATGGGCCGTACCACCTCCACCTCGACGGCGTCCCGCAAGGGCCAGGTCTCCCACCGATCCCGGGGCACCACCTGCCGGTCCACGGCGACTGCCACGGCGGGCTGACCGGCCAGGCCGAGGTGCCGGATCAGGTCCGCCACGGTGGGGAGACCACCGTCCGGGCGGGTTTCCAGGACCACCTCCCTGCCGTTGACCGTCAGGCGGACAACACGGTTCTGGGGCCGGGCTGTCATGGCCGGATCTCCCTCCCTTGGTGCTGTCCTGCAGCGACCGGATGGGCCTCATGCCCTGGCTTCCGGTGCCGTTCCGCCGGCGGGTATCACCCAGCGGGGCCGCCGGGTTCCGGGCCGGGTGTACGCGCAGCGGGGACGGTGGCGGCAGTGCCGGGCCAGGGTGACCGGGGTGGCGGGAAGGGGACGCGCGGGCGGTGGGGAACCCGCTCCATGGTCTCCCGGAGACGGGCCGCGGCCCGGGCCGGATCGGCCTCGGCCAGGATGGACGAGATGACCGCGACGCCCGCCACCCCCGTCGCCAGCACCTCCGCCACGTTCTCCGGCGTGATGCCACCGATGGCCAGGACCGGGATCTCTACGGCCCGGACCACCCGGGCCAGCTCCTCGACGCCGGCGGCCGGGCGGCCGGGGTGGGAGCGGGTGGGGAAGACGCTGCCGAAGGTGACGTAATCGGCTCCCTCGCCGGCGGCGGCCACGGCCTCCTCGATGGAGTGGACCGACGCTCCCACCAGCCGGCCTGGCTGGAGCAGCCGGCGGGCTTCCCGTACGGGGAGGCTTTTCTTGGCCAGGTGCACGCCGTCGCAGCCGGCGGCCAGGGCCACGTCCACCCGGTCGTTGACCAGGAGACCGGCGCCCCGCTCCCGGCAGAGCGGCCGCAACTGGCGGGCCAGAGCGAAGAGGTCCCGTGCCGCCGCCGACTTGTCCCGCAACTGGACCCAGTCGACCCCGCCCGCCAGGGCGGCCGTCACGGCCCCCACCAGGTCGGGAGCGGTGCCGCGATCGGTGATCAGGTGTAAGACCGCCCGGGCCAAGGTTTCTCCTCCCGTCCGGTGCCGGCCCCCCGCCGCTCCGGTCTCGGGACAGCCGGAAAAGCCAGTGCCCGGCCCCACCGGGGCCGGGCGGCAGCCCAGTCCGCTACCGCGAGGCACGGCCTCGCTTCCACGCGTCCGGCATCTTGCTACACGACTGCCCGCGCTTCCTAACTAGTACCGTAAGTTAGATCGCCGCCTTCTGCTTCCCTGCCCGGGTCCGATTCCGGGTTTGGATCCTTACGCGCCCTCTTTTCGCCGCTCCCGGTTCTTGTTGCGAGAAACCAGGAACTGGGTCGGAAGCGTTGAATAGACTCCTCTCAAATACACCGTCCGAGTGACGGAAAGGGGCGGGTTGCCGTGCACGTGGTGTCGTCCCGGCAGGTGACCCGGCCGGGCCCGGCGGGGCCCGCGCACCCGCCAGCCAGGGGGAATGCGCAGGGGGCGAGCGGCCCGGAGGCCCCGGCCCGCCAGGAGTTCTTGCGGCAGTTGCGGGAGGTCTACCCGCCGGATGCCATTCACACGGATCCCGCGCAGCTCTCCACCTATGAGTGTGATGGCCTGACCATCTTCCGTGCCCGGCCGCTGGCGGTGGTCCTGCCGCGGGAGCCGGAACAGGTGGTGGCTACCCTCCGCCTTTGCGCCCAGTACGACGTGCCCTTTGTCGCCCGCGGCAGCGGGACCAGCCTGTCCGGCGGCTCGGTGCCCGTGCCGGGCGGGATCGTGATCGGCCTCAACCGGATGAACCGGATCCTCTCCATCGATCCCGATGACCGGCTCGCGGTGGTCCAGCCCGGGGTGATCAACGCGGCCGTGAGCCGGGCGGCGGCACCCTACGGCCTCTATTACGCGCCCGACCCCTCCAGCCAGGTCATCTGCACCATCGGCGGCAACGTGGCCTTCAACTCCGGGGGTGCCCACTGCCTCAAGTACGGCATGACCGCCAACCACGTGCTGGGGATGAAGGTGGTTCTGCCGGGTGGGGAACTGGTGGAGCTGGGCGGCGACAGCCTGGACATCGCCGGGCCGGACCTGCCGGGCCTGTTCGTCGGTTCCGAGGGGCAGTTCGGCGTGGTGGTGGAGGTGACCCTGCGCCTGCTGCCGCGGCCGGAGGCGGTCCGCACCCTGCTGGCAGCCTACGACCGGTTGGAACGGGCGGGGGAGGCCGTCGGAGCCATTGTGGCCGCGGGGATCCTGCCGGCAGCCATCGAGATCATGGACCGCCTGGCCATCGAGGCGGCGGAGGCAGCGGTGGGCGCGGGATATCGCCGCGATGCCGGGGCGGTGCTCATCGCCGAGCTGGACGGGCCACGGGACGAGGTCGAGGCCGACTTCCAGCGCCTGTTGGCCGTGGTGGAGTCCTCGGGGCCGCTGGAGGTCCGGCTGGCGCGGGACGACGCCGAGCGCATGCGGCTCTGGAAGGGCCGCAAGAGCGCCTTTTCCGCCGTCGGGCATATCAGCCTGGGCTACCTGGTGCAGGACGGCGTGGTGCCCCGTACCCGCCTGGGCGAGGCCCTCGCTCGGATCGAGCGGCTGGCGGCAGAGCATGGCTTCCGGGTGGCCAACGTGTTCCACGCCGGCGACGGCAACCTGCATCCCCTCATCCTCTTCGATGACAGGGCGCCGGACACCGTGGACCGGGCCGAGAGGCTGGCGGAAGCCATCATCGAGATGTGCATCGAGCTGGGTGGGTCCATCACGGGCGAGCACGGGGTGGGCCTGGAGAAGCGGCGGTTCCTGGCGCAGATGTTCGATCCCGACAGCCTGAACGTGATGCGTGAGTTGCGGCGGGCCTTCGACCCGCGGGAGCTGGCCAACCGGGGCAAGATGTTTCCCGACTGACCGCTCCGGGCCGGGCTGGCGGCGCCGGATGCCCCTGGCCCGGGGGCCGTGGCGCTACGGTAGCACCATGGTGAGACGGCGGCACGACGACGGCTCGTTGAGGTCGGGCTCGCCAGGCGAGAGCCGCGCGAGAAGCGGGTGGGAGGCGGCCATGGCAGGTATGACCGAAGGGATGAACCAGCGGCTGGTGCGTCCCTCGTCTACGGAGGACGTCCGGCAGGCGATTCAGCAGTTCCCGCGGCTCATCGCCCGGGGCGGGGGCACCAAGTGGGGAACGGCGGGCCTGTCCGGAGACGGGGACGTGGTGGTGCTGGACATCACCGGCCTCGCCGGGATCGTGGACTACGACCCCGCGGAGTTCACCGTGACCGCCCGGGCTGGTACGCGACTGGCCGACCTGGAACGCCTCCTGGCGGAGCATGACCAGTACCTGCCCTTCGACCCGCTGCTGGTGGAGGCGGGGGCGACCCTAGGGGGCACGGTGGCCACCGGGGTTTCCGGCGCCTGCCGCCTCCGCTTCGGCGGCGTGCGGGATTTCGTGCTGGGCCTGACCTTCGTGGACGGCACCGGGCGCATCGCCCGGGGCGGGGGCCGGGTGGTGAAGAACGCGGCCGGCTATGACCTGCCCAAGTTGTTCTGCGGCAGCCAGGGCCGCTTCGGCGTGATCACGGAGCTGACCTTCAAGGTCTTCCCGCGGCCCCAGGCCTTCGCCACCATCCGCTTCACCTTCGACCGCGTGCAGGAGGCGGCGGCCGCGATGCGGGCGCTGTTCCGCTCGCCGCTGGAGCCCCACGCCCTGGAACTGGCCGGGCCCGGCGTGGAGGGTCCCGGGTACACCCTGTTCGTCCGGATCGGCGGGCCGGCCGCGACGATGGCCTCCTGGCTCGACCGCGTCGAGGAGAGCGTGGGCCGGCCTGGAGACCGCCTGGCGGCGGGTTCGGAGGAGGAAGCCGCCGTCTGGCGCCGCTTCCGGGAACTGGAGTGGGCGGCCGGCGGTGGCGCGCTGTTGCGCCTGTACGCCCGTCCCACCGCCATCGAGACCCTCGATGAGTTGCTGGCGCACCACGGAGCCTTGCGCGTCTTCAGCCAGGCCGGCAGCGCCGCCTGGGCCCTGTTCCCCACCGAACCGGACTGGGACGCCCTGACGGCCGCGCTGGCGGGGGCGGGGATCACCGCCCTGTGCTGGCGGGGCGGCCCGCCCGGGGTGACCCACCTGGTGCCTCCGGCCGGCGTCAAGGTGGCCCGGGCGGTGAAAGGGCTACTGGACCCCGCAGGCCGGTTCCCGCCCTTTGGCTGGAAGGTGCCCGCCTAGCCCCCGGGCGTCATCCGGGACCTGGCCGGGCTCCTCCGGCGCGGCGGGGCGACATCACGACTTGCGGTGGCGCCGGGCACGCGCCCGAGGGATGAAACACCGGCGGGATGCGTGCGCTCGGGCGAGGCATGCCGTCGTGTATCGCGAGGCAGGTGAGAGGGGAGCCGATGCAACACCGCATTCCTGTCGAGCAACTGGGGCCGGCGGGGCCGGGGATGGCCGCCGCGGTCGAGGCCTGCGTCCACTGCGGGTTCTGTCTCAGTACTTGCCCTACGTATCTTGTCCTGGGCGAGGAGATGGATTCGCCCCGCGGCCGCATCTACTTGATGAAGCAGGTGCTGGAAGGTGAGCTGCCGCTGGCGGGCGCCGTCACGGAGCACCTGGACCGCTGTCTGGGCTGCCTGGCGTGTGTCACCGCCTGTCCCGCGGGAGTACGCTACGGCGAGCTGCTAACCCCCTTTCGGACCATGCGGGAACGGGAGGCACCGCGTTCGACCGTGGCTCGCTGGGTGCGGGCGGTCCTGCTGGCAACCCTGCCCTACCCGCGGCGGTTCCGCCTGGCCGCGCGGCTGGGGGCCGTCGCCCGCCGGCTGCCGCTGCCCCGCTGGGTGCCGGCGCAGCTCCGGGCCATGCTGGAACTGGTTCCGGAGCGCCTGCCGGCGGCCCGCCCGCTGCCGGCGCGGATCCCCGCCGAAGGCCCGCGGCGTGCCCGCGTGGCCCTGGTCACCGGTTGCGTGCAGCAGGTGCTGGCGCCCGAGATCAACCACGCCACCGCCCGGGTGCTGGCCGCCAACGGCGTCGAGGTGCTGGTGCCTCCGGGCCAGGGATGTTGCGGGGCGCTGGCGCTGCACGCGGGAGCCAGCCAGCAGGCCAGGGAGCAGGCCGCCCGTACCCTCGACTCCCTGGCCTCCCTGGACGTGGACGCCATCGTGGTCAACGCCGCCGGTTGCGGTTCCGCCATGAAGGAGTATCATCACCTCTTCGCCGGCTCGCCCGATGAGGAGCGGGCCCGCGCCCTGGCCGCCCGCGTACGGGACGCCAGCGAGTTTCTGGCCGAGCTGGGGCCCCTGCCCCCCGGTCCCCTGGCTGAGCCGGTGCGGGTGGCCTACCATGACGCCTGCCACCTGGCGCACGCCCAGGGAGTGCGCGAGGCGCCGCGGCGCCTGCTGGGTGCCATCCCCAACCTGGAGCTGGTCGAACTGGACGAACCGGACATCTGCTGCGGATCGGCGGGGACGTACAACATCGAGCAACCCGAGGTGGCCCGGCAGCTGCAGGAGAGGAAGGTGGACAGCATCCTGCGCAGCGGTGCCGCCATCGTCGTCACCGGCAACATCGGCTGCCTGGTCCAGATCGCGGCCGGGCTGCGGCGGCGCGGAGCCCCGGTGCGGGTCATGCACACCATGGAGCTCCTGGCGGAGGCCTACGCGGCGGGGGCGGAACGGGCGGCGGGTTGAGCGCGGGGCCCCGGTCACCGCGGCCGGGATCCGGGGGCCAGACGGCGACTCCCAGGCACAGGTCAACGCAAGGGCGGCCGGCCCGCCGCGGGCCTGCCGCGGAGGCCGGCGCTCCGGAGGTGAAACGGGTTGGGCCAGCCTGCGACGTCCACCTGGATCGGCGAGCTGCGGCGGCTGCTGGGGGACGACCGCAAGGTCAGCACCAGCGCCGCCGTCCTGGAAAACCATAGTCATGACTTGAGCTACCACACCCCCCGGCTCCCCGAGGCGGTGGTGTTCCCCGAGAGCACGGAGGAGGTCAGTGCCGTCCTGCGGTTCGCCAATGAGCGGCGCATCCCCGTGGTTCCCTTCGGCGTGGGCAGCAGCCTGGAAGGGCACGTGGTGCCCGTGCGCGGCGGCATCAGCCTGGACCTCACCCGTATGGACGAGATCGTCGAGGTCCGGCCGGATGATTTCCTCGTCCGTGTGCAGGCGGGGGTGACCCGGTCGCGGTTGAACCTGCGGCTGGCGCGGGAGGGCCTGTTCTTCCCCGTGGATCCGGGTGCCGACGCCACCATCGGCGGGATGGTGGCCACCAACGCCAGCGGCACCAACGCCGTGCGGTACGGGGCCATGAAGCACCAGGTGCTGGGGCTGGAAGTGGTGCTGGCTGACGGCAGCGTCATCCGCACCGGCAGCCGGGCGGTGAAGTCCTCGGCCGGCTACAACCTGACCGGCCTGTTCATCGGCTCCGAGGGAACCCTCGGTGTCGTCACCGAGGCGACGCTCCGGGTGTACCCGCTGCCCGAACACGTGGTGGCCGCTCGCGCGTCCTTCCCGACGGTCGAGGCGGCGGCCCGGGTGGCCGTGGGGCTGATCCGCGCCGGCGTCCCGGTGGCCCGCGTGGAATTGGTGGACGAGGCCACGATCCGGGCCGTCAACGCCTACAAGGGGACGGGGTACCCGGAGCGCCCCACGCTCTTTCTCGAGTTCAGCGGTACCGAGGCCGGCGTCCGGGCCGATGTGGAGTTCGCCCGCGAGCTGGCCGCCCTGGAGGAGTGCCTCGCCTTCGAGTTCGAGAGCGACCCCCAGGCCCGGGAGAAGCTCTGGGAGGCCCGGCACCACGCGGCCCTCGCCATCGCCGCCACGGCGCCCGGCAAGAAGATGATGGTCACCGACGTGTGCGTACCTCTCTCCCAGCTGCCCGATGCCATTCGCCATGCCCGGCAGATGGCGGAGGAACACGGCGTCCACGCCGCCATCCTGGGCCACGTGGGGGACGGCAACTACCACGCCGCCTTCATGGTGGATCCCCAGGATCCCGAGGACGTCGCCCGGGCGGAGCGGGTCAACGCCGCCATCGTAGAGTACGCCCTCGCCCGGGGCGGCACGTGTACGGGGGAGCACGGGGTGGGACTGGGCAAGAAGAAATACCTGGCCACCGAGCACGGCCCGGCGCTGGCGCTGATGCGGGCCATCAAGCGTGCCCTGGATCCCAACGGCATCCTCAATCCCGGCAAGGTGATCGATCCGGTTGTGGATGGCACCGGTGCGGCTGGTTGAGAGGCCTGGTAGGGGGTGGGACCCGTCCGTCACCCGGCAGGCGCCGGCCGGACCGTCGCCCAACCCGGAGCGGGCCGCACCGCTACCTGGCGGCCTGCGGAACGGCCTGCGGGTCGGGTGGTGCGGGGGGGAGGGGCCTCCTGCCGGGCCGTAACGGGGGGTGGGTACCCCTGCTCGAGAATGTCCTGCTCCTCGTTACGGCCGGGCAGGGACCGCAGGTGCACCGCGGCGTGGCGGATGACCGGCCGGCGTGGGAGAAGGGCGGGCCGGGTTCCGGCAGGAAGGGGGCGATGCAAGCAGCTGGAGCTGGTGGTTGGCGTGCCCGCCGGGCAGCCGTAGCCCCGGGGCGAAGCCCGTGCCCCGGGCAGGGTGCAGGATGGACAGGAGGGGATGACGGCTGGCGCGAGGGGGATGCATCCAGCCGTGACCCCTGTGCGGTGCGAGTTCCGCCCGGCTTCTAATCCCGCCGGATGTGGCGGCGGGCAGACCTCGTCACCAGCGGGAGGGGTGTGTGATGGGGAAGACAGAGGTCCGGACCGTCCCCATGGGCCTGGGGCCGGCCATGGAAGTGGGTGAGCTGCCGGCACCACCGCCCTTTGGCTTCCAGAACTTCCTCCGCATGATCGGCGTCAGTTCCATTCTGCTGAGCCTGTCCATCGGCAGCGGCGAGTGGTTGCTGGGGCCGCGGGCCGTGATCCAGTACGGCCCGGCCCTGCTCTGGATCGTTACCGTGGCCACCGTGATGCAGACCGTGTTCAACCTGGAGTGCCAGCGTTACACGCTGGCCACCGGTGAGCCCATCCTGCCGGGGCTCCTCCGCTTGTGGCCCGGCCGGTGGTTCTGGGGGCCTGTGTGGTTCCTGATCTGCATCCTGTCGGTGTCCCCCGGCTGGGCGGCTGCATCGGCCACGGCACTGGCGGCCCTCG
Organism: Thermaerobacter sp.; assembly: GCA_036562425.1. Lineage (GTDB taxonomy): Bacteria > Bacillota > Sulfobacillia > Thermaerobacterales > Thermaerobacteraceae > ZC4RG37. The sequence continues at coordinate 12,458 of DATCKH010000156.1, read as the reverse complement.
GACTGCAGCGGATGCCCAACGATGCCGTACCTGCTGACAGACAGCTGGTGCTCATGCTGGGCATCGTGGCCATGATCCTGGTCATGGCGGTGGTCGCCTTCGGCAGCCGGGTCGAGCGGACGCTGGCCCGGGTGTCCACCTTCGCCGTCGCCATCATCTTTATCAGCCTGGTCATCTTCGACCTGTGGCTGGTGCCCCCGGAGTGGTGGTGGAAGGTGGCGGCCGGCTTCTTCAGTTTCGGCTTCCTTCCCCAGGCGGGCGCGGGCGGGAGCGTCAACTGGGTGCTGGTCAGCGGCTTCGCCGCCTACGCCGCTACCGGCGGCGTCCTCAACATGGCCGCCTCCAACTGGATACGAGATCGCGGCTGGGGCATGGGCGGCCAGGTGGGTTACATCCCGGCCTTGATCGGCGGCCGCAAGGTGGAGGTATCGGAGACCGGCAAGATCTTCGACATCACCGCGGAGAGCCTGCGGCGTTTCCGCGAGTGGCTCAGGTACGCGCGCTGGGAGCAGTGGGCCCTCTACTGCACGGGCTGCCTGGTGGGTATGTACCTCTGCGTGCTCCTGGCCGTGGGGCTCATCGCGCCGGGCACGGAGCTCAAAGGCCAGTACGACGTGGCGGCCATTCAGGCCCAGGCGGTGGCCGCGCAGCTGGGAGCCTTCGGCTGGGTCTGGGTCCTGCTCATCGGTTTCTGGGTCCTGTGGGGTACGCAGCTCGCCGCCACCGACGCCGTCGTACGGCACCTGACCGACCTGCTGTGGAGCTTCGGCCCGGGCACCCGGCGGCTCGCCCGCAACGACATTCGCACGATTTATTACTTCATCCTGACCCTCATCACGCTCTGGCTGGCGTTCCTCTTCGTCAGGGGCACGCCTCTCGGCCTGGTGCTGCTGGTTGCCAACATGGCGGGCGTGGCCTTCGTGCTCGGTGGCGTAGGGGTGGCGTGGCTCAACAGCAGGGTGCTGCCGCCGGAACTGCGGTCCGGCTGGCTTTCCCGCCTCGTCCTGGTAGCGATGTCGCTGTTCTACGCCTTCTTCGTCTACCAGGCGGCCATGGCCCAGTTTGGCAGGTAGCCCCGGCCCGGGCTAGCCGCCGGGCGTGGCCCCCGGCGGCCAGCCCGGAGGCCGCCGGAGCCGCCAGCAGCTGCCGGGGGCGGCAAGGAACCGCCCCCGGCAGCTGTTGCGATGGGTGGCGTAGGGAGCACCTGATCCTTACGGGCTGACAGGAATGCAGAGCTGCTGGCCCGGGAAGATCAGGTTCGGATTGGGGACCTGCGGGTTGGCGTTGATCAGGGCCTGCAGGCTGATCCCGAACCGCTGGGCGATCAGGAACATCGTGTCCCCGGGCTGGACGATGTAGGGTTGGCCGTTGGGGCAGCCCGTGGGCACGCAGAGAACCTGGCCCGGGAAGATCAGGTTGGGATTCGGGACCTGCGGGTTGAAGGCGATGAGCGAGTTCAGGCTGACCCCGAACCGTTGAGCGATCAGGAACATGGTGTCCCCAGGCTGGACCGTGTAGAGGAACCCGACCTGGCACCTTGGCGCCGGCGCGCCCACGCCCGTGGGCACGCAGAGCACCTGCCCCGGGAAGATCAGATTGGGGTTCGGGATCTGCGGGTTGGCGTTGATCAGCGCCTGCAGGCTGACCCCGAACCGCTGGGCGATCAGGAACATCGTGTCGCCGGGCTGGACGGTGTACAGGAACCCCTGCGGGCACGACGGCACCTGGAAGTCGGGATGGTCGTGGTCCTTGCGCTTCTTCTTGCGGTGATCGTGGTCGTGACGGTCGTGATGGTCGTGGTCCTTGCAAGGATCGTGATGATCGTGGTCCTTGCAGGGGTCGTGGTGGTCGTGATGCTGGCTCGTCACCGTTTTCACCTCCCGCATCTGTGTATGCCGGTGCGAGTGTACTCGGTGTACGGGCAGGGCCAGATTGGGCGGCCGGGCCCCGCGAAGGGGCGGTTGTACCGGCTGCGGGCTGGCAGGGATCTCCTCCGTGACGGCGAACGGCGTTGACAAAGCGAGGGTCGAGGCAGAGTGGAGGGAGGTATGGGCATGGCCGCACTGGACGGCATCGAGATCCGCGGGCCGATGAAGGAACGCTACGACGAAATCCTCACACCCGAAGCCCTCGCCTTCATCGCGCGCCTGCAGAGGGAGTTCAACCCCACGCGCGAGGCGCTGCTGCGCCGCCGGGCGGAGCGGCAGGCGGAACTGGACGCCGGCGCTAGGCCTGATTTCCTGGACGCCACCCGGCACGTGCGGGAGGGTGACTGGCGCGTCGCGCCGGTGCCCAAGGACCTTCAGGACCGCCGGGTGGAGATCACCGGGCCGGTGGACCGGAAGATGATGATCAACGCCCTCAACTCGGGCGCCAGGGTCTTCATGGCCGACTTCGAGGACGCCAACACGCCTACCTGGGACAACTGCATCCAGGGGCAGATCAACCTGGTGGACGCAGTCAATGGGACCATCGAGTACACCAGCCCCGACGGCCGGCATTACAAGCTGAAGGAAAAGGTGGCGACCCTGGTGGTGCGGCCGCGCGGCTGGCACCTGGAGGAAAAGCACGTGCTGGTGGACGGCAAGCCCATGTCCGCCAGCCTCTTTGACTTCGGCCTGTACTTCTTCCACAATGCCCGGCGCCTGATCGAGAAGGGATCCGGCCCCTACTTCTACCTGCCCAAGCTGGAGAGCCACCTGGAGGCACGGCTCTGGAACGACGTCTTCAACTTCGCCCAGGACGAGCTGGGCATCCCCCGCGGGACCATCAAGGCCACCGTGCTGATCGAAACGATCCTGGCCGCCTTCGAGATGGAGGAAATCCTGTACGAGCTGCGGGACCACTCCGCCGGCCTCAACGCCGGGCGCTGGGACTATATCTTCAGCGTCATCAAGAAGTTCCGGCACGACCCGGCCTTCCTGCTGCCGGACCGCGCCCAGGTGACCATGACGGTGCCCTTCATGCGGGCCTACACCGAGCTGCTGGTGAAGACCTGCCACCGGCGGGGGGCCCACGCCATCGGCGGCATGGCCGCGTTCATCCCCAGCCGCAAGGACCCGAAGGTCAACGAGGTGGCCCTGGCCAAGGTGCGGGAGGACAAGGTCCGCGAGGCCAATGACGGCTTCGACGGCACCTGGGTGGCCCACCCGGACCTGGTGCCGGTGGCCATGGAGGTCTTCGATGGCGTGCTGGGCGACCGGCCCAACCAGATCCAGCGCCTGCGGGAGGACGTGCAGGTCGCCGCGCGGGACCTGCTGGACGTGCGGGTGCCCGGGGGCGAGATCACCGAGGCCGGGCTGCGCAACAACGTCAGCGTGGGTATCCAGTACCTGGCGTCATGGCTGCGGGGCAACGGCGCGGCGGCCATCTTCAACCTGATGGAGGACGCCGCGACGGCGGAGATCGCCCGGGCCCAGGTCTGGCAGTGGGTGCGCCACGGCGCCAGCCTCAAGGAGGGCCCCCGGGTGACCGCCGACCTGGTGCGGCGCGTCGCCGACGAGGAGATGGAGAAGATCCGAGCCGCTACTGGCGACGAGTTCTTCCGCAACGGCCGCTTCCAGGAGGCGCGGGAACTGTTCGAGCAGGTGGCCCTCAGCCAGGAGTTCATCGAGTTCCTGACGCTGCCCGCCTACGAGCGGATCGACTGACCAACCGGGCCCGCGGGCGATCCGGCCAGCGGTAAGGGGGCCGGGGAATCCGGGTGCCGGGGTAGAAGAGAGGCGCGTAAGGAAGAAGGGAGGCCGCACGGCCCGGAGGTTTCCGGGAAACCGTGCGGCCTTCCCTCTGGACCGCGGGGTACCCCTGGCGGCCGTCGGCGGGAGGGGCCGGCCGTCGCTGGCAGTTGCGGGCCGTTGCGGGCCGTCGCCGGCCGCCAGCCGTGGCGGGCTGTCGCGTCAGGACTGCTGGTTCTCTTCCTTGTTCCCGCCGTCTCCGCCGTCTCCCTTGTTGCCACCGGCCGGGGTTCCCTGGGAGCCCTGGGCCGCGGCGGGGTCCTTGGCCGCGGCCGCACGGGGCTGGGCCGGCGTACCCACCGCCGAGCCCGCGGTCTCCCCGCCGCGCCCGTTGCCACCGCCCTTCCCGGCGGTGCCGGCCTTCGCCTCCGGGGCGCCGCCGGCCTTGGCGGCCGCCGCCTTCTGCTTGGCCCGCTCGGCCTTGAGCTTGGCCGCCTTCTCCAGCGCGGCCTTGACCTTGGCGTCCTTGTCATCGGCCCCGCCGCCGGCACCCTGCTGGCCGGCGCCCGGCGAATCGGACTCGTCGGTGGGCACGCTGGTCTTCACGTCCTCCACGAACTTGGCCAGGAACACGTCCAGTTGCCGGCGCACGTTGTAGGCGATGAGGGCCGGATCGGAGTTGACGATGATGGGCTTCATCGTCGTGATCAGCTTCCCGTTCCGGAAGAGCGCCACACCGGGCACGTGGGAGAGATCGTACGTCTGGTTGATGGCGCGGCGGCTGTGGTATTCCTCGATGAGATCCCGGTACTCCTCGACGTTGATGCGCACCAGCTTGACCTCGGGGTGGCGGCGCGCCTGTTCCACCAGCGCTTCGCTGAAGAACCGGGTGGCCGCGCCCGGCTTCCACAGCTCTACCAGAACCTGGCCCTTGTGCTGCAGCACTTCTTGCTCGAAGCGGTCGCGGGGGACCTCCACGGGCTGGGCGAGAACCTGGGTCGCGCTCATGCACGCCACACTCCTTTGCAATCCCTCGAAATCCGTGCCAGACTTGATTGTACTACAATGGGAAGAACGGGCGCCCGGCGCCACCGGCGCCCGCGGGTCAGGAGGTGGCCGCGATGCGGGTGCGGCTCTCTCCCGCGGCGGCGGCGTTCGTGCGGCGGGAGCTGGCGGCACGTCCCGAGCTCCAGCACTGCCTGACGGTGACCGCTTTCCTGGTGAGTGGCTGCTGCTCGCCCAACCTGCCCCCGGAGGTTCACCTGGGGCCGCCCCCCGAGGGCGGCTTCCGCGCGGTGACGGTTTCCCTGGATGGTGCCGGCCCGGCGACGGCGGGCCCGGGAGCCGCCTCGCCGGAACCGGTCTCCGTGGAAGTTTACGTCGATCCCCTGGTGGACGAGTTCGTCCGCGACTGGTACGGGGACGGGGCGCGGGACCGGGCGGAGCGCGCCGAGTTGCGCGTAGACCTGGCCCGCTACGGGGAGCGGGAGGAACTGACGGTCCATCCCTGGCCGCCCCGGGCCGAAGAGGTGTGAGCGCGCGGGCCGGGACCGGGGCCCCGGCCGGTTCTACCCGCGACCGCCCCCGCGTACCGTGCTCGGGGGGCGACGCCCATGGGTCGAGGGGCATGGTGGGTCTGGGCCCATGACGTGGGCGCGGTGCTCTGGCTCGGGAGCGTGCTGTACCAGTTGATGGTGGTGACTCCCGTGCTGGCGGCCGAGCCGCCGCCGGCCCGGCGCCGGCTGTGGCTGGAGCTCATCAGCCGCTTTCACCACCTGGCCGCCTGTGCGGCGGCGGTGGTGGTCCTGAGCGGCCTGGCCCGCGTCCTGGCCCTGCCCTGGGAGCCCGCGCGCCTGCCGGCCACCGGCTACGGCCGCCTGCTGCTGGGCAAGATGGCCGGCGCCCTCGGTATGCTGCTCACCGGCGGTGCCATCTCCCTCGGTGTCACCCGCATGTTGCGCCGCCCGGCCGGTTCCGCCACCCTGGCCGCCGGCATGCGGTGGCTGGTGGCGTTGCTGGCCGTGGAGGCGGCCTGCGGCATCACCGTGTTGTGGTGCGTCGCCCGGATCCACGGCGGGTGAGGGGACCGGACCGGTTTCCTTGGGCAGGGACGGCCCTTCCGGTAGAATGGGAGCGTCAAGCGGACATGCCCAGAGAAAGGAGCCGGTGTCCATGCCCCGCCTTGCGGAGGAATTCGACCTGCAGCAGATCGAGCGGGCGGTTCTGGCCATCCTCGAGGCCATCGGCGAGGACCCCCAGCGGGAGGGCCTGGTGGACACGCCGGGCCGCGTCGCCCGGGCGTATCAGGAGCTCTTTAGCGGCCTGGGCAGGGACCCCGCCGACGAGCTGGACGTCTTCTTCGAGACTGATCACGACGAGGTCGTGCTGGTCAAGGACATCCCCTTCTACTCCATGTGCGAGCACCACCTGCTGCCCTTTCACGGCCGCGCCCACGTCGCCTACCTGCCCCGCAACGGGCGCATCACGGGGCTCAGCAAGCTGGCGCGGGCTGTCGAGGTGGCCTCGCGCCGTCCCCAGCTACAGGAGCGCCTGACGGTCCAGATCGCCGACGCCATCGAGCAGCGGCTGAACCCGCGGGGCGTCGTGGTGGTGATCGAGGCCGAGCACCTGTGCATGACCATGCGCGGGATCCAGAAGCCGGGTTCCTATGCCGTCACATCCGCGGTGCGCGGCCTGTTCCGGGAGAACGTGGCCAGCCGCCAGGAAGTGTTCGCCCTGATCCGTAGCGACCGGCACCCGTAGCCGGTGGGCGGCAGGAAGCGGCGCGCGCCGCGCGAAACAGCTTTCCTTAATTGTCAGGCCACCGCGGGCCCGGTCGGCGGACGTGACCGGGCCGCGGCGCATCACGGCGCTGCGAGCGCGTGCGGGGAGGGAGCAGGTGTGGCCGATCGCCACGATCCGTTCCGCGAATACCAGATCGAGACGCTGGCCGTGCATGCCGGCCAGGCGCCGGACCCCGCCACCGGCGCCCGGGCCGTCCCCATCTACCAGACGACTTCCTTCGTGTTCCAGAGCACCGACCACGCGGCGCAGCTCTTCAACCTGGACGAACCGGGCAACATCTACACGCGCATCGGCAACCCGACCACCGAGGTGTTTGAGAAGCGCATGGCCTACCTGGAGGGCGGCGTGGCGGCCGTCGCCACGGCCAGCGGGCAGGCGGCGACCACCCTGGCCATCACCAACATCACCCGCGCGGGTGAGGAGGTGGTGGCTTCCTCCAGCCTCTACGGCGGCACGTACCAGCTCTTCGCCAACACCTTCCGCGACCTGGGGATCACGGTGCGGTTCGTCGATCCCTCGGACCCCGAGAACTTCCGCCGCGCCATCAACGAGCGCACGCGGTGCATCTACGCGGAGATCATCGGCAATCCGAAGCTGGACGTGCTGGACATCGAGGCGGTAGCCAATATCGCCCACGAGCACGGCATCCCCTTGATCGTGGACAACACCTTCGCCACGCCGTACCTCTGCCGGCCCTTCGAGTGGGGCGCGGACATCGTGGTCCATTCCGCCACCAAGTGGATCGGTGGCCACGGTACCTCCATCGGCGGCGTGGTGGTGGACAGCGGGCGCTTCGACTGGGGCAACGGCAAGTTCCCGCGCATGGTCGAACCGGACCCCGGGTACCACGGCATCTCCTACTGGAAGGATTTCGGCACCCTCGCCTACATCACGAAGCTGCGCGTCCACCTGCTGCGGGACGTGGGGGCCAGCCTGAGCCCCTTCAACGCGTGGCTGTTCCTGCAGGGGCTGGAAACCTTGCACGTGCGTATGGAGCGGCACTGCGAGAACGCCCTGGCGCTGGCCGAGTGGCTGCGCGAGCATCCGGCCGTGGCCTGGGTGTCGTACCCCGGCCTGCCGGACCATCCCTCCCACGAGCTGGCTCGCAAGTACCTGCGCCGGGGGCGCTACGGCGCCATGATCGTGTTCGGCGTGCGTGGCGGGATGGAGGCGGGTCGCAAGCTGATCGACAGCGTGGCCCTGTGGTCTCATCTGGCCAACGTCGGTGACACCAAGTCGCTGATCATCCACCCGGCCTCCACCACCCACCAGCAGTTGACGCCCGAGCAGCGCCTGGCGGCAGGGGTGTCCGACGACATGGTGCGCCTGTCGGTGGGCATCGAGGGGTTTGAAGACCTGCGTGCCGACCTGGACCGGGCGCTGCGCATCGCCACGGGCCTGGCGCCGGCGGCTCCCACGGGCGATGAGGTGGCGGCCGGGGCGGGTGGCGGGAGCTGCGACGCGTGCGTGGTCTCGCCCGGTGCGGCCGCCGGGCCGGATGCGGCGAACCCCGCCGCCGGCGTGATCCTGAATGACGAGCAGGTCATCCGCTCGGTCTGCGCCCGCTCGGAGGTCGAGGAGCCAGGGGGCACGCGCCCGCAGGTGATCGCGGTGGTGGGGCTCTCCTCCGATCCGGCGCGGCCCAGCTACCGGGTGGCGCGGAAGTTGCAGCGCATGGGTTACCGCGTCGTGCCGGTGAATCCGAAGGCCGGTGAGATCCTGGGCGAGCGGGCCTATCCGGATCTGGATGGGGTGCCGGGGCCGGTAGACGTGGTGGTGGTCTTCCGCGCCCCGGAGCACGCGCCGGAGGTGGCGCGGCAGGCGGTGGCGCGCGGGGCCCGGGTCTTCTGGCTGCAGGAGGGCGTGGTCAGCCCCGAGGCGGCGCGTATCGCCGCCGAGGGCGGGCTGGCCGTGGTGATGAACCGCTGCATCTATAAGGAAGCCCAGCGGCTGCGCGGTCACCAGGCCACCTTTCGGGGCGCGTGAGCCCGCGAGGCGCGGCCAATTGCCGTGCTCGTGAAATCGCCTCTTCACCGGAGCGGGACTTGGGTTAAAATAGCGCTTGGCTGCTGGCAGTGGGAGGTTGGTTGGATGGCGAGGTACACGGGCCCCAAGCACGCCATGTGCCGGCGTGTGGGGAGGCCCCTTTGCGGGTCGCCGAAGTGCCCGGCGCTCAAGCGCCCGTACCCGCCCGGGCAGCACGGCCCGGGGCGGCGGCAGAAGTTGAGCGAGTACGGCCGCCGCTTGCTGGAGAAGCAGAAGCTGCGCTTCATGTACGGGGTTCTCGAGCGCCAGTTCCGGCGGTACTTCGAGCGGGCCCAGCGGGCGCGCGGCAACACCGGTGAGCGGTTGCTCCAGTTCCTGGAGACCCGGCTGGACAACCTGGTATACCGGCTCGGCTTCGCGCCGACGATCTGGGCGGCGCGGCAACTGGTGGTCCACGGTCACATCGAGGTCAACGGCCGGAAGGTGGACCGCCCGTCCTACCAGGTTCGCCCCGGTGACGTCATCGCCGTGCGCGAGAAGAGCCGGCGCATCCCGCTGATCCAGGAGAGCCTGGAGAATGCCCAGCGGGTGCCCGACTACCTCAGCGTGGAGCCGGAGAAGTTCCAGGGGACGTTGCTGCGCGTACCAGCCCGCGACGAGATCCCCGTGGATGTGGAAGAATCGCTGATCGTCGAGTTCTACTCGCGGTGACATAGCGACAGGGGCCGGTGCCATGCACCGGCCCTTGTTGTTTTACCCCGCATCATGTCGAATCCCGTCTACTCTTCGACAAGTGGCAGGAGAATGGAAAGAGGGTGTGAATCCCCAACTCGTATAGACAACCCGGCCCGGAGCGGAGCCTGGGTTTGGACGGGCCGGGGGAGGGGGTGCGGGCTTGCAGCGGAGATCGGGAGCCGGCGTTCGCATCCTGGTGGTCGACGACGTGCCGTCGGTGCGAGCCTTTCTCCAACTGGCGCTAGCGGAGCAGGGATACGAGGTGCACCTGGCGGACGACGGGCACCAGGCCCTCGAGCAGGCGCGCAGCGTTCGTCCCCACCTGATCCTGATGGACTGGGTCATGCCCCGCATGCATGGCGGCGCCGTCCTCAAGGCATTGCAGGGCGACCCGCAACTCCGGTCCATCCCGGTGGTGTTGATGACCGGTAGCGTGGGGGTGGACGAGATCGTCGCTGCCTACGGCGTGCGGTGGGTCCTGGAAAAGCCCTTCGGGTTGCACGACCTCCTTGCGACCGTCCAGGCGGCGCTGGCGGCGGCGGTGGAACAGGCCTGAGCGCGGCGCCGCCCGCTATTGGCGGGGCCGCCAGCCGCCATGGCGGGCTTCCCGCCGATGGCGGGACAACCGCCTGATTCCCGGGTTCATCTTCTCGTCGGCATGGCCGGGAGCCGCCCGCGAGGGCGGCTCCGGGATTTCCCGGCCAGAGAAGAGCGGCCTCGGGGTGAGGCCGCGCGAGAACGGGCGAGGCGGCGGTGAGCGGGGCCATCTTCCGCGTCGCGGGCGCCGTCAGGGGCGGCCGGTGCCGGGCCGGGGGAGCGCGGCGGCCACGAGTTCAGCGCTTCAGGTAGCGGGCGTCCACCCAGCCTTCGTAGGTCTTGCCGCCGGCCTGGTAACGGACCCGCGCCCAGCCGTCGCGTTCCTCCAGCACCTGCACGGTGGAACCCTCCGCCAGGGTGCCGACCCGCGTGGAGTCGGTGGTCGGCTCGGCGCGGACGTTGAGGTACTGGGTGGTGACGGTGGCCGTGTTGCCGCCGCCGGCACTGGCCTGCGGCTGGGCCGGCGCGCTACCGCTATCGCTGCCGTCCTGGTCCTGACCCGGGGACGTGCCGTCCTGGTCGTCGCCCGCGGCCTGCTGGCCGGAGCCGCTCTGGCTGCTGTCGCCATCGGGCCAGGCCGAGGCCAGCTCCCCGCTGCCGGCCAGGGCCGCGGAGATCTCGGCCTGCTGGGCCTCCAGCTGGGTCAGGCGCACGGTGAGGTCGTCGACGGTGGCCATGGTCTGCTGCACGTTGTTCAGCCAACCGCCGACGCTGTACGCCATGAAAGCGACGACCAGGACGGCGACCACGGCCCAGACGCGATTGAGTCGCTCCATACCCCCACCCTCCTCTCGTGCTACAGGAATATGGGGGGCTGTCAGCGATTATTCCGCCCGTCCAGGTCCGCCACCGGGCGACCGGGGCGCCGCCGCGGGCGCCGTGCGGGTGCTCCCGCGGGCCGCGCGGGTGCTCTTGCTGGATTGCGGGTGCTCCCGCGGGCGGCGCGGGTGCTGTGGTGCCGTGCGGGTGCCTCGCGCTGGCGCGCCCGGGCCCCGGCGCAACGGACCCTATGGCTTGCCGGGCGACGGGCGGCACATTACCCTGGGAAGGGAGCACGGGGAGGAAGGTCGACCCATGTCCATCGGCAGGCCGGGTGAAGAGGAACCGGCGCGCCGGGGCACCCTCGAGCGCTGCCATGTGGTGGTGCCCGGCGTGACCGCGGAATGGGCGCCGCTGGTGGATGCCCTGGCCGGCGCCCTGCGAGGCTACTTCCGGCAGGTGGCGGTCTGGCCCGCGGGCGAGTCGGAGGCCGTCCAGGTGGAGTGGATCCGGTCGCTGCCCGCCGGCGAGCCGCTGCTGGTGGTGCCGGCCCGGGGGGCCGGCGAGGCGCTGGCGCGGGAACTAGCCGGCCGTGTCGCCGTGCTGGCCGAGCGCTACCTGCCCGCGACCCGCTTCGATGCTTTCGTCGTCGAGAACTACCGGGCCGGCTACCAGGCGGGCAAGCACCTGGTCAACCTCAAGCACCGGCGCATCGCCTACCTGGGCCCGGAGCCGGGTGTCACGTCCCACGATGAGCGGCTGCGTGGGTTTCGCCAGGCACTCCTGCATAACGGCCGCGAGCTGCCCGAGGAGCGCGTGCGCCAGGTGCCGGCCACGGCGGGTGCCGGCCAGTTGGCCTGCGAGGAGTTGCTGGCGGCCTCCGAGCCGCCCACGGCCCTGTTCGCGGCCTCCGAGTCCCTGGCGGCGGCTGCCCTCGAGGTGCTGGAGAAGCGCGGCCTGCGCGTTCCCGGGGACGTGGCCGTGGTCGGCTACGGCGACGGGCCGCTGGCCCGCGCCCTGCGACCGCGCCTGACCACCATCGCGCCGCCGCTGGCAGAACTGGCCGGGGCGGCCGCCCTCCGCCTGGCGGAGCTGGCCCGGGCCGGGACGCCGGCCGGGGAACGCAGAGCCGAGCCGGAGCGGCTGCCACCCCGGCTCATCATCCGCGCGTCCTGCGGCATGGGCGCATGAAGAACGGATGCATTGAAGAAAGAGGGGGTCGCAAGGGGCCGGGCGGCGCGCCCATAAGGCTCACGAAAATCGCGAGCCTCGAGATCCTCGAGGCTCGCGAGCACGGGTCGTTTCCAGCGGTCGTGCGGCTGGCGCCGGGCGTCAGCCCTGAGCGCCGGGCTGGCGCTGCACCAGCTTCACCAGCGAGCTGGCGATGGCTTCCTGCTCCTGCTGGTTGGCGACCTGCCACATTTCCTTCAGCAGGCGCTGCTCCGGTGTGCGCGGCTCGACCGCGCGCGCCAGCCAGTCGCCGATCTCCTGGGCCCGGGCCTTGATCTCGTCCTGGGACATGCCGGCGGATTGGGCGGCCCGAACCCGCTGGGACAGTTCCCGCGCGAACTGCTGGAACTGGTCCGTCACGGGCATGGCGGGTCCCTCCTTCTGGTCCTGGGCGGTAGTATCCGCGGCCCCCCGCCGCGGTATTCCTAGTGGCAGCGACAGCCCCGGGTACCGCCAGCGACGGCCGGCTGCGGCGCGGCATGAGGCGCGGCATGAGCGGTCCTGGCGAACCTACGCGGCCTGAGCGCCAGGGGTACGGTGCCCGCCAATGGCGCGGGGCGCGCCCGCGCGCGGGAGGAGGCGATGCATCCATGGAGGTCCAAGTGCGCGAGGTCGGGTCCGTGGGTGACCGGATCTACGAGACGCGCGTCGGTCCCGGCCTGGAGGTGGTCG
>DATCKH010000239.1:0-1806 GCA_036562425.1 Thermaerobacter sp. | reverse complement strand
AGGATGCGGGTGCTGCCGTCCTCCGTGTCCACTTCCACCACGCAGACGTGGGTGCCGAAGGGGAAGGTGAAGTTCTCGGGCTGCCAGAAGGCCGTCTCCTCCAGGCCCGGTTCCAGGCCGGGCGGGAAGTTGAGGTGGGAGCCCAGGTTGGCGGCCGCCGCCACCTCGGTGAACCTCATGCAGCGCTGGGGCGCCCCCTTGACCCGGTACTCGCCGTCGACGAACTCCAGGTCCTCGGGGCTGCACTCCAGATGGTGGGCAGCGATCAGGGCACCCTTCTTCTTCACCTTCTGCAGCGCGTGGTAGAGGGCGATGCCGCCCACCGCCGCCGAGCGGCTGCCGTAGGTACCCAGCCCGATGGGCCCGCGCCCGGTGTCGCCGTGCAGCACCTCCACGTCCTCGGGCGGGATGCCCAGCTCGCTGGCCACGATCTGGGCCCAGGCCGTCTCGTGCCCCTGCCCGTGGGCGGAGGAACCCGTGTACACCGTCACCTTGCCGGTGTGATGGACCCGCACCTGGGCGGACTCGAACAGGTTGCCCCCGTAGTGGGTGGCCGCCAGGGCCGCCGACGGGGCCAGCCCGCAGGCCTCGATGTAGCTGGAGATGCCGATGCCGAGCTGCTTCCGGTCGCCGCGGCGGCGCCGCTCGGCCTGCTCCCGCTTCAGTTCCTCGTAGCCCACCGCCTCCAGCGCCTTGTCCAGGGCGGTATGGTAGTCGCCGGAGTCGTAGGTGATGCCGACGGGGTTGGTGTACGGGAACTCATCCTTGCGGACGAAGTTCTTCCGCCGTACCTCCGCCGGGTCGAGGCCGAGCTCGTCCGCCAGCCGGTCGATGGTTCGTTCCAGGTAGTGGGTGGCCTCGGGACGCCCGGCACCGCGGTAGGCGTCGGTGGACGTCTTGTTGGTGAAGACGCCCGTGATCTTGATGGCGTGGTTCTTGTGGCGGTACGGACCCGGCGAGACGATGAGCCCGAGGATGGGGATATAGGGCGTGTTCAGCTGGTTGTAAGCCCCCAGGTCGCAGATCCAGTTGATGCGCATCCCCAGGATCTCGCCGTCGCGCCTGGCCGCCACCTCGACGTCGATGATCCCCTCGCGCCCGTGGATGGTGGCCAGGAAGTTCTCGCGCCGGTCTTCCACCCACTTGACCGGCCGCTTCAGCTTGCGCGCCAGGTACGGGACGATGACTTCCTCCGGGTAGACGTTGAGCTTGGAGCCGAAGCCGCCGCCCACCTCAGGCGCGATGACCCGCAGCTGGTGCTCGGGGATGCCCAGGATGCCGCACAGGAAGATCTTGAGCAGGTGCGGGATCTGGGTGGTGCTCCAGAGGGTCACCTCCCCGGTGGCCGGGTGGCAGTCGGCCACCACCGCCCGCGGCTCCAGGGCGATGGGCACCAGCCGCTGCTGCAGGTGCCGCTGCCGGACCACCACGTCGGCCTCCCGGAAGGCCGCCTCCACATCGCCGCCGGTGGCCTCCCAGGTGTAGGCGACGTTGCTGTCCAGATCCCCGTGCACCTTGGGAGCGCCGGGCTCCATGGCCCGCTCGGGGTCGACCACCGCCGGCAGGGGCTCGTAATCCACCTCCACCAGCGCGGCCGCGTCCTTGGCGGCAGCACGGGTCTCGGCCACCACCACCGCCACCGCCTCGCCCACGTGCCGCACCTCGTCCACGGCCAGCGGCCAGTGGGGCGGGTTCTTCAACCCCTCGTAGAGCCAGGCGCAGGGCAGCGGCGCCAGCAGGTCCCGCTTCAGTTCCTCCCCGGTCAGGACCGCCACCACCCCGGGCGCCGACAGGGCGGCGTCGGTG
>DATCKH010000238.1:0-8178 GCA_036562425.1 Thermaerobacter sp. | reverse complement strand
TCCTCCGCGGGCGGGAGCTGGAGCTCTTCGCGCTGGAGGGGGAGGAGGGGGAAGGGGTTGGCACCCCGGATCGTTGAGGTCAGGCAGAACGTGCTGAAGAAGAACGACATCCTGGCCCGGGAGTTGCGGGAGCGGTTCCGGGAGGCGGGCGTCTTTGTGGTCAGCCTGGTTTCCAGCCCGGGAGCGGGCAAGACCACCCTGCTGCGGGAGACCCTGGCCGGGCTGCGGGACCGCTTCCGCGTGGCGGTGCTGGTGGGCGACCTCGCCACCGACAACGACGGCCGGCGCCTTGGGGAGGTCGGCGTGCCTGTACGGCAGATCACCACGGGCACGGTCTGCCACCTGGAGGCCGAGATGGTGGGCCGGGCGCTGGAGGGGTGGGATCTCTCGGGGCTGGATTTCCTCTTCATCGAGAACGTGGGCAACCTGGTCTGCCCCGCCAGTTACGACCTCGGCGAGAACCTGCGGGTCGTCCTCTTCTCGGTGACGGAAGGCGAGGACAAGCCCCTCAAGTACCCCACCATCGTTCTGGGGGCCGACCTGGCTGTGGTGACGAAGATCGACCTGGCCGAGGCCGCGGGCTTCGACCGGGAGGCGTTCTACGAGGCCTTGGGACGGGTCCGTCCCGACCTGCCCGTGCTGGAGGTCTCCGCTCGGGCGGGAACGGGGATGTCGGCTTGGTTGTCCTGGCTGGAAGAACAGGCCCGGGCCGCCCGGGCGGCGATGGCGGGTGCCCCGGGTGGCAGGGAACTCAGGGGCTGCTGAGGGGGAGCCACGACCCGCCGGGCTGGTCCCCCCGGGGCATGCGGAAGCAAGGAGGTGGTTGGGAGTGGCCAACCTGGTCTGGTTGCACGGAGGGGCGTGCAACGGTAACACCCAGTCCTTCCTCAACGCCGAGGAGCCGACGGTGATCGACCTGGTGACGGACTTCGGCATCACGATCCTCTATCACCACTCCATCTCGATGGAGTTCGGCGAGGAGGCGCGCCGCGTCCTGGAAGCCGTTCTGCGGGAGGAGATCCCGCTGGACATCCTCGTCTTCGAGGGCACGGTGATCCAGGGGCCCAACGGCACCGGGCGCTACAACACCTTCATGGGCCGGCCCATGATGGATTGGCTCCGCGACATGGCGCGGGTGGCCCAGTACGTGGTCGCCGTCGGCGACTGCGCCTGCTGGGGCGGCATCCCGGCGACGCCCCCCAACCCCACCGAGTCCACGGGGTTGCAGTTCCACAAGGAGAAGCGGGGCGGGTTCCTCGGGGCCGATTTCCGCTCCCGGTCCGGCCTGCCGGTGATCAACATCCCCGGATGCCCGGCCCATCCCGACTGGGTGACGCAGGTTCTCGTCGCCATCGCCACCGGCCGGGCCCAGGACGTGGCGCTGGACGAGTTGCAGCGCCCGCAGACCTTCTTCAAAACCTTCACCCAGACCGGCTGCACCCGCGTCCAGTACTTCGAGTGGAAGGAGCCGGTGGAGGAACTCGGCCAGGGAACGCGCAAGGGGTGCCTGTTCTACGAGTACGGGTGCCGGGGCCCGCTGACCCACTCGTCCTGCAACCGCATCCTCTGGAACCGGCAGTCCTCGAAGACGCGGGCGGGCATGCCATGCATCGGCTGCACCGAGCCCCAGTTCCCCTTCTTCGACCTTGCGCCGGGCACCGTGTTCAAGACCCAGAAGGTTTTCGGCGCCATTCCCCGGGAGGTTCCCGAGGGAAGCGATCCCTTGAGCTATTCGGTGCACGCGGCCGTGGCCCGCGCCGCGGCACCCAAGTGGGCGAGGGAAGAGATGTTCGTGCCCTGATCGGTGGGGCGCGGTTCTCTTCCTGCACCCGGGGAGGAGAAGCCGAACCCCGGGGAAGGGCGATCGCGGCGAAGCTGGTGACGGCATCTTGACACGGAGGCGGGGAAGGACATGAGCGCGAACTCGATGGGCGCCCAGGGTGCCAGGATCGAGACCCACGTGCACGCCCTGGGGCGGGTGGAAGGAGACCTGGACGTCCGCGTGGTCATCGAGGACGGCGTGGTGGTGGACGCCTGGACGGAAGCCACCATGTTCCGCGGGTTCGAGATCATTCTCAAGGGGAAGGACCCGCAGGCCGGCCTGATCGTGACGCCGCGCATCTGCGGCATCTGCGGCGGCAGCCACCTGTACAAGGCCGTCTACGCCCTGGACACCGCCTGGCAGACCGAGGTCCCGCCCAACGCCACGCTGATCCGCAACATCGCCCAGGCCTGCGAGACGCTGCAGAGCATCCCGCGCTGGTTCTACGCCCTCTTCGCCATCGGCCTGACGCACCGCAACTACTCCCGGGCCAAGCTGTACGACGAGGTGGTCCGCCGGTGGGCTCCCTTTACGGGGACGAGCTATGAGGTCGGCGTGGTCACCTCCGCGAAGCCCGTGGAGATTTACGCCATCTTCGGCGGCCAGTGGCCCCACTCCAGCTTCATGGTCCCGGGTGGCGTCATGTGCGCCCCCACGCTGTCGGACATCACGCGCTCCATCTCGATCCTGGAGTATTACCGCGAGACGTGGCTGGAAGGGGTCTGGCTCGGCTGTTCCGTGGACCGCTGGCTGGAGAACAAGACCTGGGAGGACGTGCTGGCCTGGCTGGACGAAAAGCCGGAGCACCGGGACTCGGACCTGGGCCTGTTCATCCGTTATTGCATGGAGATCGGCCTGGACAAGTACGGCGCCGGGCCCGGCCGGTACCTGGCCACGGGCACCTACTTCCATCCCGAGAAGTACGTGCGGCCGACCATCGAGGGACGGAACGCGGCGCTGATCTCGCGGGCGGGCGTCTATGACGGGGAGGACTTCCACGACTTCGATCAGGCGCGCGTCCGGGAGGACCACACCCATTCCTTCTTCCGGGGCAGCACCGCCCTGCATCCTTTCGAGGGTGTGACGGAGCCCATCGACCCCGCGGAGGGCAAGAAGGAGGGCAAGTACACCTGGGCCAAGGCCCCGCGGTACGTGCTGCCTGGCGGTGAGGAGGTCTCGCTGGAGGCGGGTCCGCTGGCCCGCCAGGTGATCGCCGGCCGGCCGGGTGCCGAGCCCTGGCAGGACTACGATCCCCTCTTCCTCAACATCGTGCGGGAGCTGGGGCCCAGCGTCATGGTCCGCGTGCTGGCGCGCATGCACGAGGCGGCCAAGTACTACCGGCTCGTGCGCCAGTGGCTGTCCCAGCTGGACTTGAACGAGAAGTTCTACATCAAGCCGCGGGAGCTGCCGGAGGGGCGCGGTTTTGGCGCCACGGAGGCGGCGCGGGGGGCCCTGGCGGACTGGATTCAGATCAAGGATGGCAAGATCGAGAACTACCAGGTGATCACCCCGACGGCCTGGAACATCGGGCCTCGCGATCGCCACGGCAACCGCGGCCCCATCGAGACGGCGCTGATCGGCACTACCGTGCTCAACCCGGAGGAGCCGGTGGAGCTGGCGCACGTCGCCCAGAGCTACGATTCCTGCCTTGTGTGCACGGTTCATGCGTACGATGCCCGAACCCACAAGCAACTGGCCCGCTTTACGGTGGGGCCCGGTGGGGCCTGAGCCCGGGCGGGCGGGCCGGAGCGCCGGCGCCGGTGCGGTGGAGGGTGGCCTGTGGTGACGGTGATCATCGGTTGCGGCAATCTGCTCCGGGGCGACGACGGGGTGGGCCCGCTGCTGATCCGCCGCCTGTGGGAGCTGGGCCCGCCTCCCGGCGTGCGCCTGGCGGATGGCGGTACTGCCGGAATGGACGTCGCCTTCCAGATCGAGGGGGCGACGGAAGTGATCATCGTCGACGCCTGCCGCACCGGCGCCCCGCCGGGCACCATCTTCGAGGTGCCGGGCGACGAAGTGGAAACGCCGCCGCTGACCGCCATCAACTTGCATGCGTTCCGGTGGGACCATGCCATCGCTTTCGGACGGTGGCTGCTGAAGGATCGCTTCCCGCGGCAGGTGACCGTGTTCCTCATCGAAGCGGAGAACGTCGAGCCCGGAATGGGGCTCTCGCCGGCCGTGCAGGCGGCCATGGAACGCCTGGCGGCCAACCTCATGCGGCGCCTGGGGAGAGATGAACGTGCGGGTTGAGATCACGGCTACTGGCTACCTCCATCTGCCGGTGGCCGTTGCCGGCCGGTTCCCGGCGGGCACGGCCATCGCCCTGGTGCGCCGGGACGAGCTATGGCTCCTGCCTGTGAGTCACCCGGGAGCCGGGGGACTCTTGCTCAAGTGGCGCAATCCCCGCGGGGATCGCAGCATCCTGGTCCGGGAGTTCTTGCCGGACGGGACGCCGCCGGGGCCCCGGGAGGCTTTCTGGGATGAGGGAGCGGGAGCCCTGCGGATCCCTCTGGCCGCGTCCGGTGCCGGTGGCGTGACGCCGGTGGGGCCGGGCGCGGGCTCCCCTGGCGGGGCGCGGGCACCGAGCAGCTAGGAAGGTGGGATATGCGTGCTACGGCCCCAACCCCTCGGCGTCTTCCCCGGTGTGGCGGGACTGCTGCTCCTGCCGGCCGTCCGCGGGGGCGACGAACTGGTGCACGCCATCCTGCGCGGGCGGCTTCCCCGCTCCTGGCCGGCGGAGTGGGCGTTCTTCGCCCGGGCCCTGGTGGGACGGGACGAGGACGACATCATCCGCTCGCTGCCGGAGGGTCCGGAAGGGATCTTCAACCGCTTCGTCCTCCGGCCGGAGCCCAATGTCTACGCCTGGGCCCGGGAGCGGCTGGCGCGGGAGTGGTGGCCCCTGCTCGATGCCGTGGCCTGGCGGGCGGGACTCTGCCCAGACGCGCCGGAGCCGGGGGGCCTGGACGGAGAGCTGGCGGCCTTCCTCCTTGGCACCCAGGCGTACCAGGCCCTGCAGCGGGGAGACCGGGCTGTCGCTCTGGAGCGCCTTAGGGCCGCGGCCTCTGCCGCGGAGGAAGTCTCGCCGGTGCTGGCGGCACGCCTTTACGCCGAGCGGGCGGCGTTGTGCCACCTGGAGGCGGGCCAGGAGAACGAGGCGGTCCGCGACTACCGCCATGCCATCGAGCTCCTGGAGGATACCGATTTCCCGGAGATCCGGGCCGAGCTCTGGTTCCAGCTGGGGTCCGTCTACCAGGGCCTGGCGGAGGGCCGGAAGGGGCCGCTGCTGGAGGCGGCGCGGTGTTACCAGGAGGCGCTGAAGGTCTTCCGGCGGGACAGCCATCCGGAAGCCTATGCCCTGACGCACATGAACCTCGCCCTGGCTTACCTGGCGATGCCGCCACAGGACCGCGCCTCACGCTTGCGTGCGGCCATGGCCATCCAGTCCCTGCGCGAGGCCCTGCGTGTTTTCCGGCGGGACACCCATCCCGAGCTCTGGGCGAGCGCGACCCTGAACCTGGCCAACGCCTTGCAACACGCGCACACCGCCCATCCGGCGGACAACCTGCGCGAAGCAGTAGCGCTCTATGACGAGATCCTGGCCGTGCGGCGGCCCGATGAAGACCCCCTGGGTTATGCCCGCGTGCTGGCCAACCAGGGGAACGCGCTGGCCCACCTTGGTGCCCTGGCGGAGGCCGAGTCGCGCCTGCGGGAGGCGCGCCGCCTGTTTGCCGGGCATGGAGATGCCGGATCGGCCGCCGCCGTGGACGCGGTCCTGAAAGAGATCGCGCGACTACGGCAGCAGGTGCGGCCGGCGTCCACCGCGGGAGGGGGCGGGATACCGAGTGGAACCCCATGAACGGCAGTACGTCGAACTGCTGGTGGCCATGGCCGTCGATCGTTTCAGCGAGCGCATCATCCAGCGCAGCGGGGGCGTGGCCGCGGCCCTGAAACAATTGCGTGCCGATCCCCACGGGGAGGGGATCTGGCTGGGACGGTTCGTCGACGCCTTCTTCCGGGACGCTCTGCTCGACAACCCGGGCGGAGCGTGCCTGGTTCTTCGGGCGCTGGCCGACCGTCGCTGGGAGGCTGGCGCGGACCTTCCTGCGGGGGCGACCGTGGGTGAGGTCCTCCAGCACATGGCCAAAAGGGTGTTCGAAACCCTGCTTGTGAAGAAAACGGAAGAAGCCCTCGAGCGAGAGCTAGCCTTCGGGGGTGAGTGACGATCGCTCTGTCCCGGAAAGACATGCCGCAGAAGGACGTGGCCAGGGAGGGCGCTGCCCGGGAGGACTTCGAGGCCCTGGCCGCCGACGTCGACCGGGCCCTGGCAGCTGTGCGTGCACTGCCGGAGGATGCCCGCCAGAAGGCCATGGAACTCAAGGAGGCCATTGAGGCCTTCCATCGGCACGCCCTGCGCCGGCTGGTGCAAACCTTGCGGGCCACGGAGGCCGGCAAAGAGCTTCTCCTCCAGGCGGTGGAAGACCCGGCCGTCTACGCCTTGTTCCTCCTGCACGGTATCGTCCGGCGCGACCTGACGGCGCGGGTGGCAGCCGCGCTGGAAGAGGTGCGCCCGTACATGCGTTCCCACGGCGGCGACGTGGAACTGGTGAAGGTGGAGGGCGACGTCGTCTACATCCGGCTGCACGGCGCCTGTGCCGGCTGCTCGCTTTCCGCCCGCACCCTGCGCGACGGCGTGGAGGAGATCGTGAAGTCCCGGGTACCCGAGGTCCGGGAGATCGTGGTGGCGGACGACGGGCCCGTGTCCGGCTTCGTGGCGCCGGGGGCCGCGGAACTGGAAGAAAAGGGATGGGTGGAAGGGCCGCCGGTGACGGCGCTGGAAGAAGGCCGGCCCTTCCGGTTGCAGGTGGACGACCACGACATGCTGCTGATCCGGCTGGAATCCCGCATCATGGCTTTCCGCAACAAGTGCCCTCACATGGGCATGCCCCTGCACGGGGGCACGGTGCATGGGACCGTCCTCACCTGCCCGTGGCACGGTTTCCAATTTGACCTGACGAACGGTGAGTGCCTCACCGTTCCTCACGTGCAACTGGAACCATTCCCGGTGCGGGTGGAGGGGCAGCGGGTATGGGTGCGCCCGCGCTGACGGCCGAGCCAGTGTGCTGGCTGGGAGCACCGGCCCCCGGGGGCCTGGCCCTGCCGCCGGCCTGCCCGAGCCGGGTGGCTATGTACGCCCCCCGGGGCGTCTACTTGGACGATCGGCTGCTGGTGGTAGCCGACAGTGGCAACCACCGCGTCCTGATCTGGCACGGCCGGCCGGAGGCTGACCACCAGCCCGCGGATGTGGTCCTGGGGCACGAGGACTTCGAGTCGGAGGGACCCGGCCTCCTCCACCTCCCCACGGCGGTGGCGGTGGTGGAGGGTTGCCTGGTGGTGGCCGACGCCTGGCACCATCGCCTGCTGGTGTGGGAGGGAGTGCCCGAGCGCAACGGCCAACCGCCGGACGCGGTCATCGGCCAGCCCGGCCTGGACGGGACGGCGCCCAACGGCGGCGGCCCCACGCCGGCCTCGGGGCTGCGTTGGCCGTACGGGTTCGCCTTTATCGATGGCTGGTTCTACGTGGCGGATACCGGCAACCGCCGCGTGCTGGGCTGGCGGGGGATTCCCGGCGGCCTGCGGCCCCCTGATCTCGTGCTGGGCCAGCCCGATGCGGCCAGCGGCGAGGAGAACCGCGGTCGGGGCGTGGGCCCGGATAGCTTCCGCTGGCCCCATGCCCTGGCGGGAGATGGTACTACGCTCTACGTCGCCGATGCCGGTAACCACCGGGTGGTGGGCTTCACCCCGCCGCCGGTGGCGGATCGCCCGGCAGACCTGGTCCTGGGTCAGGAAGACTTCGACCGGTCCTTCGAGCTCCCGAACGTCCCCCAGGGACCGCGCCGCCTCCGGTTTCCTTACGGCGTGACCCTGTGTGGCCAGTACCTGGCGGTGGCCGATACCGCCAACAACCGGGTGCTGGTCTTCCCCGGCCCCCCGCGGCGGGGTGCCTACCTTCCCGCGGCCCACGTTATCGGGCAGCCCGATTTCGACAGCTCGGGCGAGAACCGGTGGCAGACGGTGGGCTGGGACACGCTTTGCTGGCCTTACGGCCTGTGGGGGCACGGCGACCTGCTGGCCATTGCCGACTCTGGGAACAACCGGGTTATGTTGTGGCGGCTGGCCGGCGTGTAAGACCGCCGGCCGCTGTGTGCGGCCCGATCTGGTTTTGGGATCGAAAAAGAAAAGAACACGGCAGGATATAACGGGGAAAGGCAAAGAAGGCAGCAGGGTAAAACAGGAAAGGAAAAGAATACAGCAGGGTAAAAAAGGAAGGGTAAGGACGCGAAGAAAGGAGGGCAAGC
>DATCKH010000233.1:0-2713 GCA_036562425.1 Thermaerobacter sp. | reverse complement strand
TGTCTGGGGGATGCGTCACGGGGCGGTGCGGCCGCCCGCGAGAGGGGTGTACCGACAGCGGAAACATCCGCGCATCGGTTCCGCAACCGGACCGGGTGTCGAGCCCGGTTGCAAGTGTAAAGTAGCATCCTTGCATGTGTTTCACCCATCGGGTGCATGTTCTATTCTCGTCGTCAGGTTTTGACCTGATCCCGCGGATTGCAGGGAAACCCTCCGCTTGCAAGATTTGTGCCGGCATCCTGTATGTTGTCCCCTTCCTGCCCGGGGCATCCTAGCGGCGAGCGGCCGGGACCGGCGTGCGGTTCCCGGCCGGTTCTTCCCCGCGGCCCGGCGACGTGACGCGGGCGGCGGCCGTGGAAGCCTGGCACCGAAGGCCTGACCTGGAAGGCCGGACAAGGGACGGGGGTTTGCCGAGCGCGATGTATACCGGCACGACGTTGTTGCTGCTCAGCGTGGGCCTTCTGATCCTCATAGGCGCGGCCCAGCGGGTGCTGGACCGCATGCGCCTGAGCCGCACCACCGCGCTGCTCCTGGTCGGCGTGATGGCCGCCGGCACCTTCCTGCCCGAGCTGCGCTTCGGGCCGGGCGCCAGCGTTGACCCGGGCGGCGCCCTGGTGCCGGCCGGGGTGGCCGTCTACCTGCTGGTCACTGCGGATCGCGCCTTCGAGCGCCGCCGGGCCCTGGTGGCCACCTTGTGGACGGCTGCCGTCATCTACGCCACGGACTGGCTCCTTCCCAGCGATCCCGGCGGGGGCCGCCTGTTCGTCCTGGATCCCGTGTGGTTGCCCACCGCCATCGCCGCCTTCTTCGGCTACCTGGCCGGGCGCTCCCGGCGGTCGGCCTTCATCGCCGCCACCCTGGGCCTGGTGCTGGTCGACCTGGTCACCGTCCTGTTCAACGCCCTCCGCGGCATTCCCGGCGCCCTGGTCAGCATCGGCGGCGGCGGCATCCTGGACGCGGTGGCCATGGCAGGCGTGGGCGCCGTCGCCCTGGCCGAGCTGTTCGGCGAGACGCGGGAGTGGCTGGCCCGGCGCGCGGCCCGGCGCGGGGCACGGACCGGCAGCACGGGGCCGGGCAGCCGGCGCGAGGGCCTGGCGGAACCGCGGCCGGGTAGCGCCGGAGAGCCTCCGCGGGGTGCGGGGGAGCCTGGTGGTGGCGAGGAAGTGCGCCGTGGCGAGGAACCGCGGGCTCCGGGGGTCGCCGCTTCCTGGGGCCTGGCCGGTGCGGCGGTGGGCGTGATCCTGCTGGCGTCCTGGCTGGGGCCGCGGTTCCATAACCCGGCGGGCGATGAGCTGCTGGGCCAGCCCATGCGCCTGATGGAACTGGGCACGGGTCGACTTCTTCTGGCCACCAGCCGGATCATGCGGGTGGGGGACGTCTGGATCGACGCGGCGGACACCTGGTACCGGATCGTGCGGGTGGACGGGCAGACCGCCTACGCCCGCTCCATCCTGCAGCCCTCCACGGGGACCATCGCCCTGGAGCCCGCCACGGGGACCATGGCCGGCAACGGCGCGCCGGATCGGTGGCCGTCACGGGTTCTCTTCTCGCCCGCGCGCCTGGCGCTCCCCGGCAACGTGCCGGTGCTGGCCGGCCTGCCGGCACCGGGGCCGCAGGTGCTGGCCGCCACCGTGCCCGCCGCGCTCTTTCAGAAGGTGTCCGACCCCGCGCCGGCCAAGCCCGCGCCGCGGGGCAAGGGCATCATCGGGATCTATCACACCCATAACGACGAGTCCTATATCCCTACCGACGGCACGGAGAGCGTCGAGGGCCGCGGCGGCATTCACGCGGTGGGCGATGTGCTCGGGCGCCGGCTGGCGCGCCACGGGTATCATGTGATCAAGTCCGAGGCGCTCCATCTCCCCCATGACCGGGGCGCCTACCGCCGCTCGCGCCGCACGGCCATCAAGATGCTGCCGAAGAACCCCGTCGCGCTGCTGGACGTGCACCGGGATGCCACGCCGCCCGAGTTCTACCGGGCGGAAGTCAAGGGCAAGCCGGTGACCCAGGTGCGGCTGGTGGTGGGCCGGGAAAACCCCTTCCATCGGACGAACCTGGAATTCGCGCGGCGCCTGAAGGCAGAGGCCGCCCGGACCTACCCCGGCCTCGTCAAGGGTATCTACATCGGGCTGGGCGGTTACAACCAGGACCTGGGCCCGCGCACTTTACTGGCCGAGTTCGGGGCCCACACCAACAGCCGCCGCGAGGCCGAGCAGGGCGCCGCCTTCTTCGCCGACGTGCTCGCCCAGACGCTGGCCCAAAGTCGTTGAGGGGTACCTGCACCGCTGCAGGGTAGAATGAGTAACGGGAGGCGCGTTGCGCCGGCCCGGTGCCGCCGGGCCACACCCCCTCCCGGCTGTAGATGGGGGGGACCAGGAGGCCATGGGCAGCCAGAGACCGTCGTTCGGGCTCGCGCTGGGAGGCGGCGGCTTGCGGGGCCTCGCCCACATCGGGGTCCTGAAGGGCTTGGCCGAGGCGGGGTACATGCCGGATATCGTGACCGGCACCTCCAGCGGCGCCATCCTGGCCGCCCTGTGGGCCTGTGGCTGGACACCGAACCAGATGGAAGATGTGGCGCGCCGCCTGCGCAGCTCGGAGCTCTACGACTCGACCCTCACCGTGCGCTCGGCACTGGCGATGCTCCTCCAGCTGCTGGGCTTGCGCCAGCGCTCCTCCCGCAGCATGCCGCGAGGCATGATGCACGGGGCCAAGC
>DATCKH010000232.1:0-22947 GCA_036562425.1 Thermaerobacter sp. | reverse complement strand
CCCCGACTGGGCGTCGGCAGCCACCACCAGGAACTTCATCGATGTGCCCGTACGGCGGATTTTTAGGCCCGCCTTCAGAAGCGCGGGCGCCGACTAGGATACTGCGCCACCCGCGGATTCACAGGATGAAAGCGGTATGATTGCGGTTCCATCCATAGATGAATACCGCTTCTCGCTCGCGTCGCCAAGGGACCCTCCGCCAGGCGCCATGTTGCCACCGCCCCCGCGCTGGCCGTCTCCCCGGCGAACGGCGGAAGGGCATTGTAACACGGGCGCCGGCGCGCCGCCATGGATATATTCGACCAGCACCCGCGTCCGGTCCTGCCGTGACGCCCGGTTCCGCCGCCGCGTTGCACCACCTGTCCCCCTTAGCGCCGCCGTGCCAGCACGCGACGGGCGAGCCAGCGCAGCAGCTCGGCGCGTTCCCCGAACCCCTCGAGGCTGGCCACGGCCCGCTCGGTCTCTTCAGCCGCCAGCCGGCGGGCCGCATCGAGACCGATCAATCCCGGCACCGTGACCTTGCCCTGCCGCGCGTCGCTGCCGGCGCGCTTGCCCATCTCGGCGGTATCTCCCACCACGTCCAGGATGTCGTCGACGATCTGGAAGGCCGCGCCTAGGGCAGAGGCGTATTCCGTGAGCCGTTCCAGGGCGGCTTCGTCCCCGCCGGCCAGCAACCCGCCGATGCGCACGCAGGCACGGAAAAGGGCGCCCGTCTTACGGTCGTGGATGGACCGCAACGTGGCCAGTTCCACGTGCTCCCCCGTGGCGCCCAGGTCGTCAACCTGCCCGCCGATCAGGCCCAGCGTTCCCGCTGCCTCGGCCAGCTCGCGGATCACGCGCACGGCGCGCGCTGGCTCCACGCCGTGGTCCGGCAGCCCCGCCAGCACTTCGAAGGCCCGGGTCAGCAGGGCGTCGCCGGCCAGGATGGCCACGGCCTCGCCGTAGACGATGTGGTTGGCAGGCTGCCCCCGGCGCATATCATCGTTGTCCATGGCCGGCAGGTCGTCGTGAACCAGGGAATAGGTATGCACCAGCTCGACGGCCGCGGCCGCTTGCTCCACGGCTTCGTTGACCGCCTGCGGCCCGCCCACGCACTCGGCGGACGCCAGCACCAGGACCGGGCGGAGCGCCTTCCCACCGGCCAGCGCGCTGTAGCGCATGGCCTCATGGATGAGGCGCGGCGGCGTCTCCGCCGGAAGCAATACGCGATCGACGGCCGCCCGCGCCCGGCGCACCAGTTCGTCAAAATGGCGGGAAAGGGCTTCCTCGACGCCTGGCCCGGTGCTCAAGGGTCTCGCGCCTCCTCGATCAGACGGTGAGCAGGCTCGGTGTACGGGCGCCCCTCCTCGTCTTCCAGCAGCCACTCGATCTTTCGCTCCACCTCGTCCAGCCGGCGATGGCACAGGCGAGCCAGCGCGACCCCGCGCTGGAAGAGCTCCAGAGACCGGTCCAGTCCGTGCTCGCCCGTCTCCAGCGCGCGCACGATCGCCGCCAGTTCCTCCAACGCCTGCTCGAAAGCGGGTTCCTCATCCGCGCCGAACTCGCGGTCCGGCAGCGCTTCCTGGCCACCCAGCGTGGCTTCGCCCATAGCCTCACCCCTTGTCGTGGCTTCGGCCATGCCCTCGCCCGTCGTCCTGCTCGCCGCCGTCCGGTCCGGACCCCGTCCCCCCGGAGATGGGGGCATTGTCAGGCAGCACGGCCTCGACCCGGCAGCGGAGTTGCCCGCGGTGCAGCCACACGTCCACGCGGTCTCCTGGCGTCACGCGGCGCGCGTCCTTGAGCACCTCGCCCCGGGCGTCGCGGGCGATGCTGTAACCCCGTGCCAGCACCGCCAGCGGGCTGAGAGACTCCAACCGGCCGCTCAGCAGCAGCAGCCGTTGCCGGCGTTCGTCCACCAACCGCCGCGCCGTCGCCACCAGGTCGCGCAGCAGTGTATCCAGCCGCTGCCGGTGCTGGAGGACGCGATCGCGGGGGTAGAACATCCCGCGGCTTCCCGCCAGTCTCTCCAGGCGGTCGCGCGCCATCCGCACGCGCAGGCGCATGGCCCGTTCCAGGCGCTGCCGCAGGTCCACGACCCGATCGCGTAACTCGTACCAGTCCGGGACCACCAGCTCCGCCGCCGCGGAGGGCGTGGGCGCGCGCACGTCGGCGGCCAGGTCGCAAAGGGTGAAGTCGGTCTCGTGTCCCACCGCCGACACGACGGGAATGGGCGATTCAGCCACCGCGCGCACGACGACCTCCTCGTTGAAGGGCCAGAGGTCCTCCCAGGATCCGCCGCCGCGGCCCACGATGAGGACGTCCACCCCGCCGAAGCGCCCGAAGCGCCGGATGGCGGCGGCGATGGCCGGCGCCGCCTCGTCACCCTGAACGGGCACGGGTGCCACGATCAGGTGGAGGCGAGGGTTGCGCCGGCTGGCAACGCGGATGATATCGCGCAGGGCGGCGCCGTCGGCGGAGGTTACCACGCCGACCCGGCGCGGCAGCCTGGGCAGCGGGCGCTTGCGTTCCGGGTCGAACAAGCCCTCCCGGCGCAGCCGTTCCTTCAGCTGCTCGAAGGCCAGGTAGAGGGCTCCCACTCCGTCCGGTTCCAGGGTCTCCACGTAGAGCTGGTACTGGCCCCCAGCCTCGTACACGCCGATGCGCCCTCCCGCGATCACGGCCATGCCGTCGCCGGGCTCGAAGCGGAGCGTGCGGGCGGCCGACCGGAACATCACGCAACGGAGGGCTGCACGGTCGTCTTTGAGGGTGAAATACACGTGGCCGGAAGAGTGGCGCTTGTAGTTGCTGATTTCGCCCCGCACCCAGACCTGCTGCAGCTGGGGGTCGGCTTCCAGCAGCAGGCGTACACGGGCCGTGAGCTCGGCCACCGACCATATCCGGCCTGGATCCGCCACCGTCCGGGGCCAGCGGGCGGTCTGGCTCCACATCTCTGGCTGGCTCATCCGCCCCACCGCCCGGCCGCGGGCTGTTCGGCCTCCAGCCACACATCGCTGCGGGGCACTCGCCCTTCTTCCCGGGCGAAAGCGGCCTCTACGGTGTTGGCCAGGAGCATGGCCACGGTCATCGGCCCGACGCCACCCGGGACGGGCGTTACGGCGGCGGCCACTGCCGCCACTTCCTGGGTGCGCACGTCCCCCACCGGCCGGCCGTCCACGCGGGTGATACCGACATCGATGACCACGGCGCCTGGCCGTACATGCTCAGGGCCGATCAGGCCCGGCCGGCCGGCCGCAACCACCAGGATCTCCGCCTCCCGGGTCGCAGCCGCCAGGTCGGCGGTCCGGGAGTGGCAGACGGTCACGGTGGCGTCGTGGAGGAGCATCAGGCCGGAAAGAGGCCGGCCGACGATGGGGCTGCGACCGACGATGGTGACCCGCTTGCCGGCCGGCGACACCCCATGGACATAGAGGAGCGCCAGGATACCGAGAGGGGTGCAGGGAATGAGAGCGGGCCGCCCGCGCCAGAGCAGGCCCGTGTTGACGGGGTGAAACCCGTCCACGTCTCGGGCCGGGTCCATGGCCTCCACCACGCGCTCGTAGTCGATGCCCGCCGGCACCGGCCACTGCACCAGCACCCCGTCGATCCGCGGCTCGGCGCAGAGGCTGCGGACCAGGGCGATCACGTCTGCTTCCGACGCGGTGGCGGGCAGGTGGTGGACCTCGGAATACAGCCCGGCCTCCTGGCACGCCCGCGCCTTGCTGGCGACATAAAGCAAAGAGGCCGGGTCATCTCCGACCACCAGCGCCGCCAGACCCGGCCTCCGGCGGTAACGCCGGTAGAAAGCTTCCGCCCGCTCCCGGACCGCAGCCCGGAAGCGTGCGGCCACCTCTCGCCCGTTCCACAGCCTGTCCACCCGTTGCGTCACCTCGCGCCCGCCTTGCCCGGCCTGCCCGCCGGGCCCCGCTTCAGTCCCTCGCCGGGTCGGTGGCCAGCGCCGTACCCGTGGGAGGGGATCCGTCGCCCCCGTCCCCGGTCTTCCCGTAATCGCGGGCCAGCTGGCCGAGGATCCCGTTGACGAAGCGCCCCGCCTCCGCACTGCTGAACCGCTTGGCCAGCTCCACGGCCTCGTTGATGGCCACGGCGGCCGGTACGTCCGGGCGGTTGGCGAACAGCAGCTCGTAGATGCCGATGCGCAGGATATTGCGATCCACCCTGGCCAGTCGCTGGATGTCCCAATCCCGGGCGTACCGGGCGATGAGGTCGTCGATGGCCGGCCGCTCCGCCATGACGCCGGTGACCAGCTCGCGAGCGAAGCTCAGCACGTCCTCATCCAGGCCGTATTCGGCCGCCGCCCAATCGAGCCCCGCGGTCACGGGATGGCCTGCCGCCTCCCACTGGAAGAGCGCCTGCAGCGCCGCTTCCCGCGCCCGCCGGCGCGGCCCGACCTTGTCACCCGGCACCGTCCCGTCCTCCCGTTGCCCCATCTGGTCTTTCATCCGTGGCGCTTGCCGGGGCGGCTCCACCAGCGCTCGAGGGTGTCCGCCCAATCCAGCTCGCCCTCGTCCACGCGGGCGCCGATCTGAACCCCCAGCCAGGCGAGGGCGACGACCAGCAACGTCCAGCCGACGCCGAGCCACTTGACCAGCAGGGCGATCACAACCCCCGCCGCGGCGCCGGTGATCTTCCCGGCATGGCGTCGCCAGATGCCGCGGCCTTCCTCCACGTTCACCACCGCCCTCTCGTGGCCCGCGTCACTCGGGCTTGCGCCACCGCTCGGCGGCGATGCGCTCGACGATCACGCGGACGTCGGTCACTTGCGTACCCACGATTTCCTCGATGGTTTGCTTCAACCGCGCCTGGAGCTCCGGGGCCACGTCGGGGATGCGATAGTCGGGCAGGATTTCGGCCCGGATGCGGAGAGCCACCCCGTCCCGCATGGCTTGGACCCTGGCGCGCAGGTCGCGCACGCCGGCAACCTGCAACCCGGCCCGCCGGGCCAGGTCCTCGATGGCCCCCAGGGAGGTCCGGACCTCCCCGATTTCACTGGTGAAGGAAACCGCCGCCCGTTGGGCCGGCCGCACGGCGTGCCAGGCCACGTGCAGGCCGCTGAGCAAAAAGGCGGCGCCCAACACCCCGACCACCCACGCAGGCATCTCGGCGAGACCAGCCCAGGCCGGAAACGCCCAGGGTGGCGCCGCTCCCGGGCCGCCGGGTCCGGTCACGGCCTGCCACACCAGGACCGCGCCGATGGCGGCCAGCGCCAGGGAGTTGAGGAGGGAGAGCAACCAGTTGAACGCGGCCATCCGCCGCCCCCTTTCGGGGCCCCGTGCGCGGCGCGGTCCGTGGCCCCGTTCTTACTTGGCCCGCGCCTCCACCTCGCGTTCCGCCTCGGGGAATGCGACGCCCTGCACGTGGATGTTCACAGCGCGCACGCGCAAACCCGTCATCGTTTCGACCGCACGCTTCACGTTGTCCTGCACGCGCTCGGCCACTTGCGGGATGCGCACCCCGTACTCCACGATCAGGAAGACATCGATGGTGCATTCCCGGTCGCCGACCTCAACCTTGACGCCCTTGCCGAGGTTCTTCCGCCCCAGCATCTCGGAGATGCCGCCTACCAGGCCCCCACTGGCCATGCCGGCCACGCCGTCAATCTCCATGGCGGCGATCCCCGCGATCACGCTGACGACCTCGTTGGCGATGCGTACGTGGCCGCCCTCGTCCTCGCCGGGAAGTGGAAGGAACTCGTGCTGTTCATCCATCTACTGCCACCTCCGAGCGCCACGGGGGCCGGCTCCCGGGAACCCCGTAGACGCAAGTAATTATAACGCGGGCGCCAGCGGCGGGCCAATGCGGCCCGCCGCCCCTGCCCGCTGCCCCACAGCCGCCGCGGGCCCCGTTGGGGGACCCGCCGGCCAGCCTTCCCCGCCATGGGACCCCGGCCCGGACGCTTCAGCTGTCCCGGGTCACGATCCGGATGCCCTCGTAACCGATGCCCGTGACCTGGCGGACGATGTCCGCGACGCGGGCGGCGTCCGCCTGCTGGAAGCGATCCGCCTTGACCACCACGATGGCTGCCTGATCGTAGACGAACACCACCGCATCCTCGTAGCCCTTGCTGCGGATCAACTGCTCGATCTGCTGCTCCACACCCTGGCGCTGGGTGAGCTGGACCAGGGCCTGCTGCGCCTGCTCGCGGGCGCTGGCGCTGGCATTGGCGTTGTTGGCGATGGCCTGCAGCTGTTCCAGCTGACGGTCGTAGATGGCCGCCCGCTGGACCCGCAGATCGGCGAAGCTTCCACTGCTCTCGGCCAGTTGCTGCGTGTCGCCGGCGCCGGCCTGGCCGGCTCCCTGGCCCAGGGTCCCGTCCAGCGGCGCCCCCTGCTCGCCCGCCGCGCCCCCCTGGGCCGTGTCCTCGCCGGGCTGCCCCATGTCCTCGCCAACGGCGGTGGTGTCCCCGAAGCCGGCGTCCTGCAGGGCGCTTTGCTGGCTGAACTCATCCCACTTGGCCGCGATATAGGCGAAGACCACCGCCACCACGAGCAGGAAAACCAGAAACTTGCCGGGCGAACCGGCCCGCAACCTGGTCATTGCTCCGACCCCCTCATCCGGTTGGGATCGCCGGCGAGCACCATCACCCGGTGCACCGGCACATCCAGGTAGGTCGCCACCGCCTGTACGAGGGCGGCGCGGACCCGATCGTCACTGGCTCCCTCCGCCACCACCAGCACACCTGCGATCTGCGACGCTTCGACCTGGGTGATCAGCGCGTTGCTCTCCCCCCTTCCTACCAGCAAGTCGCGCTCGTCGCGCTGCTCGGTGGTCGTCCTCCGGCCGCCGCCAGAGTCCTGTTCCTCCGTGCGGCGCTCGGTTTGCACCTGGTTGGCCGCGTACTCGTAATGCGGGCCCCGCTGGAGGTGGATCTCCACGCGTACCCGCCCCGTGCCTTGCACGGTTGAGAGGATGTTCTCCAGCCTGGCGGCCAGGCGGGTGGCCATGGGATCCAGCGGGTCGACGGAGAGAGCCGGCAGGGCGGCCTCCCCGGCGGCGGGTACCGGTGGCGACACCACCCGGTCCCGGCGGTCCCGGAGCTGGCCGGCCAGCAGCAACATCACGCCCAGAACCAGCGCGGCCGCCAGCAGCACTTGCTGCCGGAAACGCGGGTCCCGCCAGTCCAGGGTGAACGCCAGCGTCCCCTTAGGAGCCCGCGGCGCGTCCACCGCCTTCACCTCCCCTCCACCGTCTCGACCCAGGAGACGGTGATGGCCCCCGGTTCCACCTGCAGCCTCGCCGCCAGGGCCTGCCGCAGCCGGCCGGCCATGGCGTTCCGGGTCGCCGGCGGGATGGGCCGGCTTTCGCCTTCCTCCGCGGCCGGACCGGAACGCGGGCCGATCCGCACCGGTTCCACCGGCCGTACCGCCCCGGGGGACCGTTCCAGCACCTCCGGCGGCAAGCGACCCGGAAGGCGCACGCCGATGCGCTCGATCGTCCCCTGCCGGCTCCCGCGGCTGTCGGTGACCACGTCCACGTCGATGGCCACGGGCTCGAAGCCCAGGGTCGCCACCACCTCGTCATAGATGACGGCGGCCAGCCGCTGGCGGTGGACCTCCAGTGCCAGCGCCTGCGTCCGCTCCCGGGCCCGCTCCAGGTCATCCCGGGGGAGCGCGGGGGCTGCGGCCGCGCCGGATTCCCGCAGCGCCCGTTCCCAGGCCGGGAGGAGGTCCGCCGGCTCGGCCTCCAGCACCGCCAGCACGGGGCGGATGATGGCGAGGAGGACGAGCAGGCCCAGGACCAGCTGCACGTAACGGCGCGCCCCCCCGCTGGGCAGCACCATCTCGACGATGCCCGCAAGCAGCAGGATGAGGATGACCTGGCGCACCCACTCGCTGACCCCACCCATGCTCGCCCTCCTACCGCATCATCACGGCGGCGTTGCCTGCCGCGAGCATCACCGACAGGACGATGAAAAACATCAGCCCCACCACCGCCGTGGCGACGGCCACCAGCACGATGTGGTCGCCCATGGCCTGCAGGGAAGCCGTGACATGACCCGGCCCCACCGGCTGGATGGCCGCCGCCACCAGCCGGTAGACGAATACCAGCACCGCCAGCTTGACCAGCGGCAGCGCCACCAGGGCGAAGACGGCCAGGAGACCCAGCAGGTTGACGGCGTTCCTGAGCAGCATCGAGGAGGTGACCACCAGCTCGACGGAGTCGGCCAGCATGCCGCCCACCACCGGGACGAAGGCGCCCACCAGGTACTTGGCGGTGCGCAGGGCGATACCGTCCGCGACGGTACCCGCGGCCCCCTGGATGGCCACGACGGCCAGGAATACGGTCATGGCCAGGCCCAGGACGACGACGGCCGCCTGGCGCAGCAGGCGAGCCAGCCCCGACAGGGACATCCCCAGGGGAAAGTGCCCGACCAGTTCGGTCACGGCGGCGAGAAAGATCAGCGGCAGCACCCACTGGCTGACGACCACGCTCACCGACTGGGCGACGGCGATGACCAGCGGGTGGAACAGGCCCGCCGTGGCCACGGCGCCGGTCGCCGCCATGAGAGGCAACAGGACGGGCAGGCTGGCCAGCAGGAAATCGACCAGGTTCTGGATCGTGTTCCGGGCCAGCGCCAGGGCGTCGCGAAAACTGACCAGCGCCAGGGAGATCAGGACGAGGAACACGACCGCGTAGGCCGCCCGGGCCACGGCCTCGTTGCCGAAGGCGTTCTCGATGGACTGCAGGACCGCCAGGAGTACCGCCAGCACCAGCAGGCGGAGCAACAGGCCCCCGCTGGTCACCACCTCGTCGGCAAATGCCCGAAACAGGGCGGCCAGTACGTCGGTGGCGCTCCAGGGCAACGATCCCTGGCGCAGCGAGTGCAGGGTGCTCTCCCAATCCAGTCCGGGCAGGCGGCCGGCGACCTGCTCCCGCACCCGATCCAGGGCCTGGAGGAAGCCCTCGGCGTCCAGTTCCTCCCATTGCTTGCGGGCGATCTCGTCCACCGTGGCCGCGGTCACAGCCGAGGGGGACGAAGGCTCTGCACTGCCCCCTTCTTCCCCGGCGGGACCGGCCTCTTCCTCCGCCCAGCCCACGCCGGGGGATGGCGAAACAGCGCCCGCCGTACTGGCGGCGGCCGGCCGGGGCGGCACCAGGATCCCCAGGAGGGAGAGGAGGCACACCGCCAGCAGGCCCATGGCCACGGCGAGCCGCGCAAGGGGCGCCCGGCAGGTCCCGGGGCGGCGGGGAGCATTCCCCGTCCCCGCCGGCATTGCGGGCCACCGCCAGGCCGGTTGTCTGCGGCAGGCCGCCGCAACCATGGCCGTCCCTCCTTGCTGGGCTTGTCGTGGCCGCCTGGCCGCCCCGTGGCCGCCCGTGCACCCGTTCAGGCCGGTAACAGGCCGAGGAGGAGTTCCAGGACCGCCATCAGGACCGGCACCGATAGCAGCAGGATGATGATCTTGCCTGCCAGCTCCACCTTGGCCGCCAGTGCGCCCTCACCGGCGTCACGGCATAGCTGGGCTCCGAACTCGCTGAGGTAGGCGACGCCGACGATGCGCAGCAGGACATCCATGTAGCGCATGTCCAGGCTCGCCCGGTCCGCCACCTCGGCGATGACGTTGATCACGGCCCGGACCTGGCCGGCCAGGAGCAGGAGCACCGCCGCCGCCGTCACCAGGCTGAGCAGGACCGCCCATTCGGGGCGGGCCTGGCGGAGCAGGACCAGCAGCACGCTGGCCACCAGGGCGATCCCTACCACCTGCGCGATGGTCATCGCTCTCAACCCAGGTCGAAGAGGGTCTGGATGGTCTCGAACAGCTCGACGATGACCTGGACCGTCATCCACAGCACCACCGCCAGCCCGGCCAGAAGCACCGTGAAGGCGTATTCCTCCCGCCCCGCCGTCTTCAGCAGCGTGTAGATGACGGTGACGATGATGCCGATGCCCGCCAAGCGCAGGATCAGGTTGGGATCGATCACCACCGCGCCTCCTCCCTAGAGCAGCAAGAGCCCGATGAGTGCCCCCGCCAGGAGCCCGCCGTACCGGTACAGGCGCCCCCAGCGCTGTTCCAGCTCGCGCGCGCCGGCCTCGGCCGCTTCGAGCCGGTGCATGGCCAGGCGCAGGTGCCGGATCTGATCGTCGCGGTCGGTAACCCCCAGATACGGGCCCAGCGCCAGGAGGATGCGGGCATCGTCCGGCGTCAGGGCGCTGGCGCGGGCCACCTCCAGCACGGCCCGGCGCCAGGCGGTAGCGGCGGGAGCGGCGTCGGGCGCCGTGAGCCCCTCGCCCGCGCGGCGGAACAGGGAGGCGGCGGGCTCGGGATAGTACCCGGCGATGCGCCGGCAAGCCACCGGCAGGGGCGTGACGCCGAAGCCGATCTCGCTCTCCAGGGCCTGCATGGCGGTGCGCAGGACCCGGAGTTCCCCCGGCCGCCGCGCCAGCTCCGCCGCCCGCAACCAGCCCCAGGCGGCGCACGCCAGCACGATCAGAGCCAGGCCCAGCCAGCGCATTGCCCTCGACCTCCATCGCCCAACTCCCCTCTGCTCCCCCCACGGCGCCGCGGTGCCCCCACCGGCGTCCCGGCCCGGACCGGCCCGGGCTATCAGGGCCGCGGGTGGGCCGGAACCGGCGGCCGCCTTAGCCGCCGGCCGCGGGGTCACCCGCGGCGCGCCGCCAGGGGGTTAGGAGGAGCCGGGCGGAGAGCCTGCCGGCGCCCAGTTCCCACCGGGCTGCAGGATGTAGATCCCCGTGCACGTGCCGGGCGCGGGACGGCGCTCCAGGCGGACCACGCGGGTGAAGGCCGCCGCCCGCAACAGCGGCCGCAGGTGGCGCCGGCGCGCCAGTTCTGCCGGGTCACCCGCGTGGGCGGTGGCCAGCACGCTGACGCCGGCGTTCATCGCCTCCGCCACGGCCGCCGCGTCTTCGGGGCCACCGATCTCGTCGGTGGCCACCAGCTGGGGGGACAGGGCCCGGAGGGCCAGGATGATCCCGGCCGCCTTGGGGCAGTGCTCCAGTACCTCGGTGCGCGGTCCCAGGTCGAAGGCGCCCGCCCCTGCCAGCTCACCCCGTTCGTCCACCACAGCCACCCGCAGGCCGGGGAGCGAGCCCGGAACCCCCTGGCTGGCCAGGCGCACCAGTTCCCGCAGCAGGGTGGTCTTGCCGCTGCCCGGGGCACCGATGAGCAGCGTGCTGGCCAGCCGGGCCTGGCCCTGGCGGCGCTCGACCAGCCGGCCGATGACCTCGCCGGCGCGCCCCGGTACCTGGCGGGCCCGGCGGATCACGAGACCGCGCACGACCCGGAAGCGCTCGATGCGGCCGTCCACGACCTGCACCTCGCCCGCCAGCCCGACGCGGTGCCCGCCCGGCAGGATGAGGAAGCCCTGGCGCGCCTGTTCCTGCACGGCGTACCAGGAGCTGGACGTCATCCGCTCCAGGCAGGCCGCCAGTTCCTCGCTGCCCACCGGCGGCGCCTGGTGGGGATCGCCCACCAGCCGCCCGCCCTCGGCCACGAACGCGTCGCCGGCCGCCATGAGCACCCATAGGGGACGGCCGGCGGCAACCCGGATCTCCTCGACCAGGGCGCGGGTGGCCGCGGGCAGGGCAGCCAGCCGCCGGGCCAGAGCGGGCGGGAGGTAGCGAAGGATCTCATCCCATCCCGCATCGCACTCCGGGCCGGCCGCGGACCACCCTGGGCCCAGCCCGGTAGCGGGACCTCCCGGGCCGGTCCTCAGGACGCCGGCACGAGCCGTGTCCGGCGCGCCAGCGGCCGCCACGGGTAGCGAGCCCGCTCCCTCCCGCCCCGCGTCCCGGCGGCGGCCAGCGGGTCGCGTGGCCGGCCGGAACCCGCCGGCAGCGGTTCCTCCACTGTCCACGGCGATCCCCTGTCCCATCTCGTTCCCAGGTATATGAGGGGCTTGACCGCTTTAACACCGCGGGTCGAACAAGCGGGACGCGGGCATGCCGCCGGCCCGGCAAGGGCCGGGCCGCGAAGCGGGGATTGGAACGCGGGGATTGAAAGGAAGGGCCGTCGCCGGTGGGCGGCAACGGCCTGCTGGGTGCGGGTGCGCGTGCGCACGGGGGTAGCAGGGTGAGCCCGCCGCCGGTGGGGGCGCCGGTGCGCCGGCAGCGCGCGGGTCCGGTGGCCGCGCCACCCCCGTACTGCGTGAAGCCTCTGCCCTGCGGGCCGCCCGCCTGCTAGCGGGCCGGCCCGCTCTCCTGGGTGCCCCCGCGGCCGCCGGTCAGG
This sequence comes from Thermaerobacter sp., assembly GCA_036562425.1. Lineage (GTDB taxonomy): Bacteria > Bacillota > Sulfobacillia > Thermaerobacterales > Thermaerobacteraceae > ZC4RG37. The sequence continues at coordinate 10,765 of DATCKH010000232.1, read as the reverse complement.
GGTTCTGCCTCCTCATCGACGTCCGCATCGGGCAGGAAGTCGTGGACGACCGCCCCGCAATGGGGGCAGACCCATTCGAATTCCGTCTCGTCCTCCTCGGGCTCCCGGTCGAACCGGATCTCGTCGCGCGGCACCGCGTAGGAGGATCCGCAATGAGTGCACTCCAGGATCAGGCCTTCCACCGGGGATTGGTCAGCCTGCCCGCCGCCGGCGACCCCGCCGGTCGGGATCCCGCCCTCGAAAACCACCGCATCCTCGAAGTCGGCCGGGTCGGCCTCGTCGTCGCCTTCCTCGCTGCCGGTCCACGGGGCGGGCCGCCGGCCGTTACCCCCGGCCACCGATTCCTCCAGGTCGTACAGGTCCTGGTCCAGCTCGCCCAGGTACTCGGCCAGTTCCCCCAGCCGCGTGTCGAGCGACTCGATCTGGGCGGCCATGGCTTCCATCGCCTCCACCACGGCCACCAGCAGCCGGCCCTCCGGCGACTGGCTGGATACGTTCAGGCCCGCCGCCAGGCCCTTCAGGTAAGCCACGCGAGCACGCAAGCGGCGCAATGGGCTGTCCCCTCCTCGGGCTGTGGTGCCGCCCGGACGGCGGCAGGAGGTAGCGGATCTCGCGTCAGCATGCCCGAAAGGGCGCCCCAATAAACGCCGCGGCCCCGCCTGGCGGCGGGGCTGTCAGGCCGGGTCCACGGGGTTCATACCCGCTCCACGTACGCACCGGTCCGGGTGTCCACGCGGATGGTGTCGCCCACGTTCACGAACAGCGGCACCTGCACGACGGCGCCAGTCTCGAGCTTGGCGGGCTTGGATCCGCCCTGGGCGGTGTCGCCGCGCACGCCGGGCTCGGTCTCCACCACCTTGAGGTCCACGGTGGTGGGCAGTTCCACCCCCAGCGTCTTGTCGCCGGTCTTGAGGATCTTGACCGTCATCCCTTCCTTGATGAAGTCGACGGCGTCCCCCAGTTGCTCCCGGTCGAGGCCGACCTGGTCGTAGGTCTCGGTATCCATGAAGAAGTACTGCCCGTCGGCCTCATAGAGGTACTGCATCTCCCGCTTCTCGATGTGGGCCAGCGGGAACCGCTCGTCCGGGCGGAAGGTGCGGTTGACGGTCGCCCCGGTCTCCAGGTTCTTGATCTTGGCCCGGACGAAGGCCTGACCGCGGCCGGGCTTCACATGCTGGAACTCCAGCACCTGATGCACGGCACCGTCGATGATGACCGCCATGCCGTTCTTGAAGTCGCCCGCCTGGATCATGACCGTGCCAACCTCCTTCGACTCCCCCACCCGCGGTCTCAGTGCGCCGCGATCTGGAGGAATTCCTTGGTAACGCGCGTCAGGACTTCACCGCCGTCCTCGGTCACCACCACCAGGTCCTCGATGCGGACTCCGCCCCAGCCGGGCAGGTAGATACCCGGCTCGACGGTAACCACCATGCCCGGGGCCAGTACCTGGTCGCCCGCGGTGGCGGCGAGCCGGGGCCCTTCATGCACCTCCAGGCCGACGCCGTGGCCCGTGGCGTGCCCGAAGTGCTCGCCATACCCGGCCGCCTCGATCACCTCACGGGCGGCGCGATCCACATCGGCACCCGTGGCGCCTGGACGAACCGCCGCCATGGCCCGCCGCTGCGCTTCCAGCACGATGTCGTAGATCTCTCGCTGCCGCTGGCCGGCCCGGCCGATGACCACCGTGCGGGTGCAGTCGGAGGCGTAGCCGGCGTAGACGGCACCATAATCAATGGTGACAAGATCGCCTTCCTCGATCACCCGTTCGCTGGCCAGCCCGTGCGGCAGGGACGAGCGCGGGCCCGAGGCGACAATGAAATCGAAGGCCACTCCTTCGGCGCCGCGCCGGCGCATGGCGAACTCGAGCTGCAGAGCCACCTCGCGCTCGGTCATGCCGGGACGCAAGCCGGCCAGGACTTCCAGCAGCGCCTCGTCGGCGATCCGGGCGGCCTGGCGGATGGCCGCAATCTCGCCCGGGTCCTTGACCCGCCGCAATTCCTCCACCCACCCCGCCACGGGCACCAGCTCCACCGTGTCCGGCAGGCCGGCGCGCAGGCGTTCCCACTGCCCATAGGTCAGGTGGTCACGCTCGAACCCGAGGCGGGTCAGGCCCAGCTCACCGGCCCGGCGGCCCAGGTGCTGGTAGACATCGGGCTCATGGCGCACGACCTCGAAAGCCGGGGCCTGGGCCGCGGCCTGCTCCAGGTAGCGAAAATCCGTCCAGAGCTCCGCGCGGTCGGCGGTGATCAACAACCAGCCGGAACTACCGGTGAAGCCGCTGAGATAGCGGCGATTGGCCGGCGAGCCGACCCAGATTCCGTCCACCTTTTCCTCCGCCATCCGCCGGCGGAGTGTCTCCAGCCGCCTGCGCGTGGCTTCCTGTGGCGTCGCCGCTGTCATTTCAATTCCTCCCGCTCAATACCGAAGGATGACGCGCACCGGCCGGTCGCCCAGCCGCTGCCTGCCTTCCAGGAACCCGATCTCGATCAGGTAGGCGAAACCGGCCACCGTGCCGCCTTGTCGTTCCACCAGCGCCGCCGCGGCGGCGCTGGTGCCTCCCGTGGCGAGCACATCGTCGACGATCAGCACCCGCTGGCCGGGTGCCACCCCGTCCTGATGGATCTCGATGGCGGCCTCGCCGTACTCCAGCCGGTAGTCGACCCGGGCCGTGGCCAGCGGCAGCTTGCCGGGCTTGCGGGCCGGGATGAAGCCCTTGCCCAGTTCCAGGGCCAGGGGCGCCGCCAGCAGGAAGCCCCGGGCCTCGATGCCCAGCACCAGGTCGAAGGGGATGTCCCGGACAGCCGCACACAGGGCTTCCACCGCCATCCGGTAAGCCGCGGCCGAGGCCAGCAGGGGGGTGATGTCCAGAAAGGTGACGCCCTGCACCGGGTAGTCGGGGACGGCGCGCACATGCTGGCGCAGAAACTGCTCGTCCACGCCCACCGGTGCCCGAGGGCCCCGTTCACCGGTTGCGCCGGTCATCGATGTTTCCTCCATTTCCATGTGGCTTGCATGTGCCGATGGCTTCAGCGCCGCTCCGTCCAGGCCGGGTGGCCGTACTTGTCCCGCTCCAGCCCGGCGGCTAATGCCCGTTCGGCCGGCGTCATCTCGCCTTCCTCCCAGTCCAGGCCCAGTTCCGCGGCGAGCCCTTCGGCGACCGCCTGCTGGACCTCGGTCGCGGTGACCCGCCGGCCCAGGATTTCGTCCAGGGCGATGACCTGGCGCCGGAGGAACTCCCCGCGCTGGTGGCCCTCCCCGGGCAGTCCCCGAAGGACACGGGCATGCAGCTCGGGCACAAAGGAGAGAAGGATGGACCCGTGCTCCAGCACCGCGTCGCCTTGCCGCACCTGCGCGCTGCCCACCAGCTTGCGCCCCCGCACCGTCACCTCGTAGGCACCGGGGGCGTCGAAACAGGCGGCGGAACCGGCCACGGCCGGCCGCACGCGGCGCGTGCCAGCGGCCAGGACCGCTTCCACCCCCAGGCGACGCAGGCCGCGGGCCAGCCCGGCACTGATTCGCCGGTGGGACTCGACCACGGAGTCCGGCAGCAGCGCCCGCGGCACCACCAGGCAATAAGTCACCTCCAGGTGGTGCAGCAGCGCCCGGCCCCCGGTTGGGCGCCGCACCACGTCGATGCCCAGCTCCCGGCACGCTTCGCGGTCCACCGCCCGATCCAGGGGCTGGAAGTAACCGAGGGATACGGCGGGCGGATCCCAGGCGTAGAAGCGCAGCGTCGGCGGTGCCTCGCCGGCGGCACAGGCACGCAACAGCGCCTCATCCGCCGCCATGTTGACGGCCCCCGGGGCGGCCGGCGAGCGGATCAAGCGCGCGGGTCGCCCCACGCCTAGGCAGCCCCCTCCGGGCGCCAGCGCAGTACCGGCCGCCGGGCAGCCAGCGCCTCGTCGAGCCGGCGCACGGGGGTGGTGTGCGGTGCCTCCTTGACCAGGTCCGGCTCGCGCTCGGCCTCCTCCGCGATCCGCTTCATCACGGCCACGAACCGGTCCAGGGTCTCCTTGCTCTCCGTCTCGGTGGGCTCGATCATGAGCGCCTCCTCGACGATGAGCGGGAAGTAGATGGTCGGCGGGTGAATACCGAAATCCAGCAGGCGCTTGGCTACATCCAGCGCCCGCACGCCGGTCCGCTCCCGCAGGTTGGACGCCGAGAGGACGAACTCGTGCTTGCAGACGCGGTCGTACGGCAGCCGGAAGTATTCCGCCAGCTGGCGCATGACGTAGTTGGCGTTGAGGACCGCGTCCTCGCTCACCTGGCGCAAGCCCTCCGGGCCCAGGGCCCGGATGTAAGCGTAGGCGCGGACCAGGATGGCGAAGTTGCCGTAGAAGGACCGCATGCGGCCGATGGCCTGCGGCCGGTTCTCGTCCAGGTAGTAGCGCCCCGTCTCGGGATCCCGCTCCACCAGGGGCGCGGGCAGGAAGGGTACCAGTTTCTCGGTCACGCCTACAGGTCCGGAGCCCGGCCCGCCGCCCCCGTGGGGCGTCGAGAAGGTCTTGTGCAGGTTGAAGTGCACCACGTCGAAGCCCATGTCACCCGGCCGCGAGATGCCCAGGATGGCGTTGGCGTTGGCCCCGTCGTAGTACAGCAACCCGCCGGCCTCGTGCACCATCTCGGCGATGCGGTGGATGTTCTCGTCGAACAGGCCCAGGGTGTTGGGGTTGGTCAGCATCAGCGCGGCCACGTCCTCGTCCAGCACCCGTTCCAGTTCCGCCAGGTCCACGCCGCCGCGCTCGTCCGACGCCACCTCCACCACCTTGTAGCCGGCCATGGCGGCCGTAGCCGGATTGGTACCGTGGGCGGAGTCCGGTACGATCACCTTGTGCCGGTGCCCCTCGCCCCGGGACTCGTGGTAGGCCCGGATTAGCAGGATGCCGGTCAGTTCGCCGTGGGCGCCGGCCGCCGGCTGCAGGGTCGCCCGCGCCATGCCGCCGATCTCGCACAGCGCCCGTTCCAGGTCGTACATGAGGCGCAAGGCGCCCTGGGCCAGCTCATCCGGCACGTAGGGGTGCAGGCGGCTGAAGCCCGGCAACTCGGCCACCCGCTCGTTCACTTTGGGGTTGTACTTCATCGTGCACGAGCCCAGCGGGTAGAAGCCCGTGTCCACCGCGTGGTTCATCTGGCTCAGGCGCGTGTAGTGGCGGACCAGGTCCACCTCCGCCACCTCAGGCAGTGCCGGCGGTTCCCGCCGCAGCAGTTCCCGGGGCACAAGATCCTCCACCGGCCGCACGGGCACGTCCGGCTCCGGCAACCAGGCGCCACCGCGCCCCGGGCGGCTGTACTCGAAGATCAGGGGCTCGGGCCCCGGCTCCGCTGCGGCCGGCAGGGCGGCGTGGCCGCCGCTGCCACCGGTATGCAAGCCGCCAGGGCCGCTCGTGCTCCGGTTCGCCGTATCGGTCATCGTGCCACCCCCCACGCCGCCACGAGGCCGTCCAGCTCGCGGCGGGTACGCTGCTCGGTGACGGCCACCAGCAACTGCCCGCGCCGCCCGGCCTCCCAGCGGCCCAGGTCGGGGCCCACCAGGTACCCGGCCTCCCGGGCGACGGCCGCCGGGTCGAAGCCCGGCCGGTCGCAGCGAATGACGAACTCCTTGAAGAACGGTGCCTCGAAGACCAGGTCGAAGCCCGGCAAGCCGGCGATGCGTTCCGCCAGGTAGTGGGCCTTCTGGAGGCACAGTTCCGCCACCCGCCGCAGCCCGCGGGGGCCGAGTGCGGCGAGGTACACCGTACCGGCCAGGGCCATCAACGAGTGGTTGGTACAGATGTTGGACGTGGCCCGGTCCCGGCGGATGTGCTGCTCGCGGGTCTGCAGGGTGAGCACGTACCCCGTGCGCCCCTCGCGGTCCACCGTCTGCCCCACGATGCGGCCCGGCATGCGCCGGACGTGCTCGGCCCGGCAGGCGAAGAAGCCGAAGTGGGGCCCGCCAAAAGCCATGGGCAGTCCCAGCGCCTGCCCGTCCCCGACCACGATATCGGCGCCGTACCGGCCCGGCGCTTCCAGCAGCCCGAGGCTGATGGGGTCCGTGCTGACCACCAGCAGCGCGCCCCTGGCCTTGACCCGGGCGGCGATCTCATGGACGGGTTCCAGGCACCCGTAGAAGTTGGGCTGCTGGACCAGCACGCAGGCCACGTCCTCGCCCTCCAGGGCGCGTTCCAGGTCGGCCATGTCGGTCGTGCCCAGCCGCCCGTCGACGGCTACGGTGGTCACGGGCAGTCGCTGGCCCTCCGCATAGGTGGCCAGGACCTGCCGGTACTCCGGGTGCACGGTGCCCAGTACCACCACGCGTTCCCGCCGGGCCACGTTGACCGCCATCAGCGCCGCCTCGGTCAGGGCCGTGGCACCGTCGTACATCGAGGCGTTGGCCACATCGAGCCCCGTCAGCTCGGCGATCATGGTCTGGAACTCAAAGATCGCCCGCAGGGTGCCCTGGCTGACTTCGGGCTGGTAGGGCGTGTAGGCGGTGGCAAACTCGCCCCGGCCCGCGAGGTAGGGGACGACCGAAGGGATGAAGTGGTCGTAGACGCCGCCGCCCAGGAAGCAGACCATACCGCTGGCCGGGTTGGCGGCAGCCAGTTCCTCCAGGTGCGCCACCAGTTCCGGCTCGCTCAGCGCCGGCGGCAGCCTGAGCGGCCGGCGCAGGCGTACCTCCTCGGGGATGTCGGCGAACAACTCGTCGATCGAGCTGATACCGATGGCGGCCATCATGGCGCGCCTGTCTGCATCGGTGTGGGGTATGTAGGAGATGCCCATCGCTCGCCCCCCGCGCCTGCTGGCCTGAGGTTTCCCGGGCACCGCCGGGCCCGCTCCGCTCCTCGGCGGCAGGACCCGGTGGAGGATGCGTCGCTCCCCGTTACGAAGTGCGCTCCCGGTAGGCCTCGGCGTCCAGCAGTTCTTCGATCTCCTCCGGATGAAGGATCTCAATGCGTACCAGCCATCCCGCCCCATACGGGTCCTCGTTGACCCGCTCGGGGTGGTCGGCCAGTTCCTCGTTGACCGCGATGACGCGGCCCGTGACGGGCATGTAGACGTCGGAGACGGTTTTGACCGACTCCACGACGCCAAAGGCCTCGCCGCGCCGAAATTCGGCCCCGATCTCCGGCAGTTCCACGAACACCACGTCGCCCAGCTGGTCCTGGGCGTAGTCGGTGATGCCGACGACGCCCTCGCGGCCTTCCACCCGCAGCCACTCGTGCTCCTGGGTGTAGTAGAGGTCCCCCGGTACCCGGTGGGCCATGACTTACCCTCCCCTGCGATCTCGCCGGTAGAACGGTGTCGACACGACTTCGGCCGCCACAGGGCGGCCGCGGACCAGCACGGCCAGGCGCTGTCCCACCGTCGCCCGGTCCGGGGGCACGTAAGCCAGCGCCAGGTTGGCGTCCAGGGTCGGCGCGTACGTGCCGCTGGTCACCCGGCCCAGGGTGCGGCCGTCCTCGTCCACGACCGGATAGCCGGCACGAGCGACCCCTCGTTCCAGCAGGCGCAGGCCGACCAGCCGCTTGCGCACCCCCCCAGCGCGCTGCCGCTCCAGCGCCTCACGGCCGATGAACGGTCCCTTGTCCCATTTGACGACAAAACCCAGCCCGGCCTCAAGCGGTGTCGTGTCCCGGTCCAGCTCGTGCCCATACAGGGGCAAGCAGGCCTCGAAGCGGAGAGTATCCCGGGCCCCCAGGCCCGCCGGGACCAGGCCCTCGCCCGCGCCGGCCTCCAGCAGGGCGCGCCAGACGCTGACGGCGGCGTCCCAGGCCAGGAACAGCTCGAAACCGTCCTCGCCGGTGTAGCCGGTGCGGGAGATCATGCCCTCCCACCCCCCGACGAAATGGAAGGGGCGCAGGGCGTCGACGTCGACATCGTCGCTGACCCGCCGCAGGATCGCGGCGGCCCGCGGGCCCTGCAGAGCGATGAGCGCCGTCTCCAGGCTACGGTCGATGATGGTGACGCCCGGACCGGCGCAGTGTTCCTCCACCCACGCCAGGTCCGTGGCGGTATTGGCGGCGTTGACCACCAGCATGTAACGCTGCTCGTCCAGCTGGTAAAGAAGCAGGTCGTCGACGATGCCGCCGTCGGGGGTGCACATCACGGTGTAGAGGGCACGTCCCGGCACCAGGCGCTCCACATCGTTGGTCACCAGGCGCTGCAGCGCCTCCCGGGCCCTGGGACCTGCCACCTCGATCTCGCCCATGTGGGAGACGTCGAAGAGCCCGGCGGCCCGGCGCACGGCGTGATGCTCCTCGATGATGCCAGCGTACTGTACCGGCATCTCCCAGCCGGCGAAGCCCACCATGCGCGCCCCCAGGCGCAGGTGTTCCTCGTACAGGGGCGTGCGCTTGAGCTCCGCCGTATCGCCTCCGTTGCCGGACAAGGCCATCCCCCCTTGCCGGCCGCCCGCGCGGCCCGGCGGCGTTCCGATTCGACACCCGCGGCCCCCCTCCTGCCCGGGGCGTCTGGCCCGGCGTCAGCCCAACCGCTGGTGATCAGCCCGCCGGAGTGCCTTGCGGAGAATCTCCAGGTCGCCCGGAGCGAACTCCGTCTCAGGTACCGTGTCGATGTCGATCCAGGCCAAGTCGGTGATCTCCGCCCGCTGTGGCGTGAAAGCCGCGTCGTTCGGGACTTTCACGAGATAGTAGAAACGCAGGGAATGGAATGGGTGCCCGTAAATAGCGAAGAAGTTCTCGGTAAAGTGGAAGAGTTCCAGCGGCTCCGGCTCGACGCCCGTTTCCTCCCGGAACTCCCGCCGCAGCCCCTGCTCCAGCAGCTCCCAGGGCTCCACGGCGCCTCCCGGGATGTCGAGGAGGCCGGTGAATGCCGACCGGCCCAGCAACACGCGACCGTCGCGGACCGCGACCCCGTAGACGGCCGGGCGGAACCGTACCGCCCGGGCGGGAAAGCGGCGCCTGCCTCCCTCGAGGCAGTGGCACTCGATTTCCCAGCCCGGTTCCCTGGCGGGTGCTGGTGGCTCCAATGACACGGCTGCAGCCTCCCTTCCACCCGTGGTCGTTCAGCCGGTCGTGGTATACCCCGTACACCCCGCGCTGTGGCACGGTGATACACTATGGGGCAGGGGCGATGGTGATGGAGCGCCAACGGGAGAAAGTCATCGCCTTGATGAACCTGGCGCGGATCCTGCCCAGCCACCCCGCCCTCATGATGCTCATCGGTTTCCTGGCGGGGAGGCTGGACCGCGTGCGTTTCGTCGCCAGCCTGGAACACGCCGACCCCGCCGGGGTGCGCGTGCTGATCTCCACCCCGCACGCCCGCATCTGGACCGGACGCTGGTTCCGGGCCTGGATCGGCCAGACGGAGGTACCGGAGCCGGGGACGCTGATCTCCGCCCTCGTGGAACGGGACACGGACATCTACCTGGCCCTGGACATCGGGCCGCGGCCGCCGTGGCTGGAGGCCGTCATCGCACCCATCGCAACGCAGGAGGCGCGGGATCCCCGCGACCGCCTGGAGGAACTGCGGCAGCGGGTGGACCAGGCGCTCGACATCTACAACGAGTGCCGCCGGCAACTAGAGCGGGGCGATCAGGAGCGCGAGCGCGAGCTGCAGTTCTTCCTGGAGCTGGCGCGCCAGGAAGTGGAGGAGCTCAGCCGCGAGCTCCAGCGCGTCAAGCAGGAGCTGCCCGGCGATTCCTGACCAGGTCCTCGTACAGCCGGAGCATCCGAGCCAGGATGACGTCGCTGTCGTACGTGCGGGCGGTTGCCTGCGCCTCTCTGCCCATGCGCGCGCGCAGCTCCGGATCCCGCAGCAAGCGCTCACAGGCCCTGGCCAGGGCGGCGGGTGCTGCGGCCGTGACCAGGCCCTCGCGGCCGTCGCGGACGATCTCCTCCAGCACCTCGCTGCCCACGGCCACTACGGGCAGCCCGGCGGCCATGGCTTCGATGACCGCCAGGCCCTGGGTTTCCGTCACCGACGGGAACACGTAGATATCTGCCGCCTGGTAGTAAGCGGCGATCCGGTCCGGCGGCACCGCGCCCGCGAAGCGAATTTTCCCCGTTAATCCCCACGCCGCTGCCTTGCGGGCCAGCTCCTCGCGCAGCGGGCCATCGCCCACCAGGACCAGGATGGCGCGGGCAGTCGCCCCTGCCGCCTGGCGGAACGCCTCCAGCAGGAGGGGCAGATTCTTCTCCCGGCTCAAGCGGCCCGCGTACAGCAACATGATGGCGTCCGGGTCGACGCCAAGCTGGCCACGCACCCGCGCCCGGGTGGCCGGGTCCCCACCGGCGAAACGCGCCACGGGAACGCCGGTGGGGACCACCTCCACCCGTGTGCGCACGCCCAGTTCCAGGACGCGCCGGTAGATGGCCCTGGTGGGTACGATCACCAGCTGGCATTGGTTGCAGAACCTGCGCACGTACGCGTTGAGCAGGGGAACCAGCACGTCGCCGGCGAAGCGTGCGTAGTGCCGCAGGTACATGTCGTAGCGCGTGTGAAAGGTGAAGCACAGGGGCAGGCCCAGGGCGCGGGCCACCCGCAGGGCCACCCGGCCCATGACGAAGGGCGTGTGGGCGTGAAGCACGTGCAGGCCCAGCCGGGCCACAACCCTCTCCGCCTCGCGGCTCTGGGGAACGGGAATGCGAAACTCCGGGTACAACGGGGCAGCGATGGAAGGGAAGCGGATGACCCTGTCGTCGTCATCGCCCGGCGCCAGGGTGGGGTAGCGGGGGCCGAATACGTACACCTCGTGCCCGGCCTGCTCGATCCCCTGGCGCAGGGTCTGGATCGACCTCACGACCCCGCTGATGTACGGGGTGTA
>DATCKH010000224.1:0-5823 GCA_036562425.1 Thermaerobacter sp. | reverse complement strand
CCCGGCGACGGAACCCCGTAGCCAGAACAGCACCTCTTCCAGGGCCCGCTCGTTGGCGGTGAGGAAGCCGCTGGTCAGGGACTCGCACAGGGCCCAGACGGCAGCACCGGCCAGGGTGAGCTTCAGGGGCGTCGGCCCGTCGCGGCCCAGGGAACCGAGGACGTAAGCGGTCAGGCCGGCCAGCGCCGCTCCCAGCCAGGCCAGGTAGGTGAACAGGGTGAGGGAGCTGGCGCCGAAGACCGTTGCCGCTACTACGATGGCCAGGGCGGCACCGCCGTTGATGCCCATGACCTCCACGTCCGCCAGGGGGTTGCGGGTAAGCAACTGGAGGAGAAGGCCGGCGATGCCCAGGCTCGTCCCCACCACCAGTGCCAGCAGGGTGCGAGGGACGCGGACGGTGGTAATGATCAGGTGGACGTCGCTGCCGTCGAAACGCGTGTAGGCTTCGACCACGGTGCGCCAGCCGGTGTGGACCGCGCCGTAGGCGACGCTCACGCCGGCCAGCAGGAGCAGGAGCAGAAAGCCGCCCGCCAGGCCGGCCCATTTGTAGCCCCGGTTGCGCAGTAGAATGGCCACCGCTGGCGCCTCCCCTTTGCCGTTTACGGTGGCGTCCCCTGCCGCCGGCGACGCCACAGCAGGCCGGCTGCCACCGGCTGGTGCGGCCTACCCGCGGAACCGGCCGGGTGGAGGCGCCGTGTGCTGCGAGTGGTGGAGAAACGGAACCTGCCGCCCGGCCGGATCTCGGGCCAGGAAAATGGAATTGAGAATCTTTTTCGACAAATGGTCTCGACGGTATCTTGACCCTGCGGGGCGGGAAGCGTCAACCCCCGGCCGCGTGGTGGCAGCAGCGATGGAAGGTGTGCGGCGGTACGGTCGCAGCAGCCAAGCACGAACACGAACGGGGCAGCAGGGGCGCGGCCACGGGGGCCCCTGACCAGGAGGTGCCCGCGGCGGGAGCTCAGGGCAGGTGCGGGGCAGGGCGCCGGGTGTCGCCGTGGGCGGGGCTGGCCTCCAAGAGGGGCGCCACACGGTACTCACGCAGCGTCTCGCCGTCGTAGGCGGCAATGAACACAAAAGGCGGCCCCGGCTCCAGCATGGGCGGGAGGAACAGGGGGATGTTGCTGACCACGCGGTCGTCCCGGCTCACCTGCTCCAGGGGCCACCAGGCCAGCCGCCCCTCCTTGGAGGGCGTGAGCGTGCCCTCCGCCTGCTCCGCCAGGAAGGTGAAGATCATCTGGGGGCGCCAGGCCCCGTTGCGCTCGTAGAATTGCAGGACGCAGCGCAGCCGGGGATCGATGAGCCGCAAGCCCGTTTCTTCCGCGAACTCGCGCACGATGCCGGCCACGGGATCCTCACCGGCCTCCAGCTTCCCGCCGGGGGCGTTCCAGCGGCCGGCGTTAGGGGGCTTCCGTCGTTCCAGCAGGAGGACCTGCCCGTCGCGGATCAGAAAGCCCAGGGTGTACAACTCGAATACGTGTGCAGCCATGGCTCCGGTCATGGCCCAGTGCTTCGCGGCCGGGGCCGGCGATTCCTGTCGACTGGTAGGGCCCGCGGCGCCCCGGTGGCGACGGGCGGGCATTCCCCGGGAAATGTGTCGAACCCGGTGGTCGCCGCTGTCGATGAGCGGAGGAGCGCGACGGCTGGTGGCTGGGACAGGTGGGGGTGGCGGGCCTCCGGAAAGAACCGGCCGGGATGGGCGGGTTCCTCCGGGATCGCTTGGACCCGTCCAGCGATGGCTTCGTTCTTCCGAGTTCCGCAGTCGGGAAAGGGGCCCCCTCGCGTCGCGTCGAAGGACAAGTACCTGTTGCCCTGCGGATCAGGACCCGGCGCTCACCTCCGCCGCGGCGCACCGGGGGACGTTGGGGGTGGACCCGTGGGCCGGGAACCTGCAGCACCGGAGACCAGCTTCACACCCGAGCAACGCGCCTTGCTCTCCCGCCACGTGAGCAACCTCGACCGCGACGTCTACGTGATCTATAACCTGCCCGAGGAAGTCATTGCCGTCATCTTTGCCTACGTCAGCCGGAGCCCGCGTAGCTTCCGGGAGAACCTGCTGCGCTTGCTGGAGGATCCTGAGCTGGCGCGGGTAGAGGGGCCGGCCTCGCCAGCGCAACAGGGGGAACCGGACGGGGGCTATGCCTTCGCCGCCGAGAAGGCGCGCCAGTTCCACGAGAAATGGGTGGTGGGCTACGGGCACGCGTCGGTGGCCGAGCTGGCCAAGGCGGCCGTGGGCATCGAGCGCATCTCCCGGCTGGCCAGCGCGCGCCTGGAAACGGCCAACCCCTGGCTGTCCTTTATCGAGTACAGCCAGCGCTACCAGATGCCGCGGCGGGGTGCCTACGTGGTCCCGCCCGAGCTGGAGGCCGCCGGCGACCCCGCGCTGCTGGAGCGGTTTCACGCAGTTCAGGACGTCACGTACGATGCCTACCTGCAGCTCTTCGAAGGGCTGGTCCGGCACCTGGAACGCACGGAGCCACCCCGCGAGGGCGAAAGCGAGCGCGCCCGCCGGTCGCGCCTGGAGAAGCTGGCCTTCGAGGATGCCCGCTACGCCCTGACCCTGGCCGTGCACACGAACCTGGGCATGGTGGGGAACGGGCGCGCGCTGCGCGACATGATCGTCCACTTGCTGTCGGATCCCTACGAGGAGACGACCCGGCTGGCCCTGGCCATCCGGGAGGAAGTGACCAAGGTTCTGCCCACGCTGGTTCGCTATGCCGAACCCAACGCCTACCGCATCGAGTCGGAGCGCGCGCTGGCGGAAGGCATCGCCGGGGTGGTGGCGCGGTACGGCGGCGCTCGCGCGGCTTCCAGCGGGGGCGTGCGCCTGCTGGACTGGACGGGCCGGTTGCCGGAGGAACCGGCCGGGGCGGTAGCGGGCGCGCCGCCTGACAGTGGCGTCACGGAATCAAGTGCCGGAGGAACCGTTCCCGCCGGCATGGCGGGTTTGCAGGAGCAAACCGCACCGGCCGAAGTGGCGGCCGCGCCCGAGGAAGTGGCGGCGGCTCATGAACAGCACGCGGCGCAAGATGACCGCGACGTAACCACGACTCCCGACGAGCTGCGCGCCCTGGACCGCCTCCTGGGCGCCTGGCTCACGCAGCACGCCACGCTGGGCTGGCCGGAGACGGAAGCCGTGCTCGCCCGGATGTCGCCGGCGGAGAAGCTGGACCTGTTCGATCGCGCCGTGCGGCGGCTCGGAACTCACGATCTGCCGCTGGAGGCCCTGAAGTTCGTCCGCTACGTGGCCGAGTTCAACGTCTCGGAAGCCAGCTGGCACCAGTTGCTCCGGCATTCGCGGCGGGTCCACTTCGCGGCCCAGGCGCCGACCATCGAGCACGGCATCACCGTGCCACCGCGGATCCAGGAGGCCGGTCTGGCGCAGGTACTGGTCCGCGCGGTGGACGCCAGCGAGCGCCTGTACCACGAGCTGGTACGCGCCGGCCTGCCCCTGGCGGCCCACTACGTGGTCACCAACGCCCACCGGCGGCGCGTGCGCGCCGAATTCGACCTGTGGCAGCTCTATCACCTGATCAACCTGCGGGGCAAGCCGGAGGCGCAGTGGGACATCCGCCGCACCGTGCACGAGCTGGCGCGGCAGGTGATGCGGGTTCATCCCAACCTGATCGCCCGCGCTCCGGTGCTGATGCGGGTGCTGGCGGGCGCTTCGGGCATCGAGGAGCCGCGGCGCCACGGTTGAGGGTGCGGCTCGTTGTGTGTTACGATTCGTATGCCGCGTCGTATGCCGCGGTAGCAACGTTCACCGGCGCGCCGGGGTGTCGGAACTGGTAGACGAGGCGGACTCAAAATCCGCTGGGCGCGAGCCCGTGCGGGTTCGACTCCCGCCCCCGGCACCGTAGTAATCAAGGATTGCACGGCACAGGCCCCGGTTCCGCGGAGGAGCGGTCGGGGCCTTTTGCTATCAGTCGTCGCCATTGATGGTCAGTGGTGCTCTCGAAACCAACATTCCGAAAGAGGTTCGCAATGCGATCTGGCTTGCCGCCAACGCACTGGAATTGGCCGTTGTAGATGCCATTGAGGCGGCTGAGCGCGGTGTAGCCTCAGCTGGCGGCCTGGCGCACGATATCGGAGAGCTTGGCCTCGGTCGCGTCGTCCAGCGCAGTGAGGTACCAGGCGCATGCCATGAGCTGGTGGGACGCGCCTTCCTCGCGTGCGACGTTCGCGTTGTCGGTGAGGCCGAAGGTCATGTACTTATCCGCGCGGAAGAAGCAGATGACCTTGCCGTCCTTCCTGTAGGCCGGCATGCCATACCACAGGGTCGGCTGGAGCTCCGGCACGCTCCGCATGATGAGAGCGTGGAGGCGCTCTCCCATGGCGCGGTAGGGTTCGGGCATCGCGGCGACCTTCTCCAGCACCGCGGCCTCGCCGCCGGCCTTGCTGGCGCGGGAGCCCGAACGCCCGGCGGCCTTCTTCGTTTGGTTCTTCTCAGCCACGGAGATCCTCCTTTGACGATCGTCGGGCCTCCAAATGCTGGCGCAACATTTGCATCTGCCCGATGTGCACCGACGCGTGGTATGCGATCAAAGCCAGGAGCCACCGGACCGTGTATTCCACTCCGTTCGGTTGGCGGATCACCCGGTCCAAGTCCGACGCCCGGACGGTGGCCAGGGCTTCCTGCAGCATGGCTCGGGCTTTCTCCAGCTTGGCAGTCAGGCTCTCCACCGTTTCGCCCTGGGCCTGCCGCAAGTATTCGCCATCCCGGCCCATCCAAAACTCGTCCTTCAACTCCTGGGGGACTTCTTTACCTAGTAGTGCGTGGGCGAAATTGATCTCGGCGCCGGCCACATGGCAAACCAGCGTGGCCAGGCTGTTCCTGAACCCGGGTGGCCGGGCCGCCAGCTGCTCGGGGGTAAGGCCTTCGATCTGCTTGAGGAGACGGGGCCGGCCGAAGTCGAGGACGTTCCAGACGGCGGCCGCCACGGGGTCCAGACCGGGCGCCGGTGTGACGTCGAAGCGAGACATGGAGGGTGGCTTCCTTTCATACCCTTGACGTTCCTGGTAGCCCGCTTTCCGGCCCACCCCCAGCGGCCGGTGGCGTGTCGGTACGGGGCGAAGCAGAAGGTACGGGAGCGGGAGATACGGCGGGGCGCAGGAGATACCGTGTAGATAGCGAAGTGATATCATGACGATATACGCGCGAGGCGCCGGCAGCGGTGCTCGCGCCGGGGAGGTTCAGCCGAGATGCAGGAGATTCGTGCCCGCGCCCTGCCTGGAGTCGTGGGGCTGCTGGTTGTACTGGCGCTGGCTGTCGGGGGCGTATACGGGTTCGTCCGCGGCGCCATGGCGTCCACGGGGGATGCGGAAACCCTGCTGGGCCATCCGGCGGCGGACATGATCGTCAGCGGGCTGGCGTTAGTAGCTGCCATAATTCTGGCCTCCGGCTTCGTCGTCGTGCAGCCTAACCTTTCCCGGTCGATCATCTTCTTCGGCCGGTACCTGGGGACGCTGCGCGACAGCGGCTGGTGGTGGACGGTTCCCCTGACCTCCAAGCCCGCCGTCTCCCTGCGGGTCCGGAACTTCGACAGCGACCGGTTGAAGGTGAACGACTATCGTGGCAACCCCATCGAGATCGCGGCGGTGGTGGTGTGGCGGGTCGTCGACGCCGCCAAGGCGCTGTTCGAGGTGGACCATTACGAGGAGTTCGTCAAGATCCAGAGCGAGACGGCCCTGCGCCATATCGCCAGCCAGTATCCCTATGACACCTTTGAGGACGACAGCGCGCCCTCTCTCCGCGGCAACACCGATGAGGTATCCGCCGACCTGGCCAAGGAGCTGCAGGAGCGCCTGGCGGTCGCCGGGGTGGAG
>DATCKH010000216.1:0-4218 GCA_036562425.1 Thermaerobacter sp. | reverse complement strand
CTGCCGCTGCCCGACGTGATCTATAACCGGGCCACCTATCCCAATCTCCGGCGCCGGGCCCGGGCCCGGCGGCTGCGGGAACGGATGATGGAACTTGACCGGATTCCCTTCGTCAACACCGCTTCCGGTTTCCCGAAATGGGAGACCTATGAGGCCCTGCGCTTCTTCGCGGAAACCCGCGACCTAGTGCCCGATGCCATCCGGTTTGGCAGCAAGGACTCCTTCGCCCGGTTCCTGCGCCGTCACCGGCTTGCCTTCCTCAAGGAGAACGGCGGCAGCGGGGGTGCGCACGTGCTCCGGATCGTCGCCGTGGGCGGCGGGTGGCGCGTAGAGGGACGAAGCGGGCGGTATCGGATCCGGCAGCGGTTCTCCGACCCGGACGAACTGCATGCTTTCCTGGCGCGGCTGACCCGGCAGGGCGACTGGGTCCTGCAAGAAGGAGTACCCCTGCCCCGCCTGCGGGGGCGCCCCTGGGACGTCCGGCTGGAGGCGAAGAAGGACGAGAACGGCGAGTGGCAGGTGCCCTTTATTTTCATTCGCTGGGGGCACCCCGAAGCGGTGGTCACCAACGAGGCCCAGGGCGGCGACACCTTTCTCCTCTCCGACTTCCTGGCTCGCTTCGGAGGGATCCGGGAACTGGCGAACCTGGAGGCGACGGCCACCCGCGTCGGCCGCCTGGTAGCCCTGGTCCTGGAGGCTCGTTTCGGCATGCAGGGCGAGATCGGAGTCGACTTCGGCCTGGACCCGCAGGGCCGGCCCCGGATCTTCGAGGCCAATGCCAAGTCCACGCACACCCCGGTGCCCGGGCAAACGGTTCCTCAGGCGCGCTGGCCGCTGCGCTATGCCGTCTGGCTGGCCGGCCGGGCCTGGGCGGGCCAGGAGACCGGGCTCCCGCTGCCCGTCCCGGCCGGCGCCGCCCTTGCCACCCGGACCGGCGACGAGCCCTGAGGAGGCGGCTTGCGGTGGAACGTTTCGAGGTCGACATCATCATCCCGCCGGGAGATACCGGCGACGTGGTGAAACTGCCGGCCCGGCTGCTGGACTGTCTTGGCATGCCTGCAGGCAAGACCGTCACCCTGCGCTTCGGCGTGCGGCGGATACGGGCCCGCCTGCGGGGCGAGCGCCGCCTCCCTCCCGGCGAGGCCCACATCCCGGCCTCCCTCGCCGGCGAGCTGGGCCTGCGCGGCGGGGTACGGACTGGTACCTGGCGCGAGGGGGACGCCACCTTCGCTTTCGGGCCGCTGATCGGCTGCGTCGTCTCCCGCCAGTTGCTCGACGACATGGAAGCAGGCCAGGCCATGGCCGATTTTCTTCGCATGGCGGCCGCCGCCCGGGAGATGGGAGGGCTCCTGCTCTTCTTCCGTTCCCGTGGCATACACTGGGAACGCGCCGAGGTCCGGGGTTACTGGCTCAGCCCCCGCCAGGGTCGCTCCTTGCGCCTGGAAAGCGGCCGATTCCCGCTGCCGCGCGTCATCCTCTACCCCAGCGGGCTCGTAGCCGGACCGGACCCGCACCGGCTGGAGGCGAGGGCCCGCAGCGCCGGCTGCAAGATCCTGGCTCACCGACACATCCGCAAGCTCGAGGCCTTTGCCATCCTCCGGCGGGTACCCGCGGTGCGGCGCTATCTCCCTTACACCGCCCGCTTGACGCCCGCCACCCTGCGGCGAGCCATGGAAGCCTATGACGACCTCTATCTCAAGCCGGACGACCTATCCAGGGGGCGTGGAGTACATCGGCTGACCCGGCGCGGTGCTCGCGGATGGTTGCTCACCTACCGGGGCACGACGGGCAATGTGGACCGGGTGCTCCCGGATGCGGGCGCGGTCCGCGAAGCGGTCGCCCCCTTACTCCGGACGCGGTCGGCGTACCTGATCCAGGAGGGGCTGCCCCTGGCCACCTTCCTGGGCAACCGGTTTGACGTCCGGGTGCTAGTGCAGAAGAACGGCCGGGGCCGGTGGACCGTGTCCGGCATGGCCGCCCGCATCGCCCCCCTGGGCAGTGCCATCACCAGCCCGCGCAGCGGTGGGCTCGTCGCCCCGCCGCAAGAGGTCGTGCAACACACCTTCCCGGGTCGTGCCGACGCCGTCCTCAGGGAGATACGGCACGCGGCCTTGTCCATCGCGGAGGCCATCGACGCCGCCGTGGGTCCCCGCTACGAACTGGGGATCGATCTGGGCGTCCTGAGAGATGGATCGGTGCGGCTCATCGAGGTGAACGGCCGCCCGCTCATGGTCAGCCTGCAGCGGCTGCGGGACCCCCTTGCTGCGGAGCGCATCAACCGGTACCCCGTCCACTACGCCGCCTGGCTGGAAACGGGAGGCGATCGGCGATGACGCGGGTCAAGGTGGTCCCCCTGTCTGGTTCCGCGGCGCCCGGGTGGGTCCAGCTGGGCAGCGGCCTGGCCCGGATCCCGTACCACCTGGATGCGGACCGGCGCGTCCTGGCCCTGCCCAGAAACTTCCTGGACCGGTGTGGGTGCGCCCCCGAACAGGACCTCCATGCCTACCCCGTGGATGGCCGCCTCGTGATCGGGCCGCTTTTGGGGATCTGGGTCCGCTCCTCGGCCCTCCGCTCCTGGCAGCGCGGCATCCGGACATTCGATCGCGAGGCACGGGCCGCCGGGGCGCTGCCCTTCTTCTTCGACCTGGACGGTATCGACCGGGCGGCCGGACGCATCACGGGCTGGACGGCCGCCGGTGAGCGGGTAAGGCGGGTGACCCTGCCGCTACCCGATGTCATCTACAACCGGGCCACGTTCCCGGACCTGCGCGAGAGGGCCGCCGCTCGCGCCATGCGCCAGGCCCTCCTGGAGGAAGAGCTCATCCCGTTCGTCAACGTGGCCAGCGGCTTCCCCAAGTGGGACACGTACCGGACGTTGCGGCGCTTCACGGCCACCCGGCACCTGGTCCCCGAAACCATCCGATTCGGCGACCGGGCCGCCCTCGCCCGCTTCCTCCGGCGCCACCGGCTGGTGTATATGAAGTCCAACACCGGCAGCCACGGCACCGAAGTCCTGCGCCTGGAAGCGGACCCTGCCGGCGGCTGGTCGGTGAAGGGGCAGATCGGCAACCGGCGCGTGCAGACCCGGGTGGCCACGACCGCGCAGCTGTGTTCCCTCCTCCCCCGCCTGGTGGGCTCGAAGGAGTGGGTGGTCCAGCGGGGCATCCGGCTGCCCCGCCTGCAGGGGCGCCGGTGGGACCTGCGCATCGAAGTGAAGAAGGATGGGACGGGCCGGTGGACCGTTCCCCTCGTCCTGGTGCGCCTCGGCAACCCCGCCTCCGTGACCACCAACATCTCCCGGGGCGCTACCCCCTTCACCCTGGAGGAGTTCCTTCGCCGCTTCAGGGACGCTCCGGGGGTGGCAGGCCTGGAGGAGAAGGCGACGCGAGTCGGGCGCCTTGTGGCTGTCGCCCTGGAGGCCACCTACGGCGGGCTGGGTGAGATCGGCGTGGATATGGGGCTGGACCCGGCGGGACGTCCGTGGGTGTTCGAGGCCAACACCAAGCCCCAGTACGGCCCGCGCCCGCGCAGCCGGCAAGTCCGGGGGGTCATGGCCTACGCGGTGCACCTGGCCTTGCGGGCCTGGGCGGGTCGCGAAGCGGGCGGGACGGGACGCCTGCGACCGTTGCCGGCCCAGGACTCCTTTCCCTGGTAATATCGCCGCAGCCTCTGCTGGTCGCCTCGGAGCGCGGGTGGGGGCCGGCCGGATGCCCGGCCGGCCCCGCCTGCCGGTCCCCCGCAGCTCACCCGGCGGCCCTGCGCCGGCGCCACCACCACACGCCACCCCCCAGGGCCACCACGGCCGCGTAGGGCAGCAGCGCCGCCAGCAGCACCACCGCGTCCTGAGCCAGGCTCCCCAGCCGCAGCAGCGACCGGGTGAACGCCTGCCGCGCCCGCTCCCAGACGGTACCGGGGGGCGCCGGCGGTACCGTGCCCGCTCCCTTCAGGTAGACCTCCACCGTGGCCAGCCGGACCGCCTGGTCCCAGAAGCGGACCTGCCCCTCCCACTGCTCGATCTCGCCGCGCACCCGCCAGAGCTCCTGCTCCACCCGCAGCAGTTCCTCCACACCGCCCGCGCGGGAGGCCAGCTCCCGCAGGCGGGCCTCCTGGGCGCGCAGATTCTCCAGCCGGGCCCGGGCATCCACGTACTCCCGCGAGATGTCCTGGGCATCGATGGACCGGGCGTCGACCCGGGCGCCGGGGGCCAGCCCGGCCAGT
>DATCKH010000197.1:0-3391 GCA_036562425.1 Thermaerobacter sp. | reverse complement strand
GAGCTGATCCAGGACCCGCGCCGGGTGGCGGAATTGACCCGGCCGCCGGAGCTCAGTTTCATCGAGTTCGTGGGGACCCTCAACGGGCCCGTTGCCGTTCCGGGTGCCCGGCATGAGGCGGCGGCCGCCAAGGAACCGCGTGCGTGAGGAGCGGCCGGGTCGCTGCAGGCCCATCCGGTCCACATTTGGACCCAAGTGGGCCGCCCGGTCCCGCGTGAGGGGCCGGGCCGTGGCAGGCGTCGAGCCCGCGTACTACCCGCGAACCACAGAACGCGTACTACCTGCGAACCACAGAAGAGGTTACAAGAGAAGACACGAGAGACAGGATACGAGAGGGCGCCGAGGTGTCCGCTCGGGGAAGTCCCGGGCCCGCGTTGGGTTGCCGCTGTTGCGTCCGGAGCCGGTGGTGGCCCCGTCTCCAGCCGGCTGCGCTCCCATCCCGCCCCATCCGGACCCATCCGGAAAGGGCGTGGGCCTCGCGGGCCGCGGGCTTGAGCCGGGCCCCTGATCTATGGTCTTATAACGCCATAGGGGCCGGTAACGTCGTTGAGGCCGGGCCGGGGCATCCGCCGGGCCAGCGACGTGCCGGGCAAGGTGGGCTGGTCCGATGTTCCTTGTAACGCTGGTGCTGGCCATCGTGGTGGGGTGGCTGCGGGGAGGCCGGCTGGGCAGGTTGGCGGGGCTGCCGCTGCGGTGGGTCGTTCTTCTACCGGTGCCCTTCGTGTTACGGGCCATGCTTCTGCACGCGCGGGCCGGCGACGTGGCGCTCCTGACCCAGTGGGCGCCGGTGCTTCAGGCCCTGGCCTACGGCCTGCTGGTGGTGCTTTCGGCTGTCAACCTTCACCTGCCGGGTTCGTCCTTCCTGCTGGCCGGGACGGTGGCCAACGCGCTGGTCATCCTGGCCAACGGCGGCCGCATGCCCGTTTCTGAAGCGGCCATTCACATCGCCGCGGGCAGCGGCGAGCGCTTCGCGGCGCTGGCCGCCCTGTACGGTGAGCAGAGCCTGACCCACCAGCTGTTGACGCCGGAGACACGGCTGCCCTGGCTGGCCGACATCCTGCCCCTGCCGCGGCCGTTTCCCTTTCCTTCGGTAGCCAGCCCGGGAGACGTCTTCATCGCGGTGGGCCTGTTCTGGCTGGTTGTCCGCAGCATGGGGGCGGTAGGGACGCGAGCGGCCAGGGGCGCGGTTTGAAGCGGGTTGTGGCTCCGTGATAAAATTGGCAGGGTATAGAGTTACGGTTCCCCGGCGAGTCCACGCCGGTTTTTTCTTCAGGAGATGAACGCCCATGCTGGGGTTGCTCCGCAACCTGTTCAATTACAACGAGCGCGAGATCCGGCGGCTGTCGCGGGAGGTCGAGCGGATCAACGCGCTGGAGCCTGAGATCTCCCGCCTGACCGACGCCGAGTTGCGTGCCAAGACGGATGAGTTCCGGCGCCGGCTGGCGGATGGTGAGAGCCTGGACGACCTCCTGCACGAGGCCTTCGCCGTGGTGCGGGAGGCGGCGAAGCGCACGCTGGGTATGCGGCCCTTCGATGTGCAGCTCATGGGTGGCATTGTCCTGCACGAGGGCAAGGTCGCCGAGATGAAGACGGGCGAGGGCAAGACGCTGGTGGCGACCCTCCCCGCCTACCTGAACGCCCTGACGGGCCGCGGCGTGCACATCGTGACGGTCAACGACTACCTGGCCCGCCGTGACGCCGCGTGGATGGGCAAGGTCTACGAATTTCTGGGCCTGACGGTGGGCGTGATTGTGCACGGGCTGTCCTTCGAGGAGCGGCGGCGGGCCTACGCCGCCGATATCACTTACGGGACGAACAACGAATTCGGCTTCGACTACCTGCGCGACAACATGGCGCTGTACCCCGACCAGGTGGTGCAGCGCGAGCTCCATTATGCCATCGTCGACGAGGTCGACAGCATCTTGATCGACGAGGCGCGCACGCCGCTGATCATCAGCGGTTACGCCGACAAGCCCACCGAGCTCTACTACAAGTTCGCCGACATCGCGCGCAAGCTCGTCCGTGACCGCGATTACACGGTGGACGAGAAGGCGCGCACCGTGGCGCCCACCGAGGAGGGCGTGCACCGGGTGGAAGAGATGCTGGGGGTGGAGAACCTCTACGCCCCCGACAACCCGGTGGATTACGCCCACTATCTGATCAACGCCCTCAAAGCCAAGGAATTGATGAAGCGCGATGTGGACTACGTGGTCAAGGACGGCCAGGTGATCATCGTCGACGAGTTCACCGGCCGCCTCATGTTCGGGCGCCGCTACTCCGACGGCCTCCACCAGGCCATCGAGGCCAAGGAAGGTCTCAAGATCGAGCGCGAGTCCCAGACGCTGGCCACCATCACGTTCCAGAATTACTTCCGCATGTACGAAAAGCTGGCCGGCATGACGGGCACGGCGGCGACGGAAGCCGAGGAGTTCTCGAAGATCTACAACCTCGAGGTTGTGGTCATTCCGACGAACAAGCCCATGATCCGGCGGGACCTGCCGGACGTGATCTACAAGACCGAGGCCGCCAAGTTCCGGGCGGTGGTGGAGGAGATCGCCGAGTGCCACCGGCGGGGGCAGCCGGTGCTGGTCGGCACCATCTCCATCGAGAAGTCGGAGCGCCTCAGTGAGATGCTCAAGCGGCGCGGCATCCCGCACCAGGTGCTGAACGCCAAGTATCACGAGAAAGAAGCGGAGATCATCGCGCAGGCCGGCCGGGTTGGCGCGGTGACCATCGCCACCAACATGGCGGGTCGCGGTACCGACATCCTGCTGGGCGGCAACCCGGAGTTCCTGGCGCGCCAGCGCATGCGCAAGCTGGGGTACGCGCCCGAGGTGATTTCCGCGGTCTCCGGGAAGATCGCCCCGGACGACCCGGAGCTGGCCAAGGCGCGGGAGGACTACCTGCGCCTGCTGGAGGAGGCCAAGCGCGAGACCGAGGAAGAGCACCGCAAGGTGGTGGAGCTGGGCGGCCTCCACATCATCGGCACCGAGCGGCACGAATCGCGGCGCATCGACAACCAGTTGCGCGGGCGCGCCGGGCGCCAGGGCGATCCCGGTTCGTCCCGGTTCTATCTCTCGCTGGAGGACGACCTGCTGCGCCTGTTCGGGTCGGACAACATCCGGGGGCTGATGGACCGGCTGGGCGTGGAGGAAGACGAACCCATCGAGCACCCGTTGATCACGCGCGCCATCGAGAACGCGCAGCGGAAGGTGGAGCAGCGGAACTTCACCCTGCGTAAGCAGGTGCTCGAGTACGACGACGTGATGAACCGCCAGCGCGAGGTGATCTACGCCGAGCGGCGCCGGGTGCTGAACGGCGAGGACGTCCACGAGCACATCCTCGGGATGATGGACGACGTCATCAAGGGGGCGCTCGACACCTACTGCAG
>DATCKH010000010.1:0-5226 GCA_036562425.1 Thermaerobacter sp. | reverse complement strand
CATCGTCGGCCCCAACGGCAGCGGCAAGAGCAACCTGGTGGACGCCGTCCGCTGGGTCCTGGGCGAGCAGAGCGCGCGGCAGCTGCGCGGCAACAAGATGGAGGACGTCATCTTCGCCGGCACCGAGACCCGCAAGGGCGTCGGGCTGGCGGAGGTCGTCCTGGTCCTGGACAACGAGGACGGCCGCCTGCCGGTGGATTTCTCCGAGGTGACCATCGCCCGCCGCGTCGACCGGGCCGGCGGCAGCGACTACCTGCTGAACGGGACGCGGGTGCGCCTCAAGGACGTGCAGGAGCTGCTGTACGACACGGCCATCGGCCGCGAGGCCTACTCCATCGTGGGCCAGGGCAAGATCGACGAGGTGCTCAGCGCCCGGGACGAGGACCGGCGCGGCCTGATCGAGGAGGCGGCGGGCATCGTCCGCTACAAGGCGCGCAAGCGCGAGGCGCTGCGCCGGCTGGAAGAGGCGGAGCAGCGCCTGGTCCGCCTGCGGGACAT
Source organism: Thermaerobacter sp. (assembly GCA_036562425.1). Taxonomy (GTDB): domain Bacteria; phylum Bacillota; class Sulfobacillia; order Thermaerobacterales; family Thermaerobacteraceae; genus ZC4RG37. The sequence goes on along the minus strand of DATCKH010000010.1, from coordinate 4,728 downwards.
CCTGCGGGAGCTGGACGACCGCCTGGAGGGGCTCACCGAGCAGGCCAAGAAGGCGCACATCTACCGCCAGCTCAGGGCCGAACTGGTGCAGGTGGAGACCCGGGTCTACGCCGCCCAGGCCCGGGAGGCGGAACGCCGCGTGCAGGAGCGCCGGCAGGCGGCCGACGCCGTGCGCCGGGAGGCGGCGGAGATCCGGTCGCAGCTGGAGGCGGTGGAGGCCGAGCGGGCCGAGCGACGGCGGGAGGCCCAGGCGCGCGAGCAAGCCATGGAGGGCGCGCGGGCCGCGTTGCTGGAGGCCGAGCGGGCCCTGGAGTCCTTGCGCACGCGGGACGCCGTCCTCGCCGAGCGGGCCGCCCATCTGGCCGAGCAGGAGCAGCGGCTGCGGCGCCAGCTGGAGGAACTGGAGCGCCGCCTGGCGGAGCAGTCCACCTCCGACCGGGCGGTGGAGGAACGGCTGGCGGCCCTGGAGCGGGACCTGGCGGCCGCGCGCGAGGAGCGGGCCCGCCGGGAGCAGGAACGGGATGCCTGCCGCCAGGCGGTGGAGGAGGCCGAGCGCGCCCTGGCGTCGGCGCGGGAGGAACTGTTCGCCGCCCTGCAACGGGCCAGCGTCCTGCGCAACGAGCGCCAGGCCCGGGAGCGGGAGCGAGCCCAGGCCGAGCAGCGGAGCCGCCGGCTGGGCCAGCGCGCGGAAGAGCTCCGGCAGGAGCGCGACCGGCTGGGGGAGGAGGTACAGGCCGCCGCCCGGCGCCTGCAGGAGCTGGCCGCCGAGGCCGAGGCCGCCGCTGCGGAAGAACGCCGCTGGCAGGAAAGCCGCCAGGCCGCCCGGACCGAGGCCCGGGAGGCCGCCGGCCGCGTGCAGCGGTTGCGCCAGCAGGTGGGGGAGGTGCGCTCCCACCTGCGCTTGCTGGAGGAGATGCGGCGGGAGCACGAGGGCTTCTTCGAGGGCGTGCGGGCCGTCCTGGCGGGGCGGGACGCCGGTGACCCGGCCTTCGCCGAGGTCCGGGGCGCCGTGGCGGAACTGATCCGCGTCGAGCCGCGCCTGGAGCGGGCCATCGAGGTCGCCCTCGGCCCGGCGCTGCAGCACGTGGTCACGGAGACGGCGGCGGGCGCCGAGCGGGCCATCGAGGCGCTAAAGCGGGCGCGGGCGGGGCGGGCCACGTTCCTCCCCCTGGACACCATTCGGGCGGCGGAACCGCGGCCTGAAGACAGGGACCTGGCCCGGCAGCCCGGGGCGGTGAGCTGGGCCATCGACGCCGTGGAGTTCGACCCCTCCCTGCGGCCGGCCATGGCCCACCTGCTGGGCCGCATCCTGATCGCCGCCGACCTGCCGGCGGCGCGGCGGCTGGCGGCCCTGTCGGGTTACCGGTACCGCATCGTCACCCTGGAGGGGGACGTGGTCCATCCCGGCGGTGCCATGACCGGCGGCCACGAGAGGCGCCGGCGGGAGGGAGCGGGGCTGCTGGGACGGGAGCGCCAGATCGAGGTCCTGCGGCAGCGACTGGCCGACCTGTCCCGCCAGCTCCAGGAAGCGGAGGAAGCCCGGCGCGCTGCGGAGGAACGGGCGAGCCAGGCGGAGGCACGGATCGAAGCCCTGCGGGGGCGGCGTCACCGCTGCGAGGTGGCCCGGGCGGAGGCGGAACAGGCCCGGGCCGCGGCTAGCCGGCAACTGGCCCGCGTCGAGGCCAGCCTGGCCGAGGTGCAGGCCGAGCTGGAGGATCTGGCGCGCGCCGGCGGCAGCGGCGCCGAGGCGGTCATCGAGGAGGAACTGGCGGCCGTCGAGGAACGGCGCCGGGCCGCGGAGGAGGCGGTGGCGGCGGCCGAGCGGGCGCTGGCGGAAGCCCGGGCGGCCCTGGAGCGGGCCGCCGACGCCACGGCCCAGGCCACGGCCCGTTGCGACACGCTGGCCCGCGAGCGGGCGCTGGTGGCCGAGCAGGCGGAGCGGGCCCGCCGCGACGGCGGCCGCCTGGCCGCCGAGCGGGAGCGCCTTTTGCCCGACGTGACCCGCCTGGCGGAAGAGCGCCGTTCCCTGACGGAGGAGCGGCGCCAGCTGGCGGCGCGGCAGGAGCGGCAGGCGGTCGAGATTGCCTCCCGCCAGCAGGAGCTGGCCCGCCTGCAGGCAGAGCGCGACCGGGCCGTGCAGCGGGCGGAGGAGCTGGAGCGCCGGGCGGAAGTGGCCCGGCAGCGGCTGGACCAGCTGGGCGAGCGGCTGCGCCACCTGGAGGTCGAGGTGGCCCGGCTGGAGAGCGAGCGGGACCGGCTGCGCGCCCGGCTGGTGGAAGACTACGGCGTCGATGAGCGGGAGATCGAGACCATCGAGGACTGGCAGGAGGGGGAGCGCCGGGCGCGGGAGCTGCGCCAGCGCATGGCGGAACTGGGCGACGTGAACCTGGCCGCGGTGGAGGAACACGAGCGAGTCTGCGAGCGCTACGCCTTCCTGGAGCGCCACTACCAGGACCTGGAGCGGGCGCGGGAGGCCCTGCGCGAGGTCATCGCCGAGATGGACCGCGAGATGGAGCGGCTGTTCCGCGCGGCCTACGACCGGCTGCGGCAGGAGTTCCGCCAGGTGTTCCGCGAGCTGTTCGGCGGCGGCCACGCGGACCTGGTGCTGGGTGAGGGGGATGCCCTGGAAGCCGGCGTGCAGATCGTCGCCCAGCCCCCCGGCAAGAATCTGCAGCACCTGTCGCTGCTCTCCGGCGGTGAGCGCGCCCTGACGGCCATCGCCCTGTTGCTGGCCCTGATCCGCGTCAAGCCGACGCCCTTCTGCGTGCTGGACGAGATCGACGCCGCCCTGGATGACCGCAACGTGGAGCGGTTCGCCCGGTACCTGAAGCGGTTCACCGAGACGCAGTTCATCGTCATCACCCACCAGAAGGCGACGATGGCTGCCGCCGACACCCTGTACGGCGTGACCATGCCCGAATCGGGCGTCTCGCGCGTCGTCTCGGTGCGCCTGGCCGACGTGGCGGCCGGCGACGAGCCGGGCCCCGCGGGTGCCGGGAGCGGCGGGGGACGGCGGGAGGTGAGCGTGGGATGATCTGGCAACGGTTGCGGGCCACCCTGGCCCGGACTCGCGAGCAGCTGGCCGGCCGGGTGCTCGCGGCGGTCCGCGGCGCGGCCCTGGACGAGGACCTGTACGAGGAACTGGAGGCTGTACTGATCACGGCGGACGTAGGGGTGGCGACCACCCAGCGCCTCCTGGAACGCCTGCGGGAAAGGGTGCGGGCCGAGGGCATCCGGGATTCGTCGGCGGTGCCGGAGCTGCTGGCGGAGGAAGTGCGGCGGATCCTGGCTGCCGTGGCCGCGCCGCCGGTGGAGCCGGGAGGCCGGGAGGAGCCGCTGGTGGTACTGGTGGTGGGCGTCAACGGCAGCGGCAAGACCACGACGGTGGGCAAGCTGGCGGCCCGCTACCGGGCCCAGGGCCACCGGGTGGTGGTCGGTGCCGCCGACACCTTCCGGGCAGCGGCCATCGAGCAGCTGGAACGCTGGTGTCGGCGGGTGGGAGCCGACCTCGTCCGCCAGGCGCCGGGAGCCGACCCCGCGGCGGTGGCCTTCGACGCCCTGCAGGCCGCCCGCGCCCGCGGTGCCGACGTGCTGCTGGTGGACACCGCCGGGCGCCTGCACACGCGCGTCAACCTGATGGAAGAACTCCGGAAGACGGAGCGCGTGCTCCAGCGGCTGGACCCGTCGGCGCCCCACGAGGTGCTGCTGGTGCTGGACGCCACCACGGGTCAGAACGGCCTGGCCCAGGCGAGGCACTTTACGGAGGCGGTGGGCGTCACGGGGATCGTGCTCACCAAGCTGGACGGGACGGCCCGCGGCGGGGTGGTCATCGCCATCGCCGACCAGCTCGGCCTGCCGGTCAAATGGGTAGGCACCGGCGAGTCGGCGGAGGACCTGGAGCCTTTCGACCCGGACGCCTTCGTGGATGCGCTCTTCGACCGCGGGCCGGAGCCGGCCTGAGGCCGTACGGCTGTCAACGGCCTCTACTTGACAGCGCGGCCGGGCTTCCGTACGATGACCCAGGTGATGACACCTCGGGATCCTCTCGATCGCGACAGGCCGGAGGCGGGCCTCGCCCGCACGCTTCGCCTGCATGCCCTGTTCGACCTCTACGGCGGGTTGCTGACGGAGCGGCAGCGCGAGGTATTCGAGCTCTATCACCTTTACGACCTGTCGCTGGCCGAGGTCGCCGAACACCTGCAGGTCTCGCGGCAGGCGGTCCATGATCTCCTGCGCCGGGCCGAGGCCGCCCTCGAACAGGCGGAGGCGGCCCTGGGCGCCCTGGCCCGGCGCACCCGGCGGCAGCGGCGCCTGCGCCGCCTGGCGGCGTTGCTGCGGCAGGCCGAAGCCGAGCTGGCCGGCTGGCCGGGGCACGACGGCGCCGGGGCCGGGGGCGGCCCGCCGGTGGACCGCGGCAGCACCGGGGAGGGCGCGGGCGGGGCGGCGGCCGTACCGCGGGCACCCGCGGCGGCTGCAAGCCCCGAGCTGCCCGTCCGGCGCCTGCGCCGGCTGCTGGCCCGGGCCCGCCGGCTGGCGCGGAACCTGCTGGCCGACACGCAAGGCGGGGTGTAAGCGTGGCCTTCGAAGGCCTGGCCGAGAAGCTGCAGGCCGTGTTCAAGCGCCTGCGGGGCAAGGGCAAGCTGACCGAGGCCGACGTGGAGGCGGCCTTGCGGGAGGTCCGCCTCGCGCTGCTGGAGGCGGACGTCAACTTCAAGGTCGTCAAGGAGT
>DATCKH010000188.1:0-3952 GCA_036562425.1 Thermaerobacter sp. | reverse complement strand
TCGGCCACCAGCTGGGCGTCCAGTTCCGGCTCCTTGACCTCCACGACGTTGATGCTCACCTGCCGGCCGGTCATCCGCTCCAGTTCCTGGCGCAGGGACTCCACGCCGGTACCGCCCTTGCCGATCACCATACCGGGCTTGCCGGCGTGAATGGTGAGCCGAACGCGGTTGGCCGCCCGCTCGATCTCGATGCGCGAGATGCCGGCGTCATAGAGCTTCTGCTTCACGTGGCGCCGGATCTTCTGGTCCTCCAGCAGCAGGTCGACGAACTCCTGCCCCTTGGCGTACCAGCGCGAATCCCAGTCACGGATGATACCGATGCGGAACCCTTTCGGGTGCGTCTTCTGGCCCACCTTACCCCTCCTTTCGCTCGCGCAGCACGACCGTCACGTGGCTGGTGGGCTTGATGATGGGATACGCCCGCCCGCGGGCCCGCGGCCGCCAGCGCTTGATGCGGGGGCCTTCATCGACGTACGCCTGCGCAATGTACAGGGCGTCCTCGTCCATGTCGTGGTTGTTCGTCGCGTTGGCCATGGCCGAGCGGACGACCTTCTCGATGATGCGCGCCGCCTTCTTCGGCGTGAACCGCAACACGGTCAACGCCTCGCCCACGGGTTTACCGCGGACCAGCTCGATGACCTGGCGCGCCTTCCGCGGGGAAACCCGGACGAACCGGGCGACCGCCCTGGCTTCCATGGCACTCCCTCCTTACCGCCGCGCCTCACCGCACCCGGGCTTGGCGCTCGGTCTTGTCCGCGTGCCCGCGGAAGGTGCGCGTGGGCGCGAACTCGCCGAGCTTGTGCCCGATCATGTCCTCGGTGATGTAGACCGGCACGTGCTTGCGCCCGTCATGCACCGCGATGGTGTGGCCCACCATCTCCGGGACGATGGTGCTGTCCCGGGACCAGGTGCGGATGACGCGGCGCTCGTTCTTCTCGTTCAGGGCCCGGATCTTCTTCAGGAGCTTCGGGTCGACATACGGCCCCTTCTTCAGCGAACGCCCCATGCAGCCTGCACCTCCTTCACCCGTGCTCCGCGGCCCGCGCCGTCACTTGCGGCGCCGGACGATGTAGCGGTCCGACGGCTTCTTCTTCCGCGTCTTCTTGCCCAGCGCGGGCTTGCCCCACGGGGTCACGGGGTGACGGCCGATGGGCGCCTTGCCCTCGCCGCCGCCGTGGGGGTGGTCCACCGGGTTCATCACCGAACCGCGCACCGCGGGCCTCCGCCCCAGCCAGCGACTGCGGCCGGCCTTGCCGATGGTGACGTTCTCGTGGTCCAGGTTACCGACCTGGCCGACGGTCGCCTTGCACTCCAGGTGTACGAGGCGAACCTCACCGGAGGGCAGCCGCAGGTGGGCATAGTCGCCCTCCTTGGCGGCCACCAGCACCTCCGCCCCGGCCGCACGGGCAATCTGACCGCCCTTGCCGGGTTTGAGCTCCACGTTGTGCACGGTCGTACCCACCGGGATGTTGCGCAGCGGCAGCGCATTGCCCGGGCGGATCTCGGCGTTGGGCCCGGACATGACGGTGTCGCCGACCTTCAGCCCCACCGGAGCCAGGATGTAGCGCTTCTCGCCGTCCGCGTAGTGGAGCAGCGCGATGAAAGCGGACCGGTTCGGGTCGTACTCGATGGAGGCCACCTTCGCCGGCACGCCGTCCTTGTCGCGCTTGAAGTCGATGATCCGGTAAAGGCGCTTGTGGCCGCCGCCGCGGTGGCGGACCGTGATCCGGCCCTGGGCGTTGCGCCCGGCCTTCTTCTTCAGGGGCACGACCAGCGACTTCTCGGGCTCGTCCCGGGTGATGATCTGCTTGTAGTTCACCACCGACATCTGGCGCCGCCCGGGCGAGGTCGGCTTGTACTTCTTGATGGCCATCACTGCTGCCCCCTTCGGGCGGTTGACGCGTCAGGTCAGGACGCGTCCTCGAAGAATTCCTTGATCCGGTGACCCTCCGCCAGCGTCACGATCGCCTTCTTGGCATCGGGTTGCCGGCCGGCAAAGCGGCCCACGCGGCGGAGCTTGCCGCGCACCCGGATCGTGTTCACCTTCTTGACGCGCACCTTGAAGATCTCCTCGACCGCTTTCTTGATCTGGATCTTGTTGGCGCGCGGGTGCACCAGGAACGTGTACTTGTTCTCTGCCAGCTGCTGCATGCTCTTCTCGGTGATCACCGGCCGGAGGATGATGTCATGGGGATTCATGCCCCGAACACCTCCTCGACCCGGTCGACGGCCTCGCGCGCCAGCACCACGTGACCGTGACGCAGAATCTTGTACGCGTTGAGCCGGTCGACGTACTCGGTGTCGACATCCGGCAGGTTACGCGCCGACAGGTACAGGGTGGGATTGGGCTCGGGCAGCACGAACAGCGGCCGCTTGCCCTCCAGATCGAGCCGCTTGACCAGCGCCGCGAACTCCCTGGTGCGAGGCCGCTCCAGCCCCAGTTCCGACAGGCCTTCCAGCACGATCAGCTCGCCATCGGCCACCTTGGCCGACAGGGCCGAGCGCAGCGCCGCGCGGCGGGCCTTCTTCGGCATGGTCTGCGAGTAGTCGCGGGGCTGGGGCCCGAAGACCACGCCACCCTTGCGCCAGTGGGGCGCCCGGATGCTGCCCTGGCGGGCGCGGCCGGTCCCCTTCTGCCGCCACGGCTTGCGGCCGCCGCCCGAGACCATGCCCCGGGTCTTGGTGGCCGCGGTACCGCGGCGCTGGTTGGCGAGGTACATGACGACCGCCTGGTGCATCAGCGCCGGCTTGATCGGGGCCCCGAACACCGTCTCGCTCAGCTCGATCTCGCCCACCCGCTCGCCCTGGGTGTTGTAGACCGCCACCCTCGGCATGGATGGTCCTCCTTTCGCCGCCCCACGGGCCTCAGGCCTGCCGCGCCTTGCGCGGGACGTTGGTCTTGCGGATGGAGACGATCCCGCCGCGGGGCCCGGGCACGGCGCCCTTGATCAACAGCAGGTGGCGCGCCGGGTCGACCCGTACCACCTGCAGGCCGCGCACCGTGACGCGCTCGCCTCCGGCCCGCCCGGCCATCTTCCGGCCCTTGAAGACGCGGCCGGGGAAGGTGGAGGAACCCAGCGAGCCGGGCCCCCGGTGATACTTGGAGCCGTGGCTCATGGGGCCGCGGCCGAAGCCGTGACGGGCGATGGGGCCCAGGAAGCCCTTACCCTTGGAGATGCCTGTCACGTCCACGTACTCGCCCGCGCTGAAGAGCTCGACGGTCAGTTCCTGCCCGACCTCGTAGCGCTGGTCATCCTCGTCGTCGTCCAGCCGGAACTCCCGCAGGTAGCGCACGGGCTTGACCCCGGCCTTGCGGAAGTGGCCGCTCATGGGCTTGTTGACCTTGCTCTCCTTGACCTCGCCGAAACCGAGCTGCAGCGCCCGGTAACCGTCCTTCTCCTCGGTCTTCTTCTGGACGACGACGCACGGGCCGGCCTGGACGACCGTCACGGGCACCGCACGGCCCTCTTCGTCGAAGATCTGCGTCATGCCGAGCTTGCGACCCAACAGGCCGACGCCCATGGGTTGCACCTCCGTTTACAGCTTGATCTCGATGTCCACGCCGGCCGGCAGGTCGACGCGACGCAAGGCGTCGATGGTCTTGGGCGTCGGGTCGATGATGTCGATCAGGCGCTTGTGCGTCCGCATCTCGAACTGCTCACGGTGGTCCTTCTCACCGTTGGGGGCGGTCAGGACGGTGAACACGCTGCGCTCGGTCGGCAGCGGCACCGGCCCGGAGACCTTCGCCCCCGTTCGCCGCGCCGTCTCGACGATCTTGTCGGCCGATTGGTCGAGCACGCTGTGGTCGAACGCCCGCAGCTTGATGCGGATCTTTTGCCGGGCCACGAGACTTCCCCCCTTGCGTCCTCGCCAACCGGTCTCATTCGAGGATCTTGGTGACGACGCCGGCGCCGACGGTCCGGCCGCCCTCGCGGATGGCGAAGCGCAGCCC
>DATCKH010000128.1:0-3527 GCA_036562425.1 Thermaerobacter sp. | reverse complement strand
CCCGATGGTACCCGCGCCGATGATCAACACCCGGGAACCGGCGGCCGGGGTGCGCCGCAGCACCCCGTGAAAGGCCACGGCCAGGGGTTCCACCAGCACGGCCCGCTCGTCGGACACGCTGTCGGGGACGGGGTGGAGTTGGGAGGCGTGGGCAAGCATGCGCTCCGCCCAGCCGCCGGGCAGGTCGCGGCAGAAGCCGACCAGGAACCCGGCAGAGAGCTCGCCCTCGGTGCACCGCTGGCAGAGGTAAGGGAAGCCCTCCTGGCAGGCCGGGCACGGGGGCAGGCCCCGCATGGTGCAACTGATGGACGGGTCCACCACCACCCGCGTGCCGGCCGGCAGCGGCACGCGGGACCCCGCCCGCTCGATGACGCCGTAGATCTCATGGCCCAGCACCGCGGGAAAGGAACTAAAGGGGGAGGCGGATGGGCTGGAGTGGGCCGCGATGACGCCCAGGTCGGAGCCGCAGACGCCGGCCAGGCGGGTCCGGATCAGGGCCCAGTCCTCGCCCCGCAGCTCCGGCTCGGGCAGGTGGGTGTGCACCAGCGGGCCCGGCGGGCCGTAGATCAACCAGGGCCACCGCGAACCGAGCAATTTCGTCAACACCACGCGGGGCAGGGAGAGGCGGTAGACGAGTGCTTCCATCTCGGTGCCGGTCTCCTCTCGCGCGTCCTGGCAGCTTCAAGTCATGGGCACCTGGCGCTGGATCCGGCCCTCAATGCGCTCGAAGATGTCGTCCAGAGACCGCCCGGTGATGGTGAGCCCGTGGTTCTTCAGGCCGATCACCGCCGCCGCCGGGTCGGGCGCCTGGCGCACCAGCTCCGCCACCGCCGTGGCCAGCTCGTAAGTACCGCAGGGGTAGTTGACCTGGGTGGAGGGCACGCCGTCCATCCAGGCGTGGATGTGGATGATGGCCTGCACCTCCGGGTGCTCGCGGTAGATCATCCAGTGCTCGATGGCGTCCACCGACACGCGGCGCGGCTCGCGGTCGGCGGGCACGCTCAGGATCATGGCCTGGCGCTCCGGGTCGTAGTCCTTGACCAGCAGGATGTCCCGCCCGATGACCTCCATCCGGGACTTGTCGATGCCGCTGGCGCTCATCCAGAAGGTGTTGCCCTCGTGGCGGGCGCTCAGGTTCCCGTAGCTGAGGCCGCCAATGCCGTACAGTAGCTTGAGGTGCCGGAGATCCCGCGGCGACAGGTATTGCTCCAGGGGAAAGGGCGCCGGGAGCAGGTCCAGGGAAGCCAGCCGGCGTCCCGCTTCCGCCAGCGCCCGGGTCGTCTCGTTGCCGTCCCAAAGCTCCCGGGGCAGGTCCGGCTCAAAGATGTTGTCCAGGACGAACCGGGACTGGGCCAGCGGCTGCAGGCGGCGGTACACCTCCTCGAAGAAGGCCGCCTCATCCGCCCGGTCGTAGCCGACCTCGTAGTGGCCCAGCTCCGGCGTGACGAAGTGCAGCACCCGGCGGCCATCCTGGTCGGTCACGTAGATCAGCAGGTTCGACAGCGTCCGGACCAGGAACGGGTAAGCACGCTGCAGCAGGTTGTCCCCCGGCTCGCCTTCCATGATGGAGACCACGAAGGTGCCCCGGGACTGGCGGCGGAAGGGGCGGGGGTCCGCCGGGTCGGTCACCTGGATGGCCAGGCCCAGTTCGGGATCGTCAGGGCTTGTGGGCTCATGGCCGTGCAGGTCGAGGATACTCCGCAGGCCGTCCACCAGCTGGCCGAGGAAGCCCTCCCGAGATGGTGCCAGGATGGTGTACCGCATGACCTCAACCCCTTCCTCACGGGCACAGCTCCCGCCCGGCCCGGGCATCCCCCGCCATGGCCGGTGCCGGGCGGCCCGCATCTGCTTCGGTCCGTGACCCGGCGCTTCCGCCCGTGCAGGCTCGGCGGTGGCCGGGCCGGATGCCGTCGCCCGCGTACCGGTTTCCACCAGCGGTAGTTTGACCCAGCCGGCGCCGGTCATCCGGCGACCGCCGCCACCGGGTCGCGTGGAGGCTTTTCCGGGAGGATTTCCACATGAAAAATTAGGGAGCCCCGATCTGTTTCCTGCCGCCTGCGGCCTGCCCGCTCCTTGCTGGAACGGCCGCCCCCGGGCCTCCCCTAACGCGGGTGGCCGGGGACCGCTTCCGCAGGGCCGGCATTGACCGGCCAGCCGGCGGCGACTACACTACAGGCGAGTTCGCGGGCACCCTGGAGGGGAGGAATGCCGCTTGCCACCGCTGCGCATCGCCCTCGCGCAGATCAACGCCACGGTCGGTGATCTGGCCGGCAATGCCGCCAAGGTCGCCGATTACGCTGCCCGGGCCGCCGGGTGGGGAGCAGATCTCGTGGTCTTCCCCGAGCTGGTCTTGACGGGATACCCGCCGGAAGATCTGGTCTTCCGCCCCGACTTCGTGGACGCCAACCGGCGCTGGCTAGACTGGCTGGCCCGGCGGGCCGCCGGTGGGCCGGCACTGGTGGTGGGGTTCGTGGATGCGGACCGCGACCTCTATAACGCGGCGGCGGTCATCCGCGGCGGCCGCGTGCGGGCGGTGGCGCGCAAGCGGTTTCTTCCGAATTACTCGGTGTTCGACGAGCGGCGCTACTTCAGCCCCGGGGCAGAAGCGCTGGTGATTCGCCTGGGCGGCATCGCCCTGGGCGTGACCATCTGTGAGGAGATCTGGTTCCCCGGGGGACCTCTACGGGAACAGGCCCTGGCCGGCGGCGCCGAGCTGATTCTGAACCTGTCGGCATCGCCTTTTCAGGCCGGCAAGGCGGGGGCGAGGGAAGGCGTGCTGCGTTCCCGGGCCGCCGACTATGGGGTGGCCATCGCCTACGCCAACCTGGTGGGCGGCCAGGACGAGCTGGTGTTCGACGGCCGCAGCCTGATCGTCACGGCGGGCGGCGAGGTGGCGGCTCGGGGCCGGCCCTTCGCGGAAGACCTGATCCTCTGGGACTTCGATCCCCGTGAATCCTTCTCCCGGCGGATGTACGACGCCCGCTGGCGGCATGTGCCTCCCAGCGCCGAGGAAAGGGCCCGTGTGCGCGTGGTGAACCTGGATGAACCGGAGGACCGGCGCGCACCGGATGCAGGTACGGCGGGTACCGGAGTCCTGGCTGCTAGCGGCGACACGGCCAGCAGCGGCCACCGGGCCGGTGCCGGCGGCACGCCTGGCACCGGCAGTACCGCGGGCACCGGCGGCGGGCCGGGCGGCGTCCCCGGGGCCGAGCCGGCGGGCCGGGGCAAGCCTTCCCTGCCGGCCCCCGACGACGTGCCGGAGCTGGCCGGAGAGGCCGAGATCTACGCCGCGCTGGTCCTGGCTGTCCGCGACTACGCGCGGAAGAACGGGTTCTCCGGGGCGGTGCTGGGGCTCAGCGGCGGCATCGACTCGGCCCTGGTGGCCACCATCGCCGCCGACGCCCTCGGGCCGGAGCGCGTGGTGGGGGTGCGGATGCCCTCGCCCTTCACCTCGGAGGCCAGCCTGCGGGATGCGGCGGAGGTGGCCGCCAACCTGGGCATCCGCCTGGAGACCATCCCCATCGCGG
>DATCKH010000127.1:0-4226 GCA_036562425.1 Thermaerobacter sp. | reverse complement strand
CCGGCAGTCGCCGCACCGAGGGCGGGTAGTCGCACTCGTGGGTGACGGCCACCAGCCGGTCCTCCAGCCCCAGGGCGCACACCAGCTCGGTGGCGCTGGGCAGCAGGGAGCAGATGCGCATGCCCGTGCACCTCCCGGGCTAGAAAAATCGCGCCCCGCAGGCCGGGGCGCGTCTTGGTTCCTTGCCGTGCTCCCTTGGTCAGATCAGGCTTTGCCCTTCCGTGACCCGGCCCTCGCCGAGGCCGACGCCCGGCCGGGACGGGATAGGCTCAGAGCTGCCCGCGCTCTTCAAAGAACTTGCGGGCCTTCTCCTTGTAGTGCTGCCACTGCTCGGGAACCTCGTCCTCGTCGTAGATGGCCTCGACCGGGCAGACCGCCGAGCAGGCGCTGCAGCCGATGCACTCCTCAGGGTGGATGAAGAACTGGTCCTCGCCCTCGTAAATGCAGTCCACGGGGCAGACCTCGACGCAGGACTGGTCCTTGGTCCCGACGCAGGGCTCACAGATGACGTAGATCATCGCCGGAACTCCTTTCCGCGCCTGATTGCGGCCCTGGCCGCGTGCGGCCGGGGTCAACCGCGGGTGGAACCGGGCCGGGGCCGGGTACTCCGGCCGTTCTCCAGGCACCCCCGCGCAACTATCCTTACTGTACAGCACGCGGGCCGGGACTCCTCCCGCTATCCCGCAAAAATTCGCAAAATCTTCGCCTTACAGTGAAATTCATTATCATTCTCCGTCGCTGGCTGCGTCGCTGGCTCGCCCACGCGCCCTGGGGCCCGCCCGCGGCACCGGGAGCGTCACCACCGTCAGCCGATAGGCCCTTCCAGCATCGCCACCAGCAGCCGGACGGCGTTCTCCAGGTCGCCGGCGTCCACCATCTCCACCGGCGTGTGGGCGTAACGGCACGGGATGGACAGCGTGCCCGACGGGACCCCGGCGCGCGCCACTTGCATCGCCCCCGCGTCGTTGCCGCCGATGGGCAGCACTTCGTACTGATAAGGGATCCCGTGCCCCTCCGCCGCCCGGGTCATCCAGTCGCGCACCAGCGGGTGGCTGATGACGCTCAGGTCCTTGATCTTGATGGCGGGCCCCTTGCCCAGCTTGACGTCCACGCGGTGGGCCGGTTCCGGGGTGTCGCCGGCCAGCGTGATGTCCACGGCTACCGCCACGTCGGGTTCCACACCGTAGGCGGCGGTGCGCGCGCCCCGCAAGCCCACTTCCTCCTGGACCGTGAACACGAAGAAGATCTCGTGGGGCGAGGACTCCAGCCGGGACATGGCCTCGATGACGACGGCGCAGCCCGAGCGGTCGTCCATAGCCTTGGCGATCAGGCGGTCGCCCGCCCGCTCCAGCGGCCGGTGGAACACGGCCATGTCGCCCACCCGCACCCGCTCCCGGGCCTCCGCGCCCGAGCGCGCGCCGATGTCGATAAAGAGCTTGGCCAGCTTCAGGTCCTTCGCATCCTCGAGCTTCTCGTGACCGATGATGCCGATGACGCCGTTCTCGAACCGGACCCGCTGGCCCACCAGCACCTTCGCGTCCTGGCCACCCACCGGGTCGAAGCGGATGAACCCGTTGTCGTCGATGTGCGTGGCGATCAAGCCGATCTCGTCCATGTGGGCGGCCACCAGGACGCGCCGCGACGCGCCAGCGGCTCCGGCGGCCCCGCGGGGTGCCCGGCGCGCGATCAGGTTGCCCAGGGCGTCCACGCGCACTTCATCCGCGAACGGGCGGATCTCCTCCTCGATCAGGGCGCGCACGGCGTCCTCCCGGCCCGAGGGGCCGTAGGTCTCGGTGAGGCGCCGCAGGCGCTCCAGCAATGTGCTCCGGCCCTCGCTCACCGCCGCAAGCCTCCTTCGCTCACGTCCTGGAGGAACCCGCGCACCAGATCCCGGGCGGCCTCGAAGTCGGCCCGGCTCATGACGGCGCACGGGGAGTGGATGTAGCGGCACGGCACCGATACCACAGCGGTGGGCACGCCCGCCCGGCTGATATGAATGCGCCCGGCGTCGGTACCGCCGAAGGTGGTGCGCTTCCACTGGTATGGAATGTTGCGGCGCTCCGCCGCCCACACCAGCAGGTCCGTCAGCCACCGGGGCGGGATGACCGTGCGATCCATGGCCGTGATGGCGGGCCCGTGCCCCAGGCGCGTCGACTGCCCGTGGGGCTCGGTGCCGGGGATGTCGGCGCAGGTGGTGCCCTCCAGCACGAGCGCCACGTCCGGTTCCAGCGCGTAGGCCGCCACGGCCGCGCCGCGGAGCCCCACCTCTTCCTGCACCGTGAAGGCTCCGTACAGCGGGAAGTCGTACTCGCCCCGGAGGATCTCGATCAGGAGGGCGCAGCCGGCGCGGTCGTCGAAGGCCTTGCCCTTCCAGCACCCCTGGCCGAACTCGCCGAACGCGGTGTCGAACCCGGCGTAGTGGCCGGGCCGCACCACCTTCTCGGCCTCTTCTTTGGAGCCGGCGCCGATGTCGATGACCAGGTCGTCGGCCCGGGTGACGGACCGGGCCTTCCTGTCCAGGTGCACCGGCTTGCCGCCGATCACCCCGGGCACGCCGTCGGGACCCACCCGCACGCGCTTGCCGATGAGGATCCGGTCGTCGATGCCGCCGACCTTGGCGAAGCGCAAGAGGCCGTTCTTCTCGATCTTGGTGATCATGAAGCCGACCTCGTCCATGTGGGCGGCCAGCATCACCCGCGGGCCCCGCTTGTTCCCCCCCTTGACCACCAGCAGGTTGCCCATGCCGTCGATCCGGTAGGCGTCCACGTAGGGGCGAACCTGCTCCAGGACCAGCTCCCGGACGGCCCCCTCGTCCCCGGAGACGCCCAGGGCCTCACTCAACCGGGCCAGCAGCACCGCGCTCCACCTCCTGCCAGCCGGGCCCCAGCAGGCCCGCCAGCCAATCCCCGTCGATGCGCGCCGCCCAGGCGGCCAGGAGCCGGCCGGCCTCGCGCACGTCGCCCAGGTCCACCACCTCGACGGGGCTGTGCATGTGGCGCAGCGGCACGGAGACGAGGCCGGTGGGAATGCCCTCCCGCGCGATCTGGATGGCCCACGCGTCCGTCCCCGAGGCGCCAGGCAGGTACTCGTCCTGCACGAGAATGCGTTCCGACCGGGCCGTCTCCTTCAACGCCTCGTAGATCCGGGGGTGGATGTTGGCGCCGCGCGCCAGCACCGGCCCCTTCCCCAGCTCCGTGGTCTGGGTGTCCGGCAGGCCGGGCTGGTCGCCGAAGGTGACATCCACGGCCACCGCCAGCGTAGGTGCCAGGCCATAGGCACTGGTCGTGGCGCCCCGCAGGCCGACTTCTTCCTGGACGGTGGCCACGGCGTACACGTCCGCCGCGTGGCGGCGCCGGCGCAACTGGGCCAGGGCCTCCGTCAGCACCGCCACACCGGTCCGGTTGTCCAGGCTCTTGGCCGTCAGCCGCTGGCCCTGCAGCCGGGCCGGCGCCTGGTGCACGGTGACCAGATCCCCCACCCGCACCCGCCGGCGCGCCTCCTCACCGGACAAGCCAACATCGACGAACAGGTCCCGCAGCCGGGGTAGCTGGCGCGCCTCGTCCTCGGTGGTCAAATGCGGGGGTTTGGTCCCGATGATGCCCGGCAGCGGCCCGGCGCTGGTGTGCACCACCACCTCCTGCCCCAGGAGGGCTCGTTCGTCGACGCCGCCGATGGCATCGAGGCGGAGGAAGCCCTCATCCTCGATGGCGGCGACCACCATGCCGATCTCGTCCATGTGGGCGGCCCACATGACGCTGGCCCGCCGCCCATCCGGGGTCTCAAGGCCCTCGCCGCGGACCACGGCGATCAGGTTGCCCAGCGCGTCGCGGCGGAGCTCGTCCACGTAGGGCCGCCAGAGTTCCTCGATCAGCGCGGCCACGTCCTCCTCGTGGCCGGAGACCCCCGTGGCGCCGGCCAGGCGGGCCAGCACCTCACCTGTCTCCAAGGGCGCACCCCCTTTCTTTCTCCACAGGGTCCCAACCGGAAACGCCCGGCGGCGGGCCCGTTGTCTCCCGCGCACGGCGCGTCCGGCCGGAATCCGTCGCCCCAACCGGCGCCCGGGCCCTCGCGTCCGGGCGGCGCCGGTTCGGCTCCGGTCCCACGGGGCACATCATACCACGAAAACACACAGAAAAGGCGAGACTTCCCAGGCCGGAACGTCTCGCCTCTGACCGCTTCCTCGCTCCAGGCCCTAGCGCCCGCGACACCCGTGGGCACCATCGCGC
>DATCKH010000173.1:0-1567 GCA_036562425.1 Thermaerobacter sp. | reverse complement strand
CGGAGGCGGTCCGCCAGCGGCCGGATGGCGGCTACGAACAGGAAAGAGGGCAGGAAGATCCCCACCGTAGCCGCCGCGGCCCCCGCCCAGCCACCCGTCAGGTAGCCCACGAAAGTGGCCGTGGTGAACACCGGCCCGGGCGTGACCTGGCCCACAGCCACGGCGTCCAGGAGCTGGCGGTCGGTCAGCCAGCCCAGGCGCAGCACGAAGTCGTTGCGGAGGAACGCCAGCAGCACGTACCCACTTCCGTAGAGGACCGCGCCGATCTTGCAGAAGGTCAGGAACAGCGTGCTCAAGCTGAAAGGTACGGCCGCGGCTCCGCCTCCCGTAGCCAGCGTGGTGCCGGTGAGCAGGGCGCCGGTACCCGGTGGCACGAGGCGGGCGGGTGCGGGTCCCGCCCCCGGGGTAGGCTCCGCGGGCGCGCCGGCCGGCGGGCTCCACGCGGCCGGAACCGCCAGCCAGCCCCCGGCGGCGGCCCGGGCGCGCCCGGCTCGCCGGGCGATGGTGTAGAAGATGCCCGCCCCAAACAGCAGCAGCAGCTCGTGCACACCCACCAGGTACAACACCAGGACGGCGGCGGCGAGCGCCGCCCGGACCGCCATGCCCGCGCGCCCGCCCAGCACCGCCCGGCCCAGGCCGACCAGCGCGTGGGCCACGATGCCCAGGATCACCGGCTTGATGCCGTAGAGGAACCAGCCCGCCTGGGGTGTCGCACCATAACGGGTGTATACGTGGGCCAGCGCCAGCACCATCAGCGCCGCCGGCAGGATGAAACAGGCGCCCGCCACGACGAGCCCACGCCAGCCCGCCCGCTCGTAGCCCAGGTGGATGGCCAGCTCGGTGGAGTTGGGCCCTGGGATCAGGTGGGTGACGCTGAGGAGGTCCAGGAACCGCCGCTCGTCCAGCCAGCGCCGCCGGACCACCAGTTCTTCCCGCATCATGGCGATGTGGGCGGCCGGGCCACCGAAGGCCAGGCAACCCAGGCGGAGGAACACCGCGGCCACCTCCGCCAGCCTTCCCCGCGGCGGGCGTACGGGCTCCCCCGGCCCGGCTGGCGAGCCGGGGCCGTTCCCGGCTTCCGGTGATGGGGTGCTGGTCTTCTCACTCTCAGGCGCTGGCGTCCCTGGCCACCGGCGAGTCAAGGCGCCCTTCCTCCCCGGTACCGGCGAGATCAGCGTCGTGCACCACGTCCCGGTCGCCGTGGTCTGGGGATGCCGCCGCCCGGCCGGAATGCCGGCGGAACGCTGCTGCCTGCTGGACGGCCGCCATGGGCTCCTCGTTCACCAGCAACCGGAAGACGTCGGGGCGGTTGTAGTGCCCCACGGGGTCGAAGTCGTAGCGGGCTTCCGTGATCCGGTTGAGGTCCAGGTCCGCCACCAGGATGCCTTCGCGGTCGTACAGGGGGCCGGCCAGGTAGTTCCCCAGCGGATCGACGATGGCGCTGCCGCCGCGGCAGAGGATCTCGGGGCCGGGGCCAATGTCCTCCCAGTCCGCCGGCATCATGTCGCGGGTGACGAACTGGTTGCAGGACAGGACAAAGCAACGTCCCTCACAGGCGATGTGGCGG
>DATCKH010000123.1:0-10786 GCA_036562425.1 Thermaerobacter sp. | reverse complement strand
ACGGGCATCCGGGAGGTGCGCGAGCTGATCCGGGACCTGGCGGCCTTCCGGCGGATCTCCGTGCTGCTCTCCAGCCACATCCTGGCCGAGGTGGAGCAGGTGGCGGACCGGGTCGGCATCATCCACGAGGGACGGCTGGTGGAGGAAGTCAGCATGCGGGAGCTGCGGGATCGCGGCCGCTCTTGCGTGGTCATCGCGACGAGCGACCCGCAGGCGGCCGTCCGCCTCCTGGAGGAACGAATGGGAATCCGGCGCTACACCGTGCTCCCCAACGGGACCCTGCACGTCTTCGAGCAGGTAGACCGGCCGGACGAGTTCGCCCGCGTGCTGGTCGGGAACGGCCTGGCCCTGCTGCATCTGTCTGTGCAACGGGAAAGCCTGGAGGACCATTTCCTCCGCGCCACGGGCGGCGCGGCCGGCCCCGACGATGCAGCGGCCGCCGGGCCTCAGGAAAGGAGGAGTGCCTGATGGCGGTACTTCGGGCGGAGCTGCTGAAGTGGCGGCGGTCCCGCGTGCTTCTGGCCGTCTTGCTGGCCACCGCGGTGTCGCCCGGTTTCAACGCTCTCCTGCTCTGGGGCGCCCAGCGGTCGAGCGGTGCACGCTTGCAGGTCCCCTGGTTCGAGTTCCTGGCCCAGGTCGCCATGTTCGCCCACTTGCTCGTCTATCCCCTGGCCTTCGCCTTCGTCGGCACGTACGTCGTCGTCCGCGAGTTCCAGGAGGGGACCGCGTCCAACCTGTACGCGCTGCCGGTAAGCCGGCCCGGAATCCTGCTGACCAAGGTGGGCTCGGCCGCCGTGGTCCTGCTGGTGGCGGTCGTCGGGGCTGTTCCCCTGGCGGTCATCGCCGGCCTGCCGGTGATTGGCAGGCTGCCCACCCTGGATGAGACTCTCCGGGCGCTGGTTCTTCACCTGGAGACGGGCCTGGCGCAATTCCTCCTCTTGCCCGTCATCCTGTGGCTGGCGACATGGGCGCGCAACTACATCGTCCCGCTGGCAGCCGCCGGGTTTCTCGTCGTCACGAACATCGCCACCTCGTTCGCCGGCGACGACTGGCTGTGGATCCCCACGGGCATCCCCGCCTGGACGGCGCAGGCCTCCCACGTCCAGGAACTGGCGCCCCATGTCCCGGATTGGTGGCTGGTGCTGACGCCGATCTTCGTGGTGTTCCTGGCGCTCACGGTGGCGTGGACGGCGCGAGCGGATGTCCGCTGAACCCGCGCCGGACATCCGGTTCCCCCGGGGCATGCTATCTCGGGGCGGGCCCCTGTCCGGTAGCAGGCCTGGACCCGCATGTTTCGAACAAGGGCCCCCACGCCCCGATACGGCGGCGAGCAGCGCCGCCACGCTCCCCGGCGCCCGGCCCCCGCCACCGGCGCGTCGCGGCGCTCGCGGTGCCTCGTCGCGGGTCCTGGAGGGATGTCCATGCCAACCCTGTGGGGTTGGGTCGCCACCTGGGGACTCATCCTGGGCACGGCCCTGGCGCTCTGGTGGTTCGCCAGGCGGACCCACTACCAGAGGAAGCAGAAGAACGACTAGGACATCGCGCAGCACCGGCTCGCCACGAGACGTACACGAGCCACGGATATAGCGTGTTCAGTTGGAGTCGCCCGAGCAGGTGCGGCGCCGTGACGACATGGCACCGGCCGAGCAGGGGCGGCGCCCTTCAGGCCTCGGCCGCCGCCCCCGCGCCGGCACCGCTGGTCCCCGCGCCCAGGTACACGTCCTTGTTCAACTGGCCGGTGATGCGGCTGGTCAGCAGCCCGGCCGTCATGCTGCCGCTGACGTTCACCGCGGTCCGCCCCATGTCGATCAGCGGCTCCACCGAGATCAGCAGGCCCGCCAGCCCCACGGGCAGGTTGAGCATGGACAGCACCAGCAGCGACGCGAAAGTCGCGCCCCCGCCGACGCCCGCCACACCGAAGGAGCTGATGGCCACGACGGCGATCACGGTCAGGATGAAGCCCGGCGACCACGGGTCGATGCCCACAGTAGGCGCGACCATCACGGCCAGCATCGCAGGGTAGACACCCGCGCAGCCGTTCTGCCCGATGGACAGCCCCAGCGAGGCGGCGAAGTTGGCGATGCCCTGGGGCACTCCCAGTTCTTCCGCCTGCGTGCGCACGTTCAGGGGCAGGGTGGCCGCGCTGGACCGCGAGGTGAAGGCGAAGGCCAGCACGGGTAGTGCCTTGCGCACGTAGGCCACGGGGTTCAGCCCCGCCAGGGACAGCAGGAGCAGGTGGATGCCGAACACCACCACCAGGGCGGCGTACGAAGCCACGACAAACTTGCCCAGCTCCCAGATGGCCTGGTAGTCGCTGGTGGCCGCTACCTTGGTCATGATGGCCAGGACGCCGTACGGCGTCAGTCGGATGACGAGCCGCACCATGCCCATGACCACGGCTTCCAGTGCCCGCACGAGGCGCGCGAAGGTCTCCGCCGCCTCAGGATCCCGCTGCCGGAGCCCCAGGTACGCCATGCCGACGAAGGCCGCGAAGATCACCACGGCGATGGTCGACGTCCGGCGCTGACCCGTGAAGTCCAGGAAGGGGTTGGCGGGCAACAGTTCCAGGAAGCGCTGGGGCATCGTCATCTGCTGCAGCTCGCCGAAGGTCTGCTCCAGCTCCTGCGCCCGCTGCATCTCTTCCTGACCCTGGGGGATCCGGCTGGCGTCGAGGTCGAAGGCGGCCACCGACCCGATCCCGACAGTGGCGGCAATGGCCGTGGTCGCAAGCAGGATGGCAATGATGAGAGCGGCGATCTTCCCGACGTTTTCAGTCAGCTCCATCTTGGTGAAGGCCGAGACGATGGCGATGAAGACCAGCGGCACGACCACCATCTGCAGGAGCTTGACGTAGCCGGAGCCGACGATGCTGAACCAGTCGGCGGAAGCGCTGATGACCTCCGGCCGTGCCCCAAAGAGCAGGTGCAGGGCAAGGCCGTACAGGATGCCGAGCCCCAGGCCGGCGAAGACCCGGGCCGCGAAGGACAGCCCGCGGGCCTTCATCCAGTAAAGCGCGGCCAGCAGAACCAGGAGCCCGGCCACGTTGAGTACCACCGGAAGTGCCGGCATGATCGACCCCTCCTCACGCCACCGTATGCCCCCTCGCCCGCGGGCGCCCCCGCCAAAACATGGAGATTCCGATCGAGACACTACAATATAACGGCACGCGGGCAAGGGTGGCAAGGGAGGCCGCTACCAGTGCGGCTTGCCGGCCCCGCCGGCCACGGGTACCGTGGCCCCCCATGACCGGTGGGCGCCCTTCTGGCCTCGCGGCCGCTCGCCACCGGCCAGGGCCAGGACACCCACCGCAGCAACGCCCCGGGGCGGGCGCCCGCGGGTAACGAGCGACGGGCACCCGCCCCGGGGAAAGCCGGCGCCGCATCAAGGGAAGCGCGGGAACTTGCTCCAGTCGGGCTTGCGCTTCTCCAGCCAGGCCCGGTGACCTTCCTTGGCTTCGTCGGTCAGGTAGTAGAGCAGCGTAGCGTCGCCGGCCAGTTGCTGGAGGCCGGCCAGGCCGTCGGTATCGGCGTTGAAAGCCGCCTTGAGCAAGCGGATGGCCAGCGGGCTCTTCTCCAGGATCTCACGGGCCCACTTCACGCCCTCCGCCTCCAGCTGGTCGGCGGGCACCACGGCGTTGACCAGGCCCATCTCCAGGGCCTCCTGGGCCGTGTACTGGCGGCACAGGTACCAGATCTCCCGGGCCTTCTTGTGCCCGACGATGCGCGCCAGGTACCCGGCGCCGTAGCCGCCGTCGAAGCTGCCCACCTTGGGACCGGTCTGGCCGAACCTGGCGTTATCGGCGGCGATGGTCAGGTCGCAGACCACGTGCAGCACGTGCCCGCCGCCGATGGCATACCCGGCCACCAGGGCGATGACCGGCTTGGGCAGCGTCCGGATCTGGCGCTGCAGGTCCAGCACGTTGAGGCGCGGGACGCCCTCGTCGTCCACGTAACCCCCGTGGCCGCGCACCTTCTGGTCACCGCCGGTGCAGAAGTTGCCGCCGGCACCCGTGAACAGGATGACGCCGATGTTGCCGTCGTCACGGGCGTCGGCGAAGGCGTCCTGCAGCTCGAAGAGGGTCTTGGGCCGGAAGGCGTTGAGGACGTGGGGCCGGTTGATGGTGATCTTGGCGATGCCCTCACCGTCCGCCTTCTCGTAGATGATGTCTTCGTAGTCGCGGACCTTGATCCAGCGCGGAAGATCGGTGCGAGGCTGGTCCGTCGCCATGGCTCGTCCCCCTCCCTCATGCTCCTTCTCCCTCATGCCTCCGCCACTCTCCTGCCCGCCCCCTCTCTGGCCACACGCCGCCCTGCCGCCTCTCTCCTGCTGCGCCCGTTCAGGACGAACCGGCGCCGTCGCGGGCACCGTGACCGGCATGGCCGCCGGCCCGGCGGGCGGTGTGGCCGCCGGCCCAGCGGGCGGCATCGCCGCCACGCGCGGGAAGCTCGCCGGTGCCGCCGCCCCCACCGCCGGGGCGCTCCCTCCCGCGGGCGGGCTCCGCGGGTGAGGCCAGGAACGCGGTGACCACGCGGTTGAAGTCGGCCGGCCGCTCCAGGTGCACGGTATGGCCCGCGCCGGGCACCACCGCCAGCCGGGCCGCCGGCAGCAGGCCTACCATTTCCTGGGCAATACCGACGTACCTGGCGTCCAGCTCCCCCACCACCAGCAGGACCGGCAGGTGCAGTTCGGGCAGGCGAGCCCACAGCGGCTCCTGCGCGCCGGCGCCCATGCCCCGCAAGCTGTTGGCCAGGCCGTGGGGGCGATTGGCCAGGCGCTGGGCACGCAGCCGCTCCCGCACACCCTCCGGCAGGTGCCGCTGGGTGGCGAAGAGGGGCAGCGACTCCCAGTAGCGGACGAAGGCCTCGATGCCCTCCCGCTCGATGCGGGCCGCCAGCGCCTCGTCCTGACGCCGCCTCTCCGCCCGCGCGGCGGGGTCGGCGATGCCCGGAGAGGCGGATTCCAGCACCAGGGCCCCGATCCTCTCCGGCGCGGCCAGGGCCACGTGCAGGGCCACGCGGCCGCCCATGGAGTACCCCACCAGCCGCAGGCGCCGGAGCCCCAGGCGGTCGAACAGGGTCAGGAGGTCGGCCACGCAGCGCTCCATGCGGTAGCGGTCCACGCCCGCCGGCGCGCCGGAGCGGCCGTGGCCCACCAGGTCCACGGCGATGACGGGCCCCAGGCGGGCCAGCGCCTCGCGCTGGGCCTCCCAGGTGGCGGTGCTGCCGGTAAACCCGTGCAGGAGCACGATGGGCTCGCCGTCACCGGCCGTGTCCCCGACGGAGAGCGTTTCCTCCACGTACAAGGGCAGGCCGTCCACGTCAATCCACCGGCCCGTGGGACGCGCCGCTGCCGGGCCGGCCTCGCCGCGGGGTTGCGGTCCCCTGCGGTCTGGTTCCCACGGCTCCGGGCCGGTTCCTCCCCACCCCGGCACACCGGTTTGGCCCCCGTCGCCTGCCGGCCCGGCCGCCACGGCCGTCACCGCGCCTCACCCCCGCGCATGGCCGCGTCCTGCGCGCCGGGCCCGGATTCCGCGCCGGGCCGGGATACGAAACCGCCGTCGGTGCCGCGTGCCGCCTCCCGTACCGCCCTCTGCCCCGTTCCCGGCCCGTGCCCAGCCCCGGACCCCACCAGCCCCTCGGCCGCCAGGGCCTCCTCCACCGCCCGCCACACCTGGCGGTGCTGCTCGACGTTGCGCCGGCGGTCGGTCCGCACCTCGACGATGGACAGGCCCGGTGAGGCCAGGGCCCGCCGGACGGCGTCCCGGAAGTCTTCCCAGCCCGCGGGCCGCTCGTAGGCGGCGCCGTAGAGGGCGGCGGCATGGCGGAAGTCGAGGCCGTGGGGCGTCCCGAACAGAAGCTCGAAGTGCTCGGGCAGGCGCGCCTGGGGCAGGAAGGAGAAGATCCCGCCCCCGTCGTTGTTGATCAGGATGATCGTGGCGTCGATGCCGTAGCGCGCGGCGGCCAGAAGGCCGTTGAGGTCGTGGTAGAAGGAGAGGTCGCCGATGACCAGCACCAGCGGCCCCTCCCCGGCCGCCGCCGCCCCCAGCGCGCTGGAGACCACGCCGTCGATGCCGTTGGCCCCCCGGTTGGCCAGGAACCGGATGCGCTTCGGCAGCGCCGGGAAGAAGGTGTCGAGATCCCGAACCGGCATGCTGTTGCCGGCGTACAGGGTGGCGCCGTCGGGCAGCAGGCCCGCCAGCTCGCTGAACACCCGGCCCTCGGCCGGTTCTTCCACCGAGCCGATGGCCGCGGCCACGGCGCGGCGGGTGGTGGCGTTGAGGCGGCGCCAGAGGTCCAGCCATCCGGAGCCGGCCAGTCCGGTGACCCCGCCGCCGGCCAAGCCGGCGGTATCAGTAACATCACCAACATCACCGCCGGCCGTGGCAGCCGCGTCGGGACCACCCGTCTTCCGCCCGCTCGCCCGGGCGCCGGCCGTTGCCAGGTGATCCGCCAGCGCCGCCAGCGCCAGGCGCGGATCGGCGGCAACCACCTCCGTGGCCACGTGGCCCGGGTCGTTCCAGCCGCCTTCGTCCAGCAGGATCTGGCGGGCCCGGGCGTGCCGCTCCAGGTAGAGCAGGAGAGGCTTGGACGTGGGCACCGCGCCGATGCGCAGGACGAGGTCGGGTTCCAGCGCCTCGGCCAGGGCCGGCACGCGCAGGAAAGCATCGTAGGCATCGATGACAACGGACCGGTCGTGGGGCCCGCAGCGGACGCCGGAGAGCGGGTCGGCCAGCACGGGGAAGCCCAGCAGGGCAGCCAGGCGCGTGACGGGCTCCGCAAGGCCCGGGCCGGCGTGCGGGCCGCAGACGATGATCCCCCGGCGGGCCGCCGCCAGCGTGGCGGCCAGCCCGGCCACCTGCTCGGGCGAGAGGACCGCAGCAGCCGTCTCGGCCCGGATCCCCGCGTATCCGGCTGCTTGCGGACCCGCTACGGTCGCCGCGCCGCTCTCTCCGTCCCGGCCGCGGCCGGCCGCGTCATCGTTGGCATAGCCGCCAGCCCCTGCTCCCGTAGCCCCCGCCGGTTCCCTGGCTGGCATGAAGCCGGCGGGAGGCACCAGCGGCTCCCGCATGGGCACGTTCAGGTGGACTGGCCCCGCCGGCGGTGCGAGGGCCACAGCCACGGCCCGCGCCGCCACCTGCCGCACGTAACGCAGCATGCCCGGGTCGGCCTCCGGAAGCGCCAGGTCGGCGAACCACTTGACGTGGCGCCCGTAGAGGTGCACCTGGTCCACCGTCTGGGGCGCGCCGAACTCCCGCAACTCATGGGGCCGGTCCGCCGTCAGCAGCACCAGCGGCACCCGCGCGTAACGAGCCTCGATCACGGCCGGGTAAAAGTTGGCCGGCGCCGTGCCCGAGGTGGCGATCAGGGCCACGGGCTCGCCCCCAGCCTTGGCCATGCCCAGGGCAAAGAAGGCCGCCGAGCGCTCGTCCAGGTGGACCCACACCTTCAGGGCCGGGTGGCGGGCCGCAGCCAGCGCCAGGGGCGTGGACCGGGAACCGGGGCAGATACAGACGTGGCGCACGCCGGCGCGTGCCAGCTCATCCAGCAGCTCCCCGGCATAGACGGCGTTGGCGTAAGCGGTGGCCGTGCCGGCATCGCCGGCAGCGGGCGGCGCCACTTCTCCCAAGCGGGCGCCGTCGCCGGCAGCACCGTTCACATCCATCCCTCCCCGCGCACTGCATCGCCCGCTCCCAGCGCGGACAGCAGGGGCTGGAGCTTCAGGCGGGTCTCCTCGTACTCGCGCTGGGGATCGGAGCCGGGCACGATGCCGCAGCCCGCGAACAGCCAGGCCTCGGCCCCGCGCAGCAGGCCGGAACGGATGGCGACGGCGAACTCGCCCTCGCCATGGTGATCCAGCCAGCCCACGGGCGCGGCATACCAGCCGCGGGGCGCCGGCTCCTGCTGGCGGATGAAACGCAGGGCCTCGCCCCGTGGCACTCCGCCGACGGCGGGCGTCGGGTGCAGCCGCGCCACGACCTGCAACACCGACCGCCCGCGCACGGCGCCGCGGATGGGCGTGTGCAGGTGCTGCACATTGCCCAGGCGCAGTAGCGCCGGTTCCGCCGGTACCTCCAGCGACTCGCACAGGGGCGCCAGGGCCTCCCGCAGCATCTCGACGACCAGGGCGTGCTCCGCCCGCTCCTTGGGGTTCGCCAGCAGCGCCCGGCCCAGCTCGCGATCCCGTTCCTCCGTCTCGCCCCGGCGGGTGGAACCGGCCACCGCCGCCGTCTCGAGGCTGCCCGCGCGCACGCGGGCCAGGCGTTCCGGGGTCGCGCCCAGGAAGAAGGCGTCCCCGCCGGGGATGCAAAAGAGGAAGCAATCCGGGTACCCGGCCCGCAGCCGGCGTAGAACGTCGCCGGCATCGAAGGGCGTGCGTGTTCGGAGGCACACCCGGCGGGACAGGACGACCTTGCGCAACTCGCCCCGCGCGATGGCGGCAAGGGCCTGCTCCACGGCCTGCCGCCACGCCCCGGGCCCGGGATGTTCCTCCATGCCGGTCACGGCGGCACCGGATACCGCTGTAACCGCACGGTCCGGCGCAGCGTCGCTGGCCCGGTCTCCCTCGCCACACGTAGGCCGGTCAGGCTCCGCGGCGACCCCCTCCAGCCAGGCCAGCCACCGCTGTCCCTCACCCGTCGGGGCGGGATCCATGGGAAACCGGATCGCGACGCGCTCACCGGCCCCGCCGTCTCCTGTCACCGCCGCGGTGGCACCGGCGGCGGGGATGTTCGCCGCGTTCGTCGCAAGATCTGTCGCCGCGCCCACCACCCGGGTGAGGGTGACCCACGCGCCGCCTTCGTCACGGGTGTACAGGAGGGCGGGAAGGACGAAGCGCGCCGGGGGGAAACCTTCCCACACGGGATCGGCCCCGGCGGCCGGGTCGAAGGCCAGGCCCCCGAGCAGGACGGGACCCGTGCCCCACGCGCCGGCCGGCCCCTCCACCATGGCGCCCTCCACCAGGTCCCGCCATGCGGCCTCCACCGGCCGCACCGGTTCCGGCCCAAAGGCTTCGATGACCGCCGCCGCGCCCAGCCCCACCAGGGCCAGTTCGCCGCGGGGCGCCATCCAGAGGGTGCGGGAACGCGTCCAGGAGGAAGCGCGCTGGAACAGCGTCACGGGGTCGGCGGGTGGCGCGGGCGCGGTTACGCTCACCACGACAGCCGGCCGCCCGATCCGGCGCGCCAGCCCGGCGGCCCGGGCGGCCAGCCGTTCCAGATCCAGAAGCAACCGGGAAGTCAATGCCTGTTTCACCAACCGGCCTCATCCCTCAATGCGAGATGTCGCGACATTGCGAGATGCTGGGAGCAGGTGTATGAACCTTCATTCACTTCAGGGGGTGGGAGACTCCAACTGCCACCAGCAGCCGTCCCCCTGCTACGCGCCCCCGTGCGCCGGCAACGGGTGCTCCTGGCACCAGAGCCGCTCAGGCCAGCAGCCGCAACGCGTACCCTGCTACCAGCGTCACACCCGTGGCTTTGTACAAGCCCAGGGCCATCTTCCCCAGGGCGTACAGGTCCGCGTGCTCATAGTCGCCGCGCAGGAACCGCGGCGCCGTGCGCAGGCAGCGGGCCATGGGGACCAGCGCCAGGGCAGCCAGCCAGGGCAGATACCCCACCGCCATCCCCCACACCAGCAAGACGGCCGTCAGGGCCACCCACGCGTAATACAGGCGGATGGCGCCGGCCTCGCCGAGCCGGGTGGCCAGGGTGTGCTTACCCGTGGCCAGGTCTTCGTCGATGTCGTGCACGGACTCGGCGTAGAGGATCAGGGCCACCAGCGAGGCGAGAGGCAGGGAAGCGACTGCCGCCTCCACCGTCACGGTGCGGGCCTGGACGAAATAGGTCCCCACGACGATGACCAGCCCCATGTTGATCCCGACCATGAGCTCGCCCAGGCCGCGGTACCCGTAGCGGATGGGCGGCGCCGTATAGAACAGGCCGCTGAAGATGCCGAACAGGCCGAAGGCCAGCACCGGCCACCCTGCCCGTGCCGCCAGGTAGGCGCCGATGACGGCAGCCGTGCCGAAGGCCACCCACGCACCGCGGCGGCAGCTCTCGGGGCTCAGCAGCCCGGCCTGGATCACGCCGCTGCCGCCCGTGAAGGGGGCGTCACCGCGGTACATGACGTAGTCGTAATAGTCGTTGGACAGGTCGGTGCCGGCATGGATGAGCAGCGAGCCGATCATGGTCAGCACGGCCAGCCACGGGTCGAAGGCCCCGTCCTCCGCCGCCAGCAGGAGGCCGACGAGGACCGGGATGATGGTGACGGGTTTCACCTGCGGGCGGGAGGCGATGAACCACGCGCGCAGGAGCTCGCGCGCCGTCCGGCGCCCGGGCTTGGCCGGTGCCGTGCCTTGCGGGCCCGCCGGGGCCCGGCCGCTGGCAGAAGCGGGAAGGTCCATCGTTGACCCTTCCTTCGATGGCGTTCGCCTTCCAACTGGCGGTCGTCCGGTTGACGGGCGGGACGGGCGCCCGTCATGGGAACCGGCGCGCTCGCCCGCGGAGTAAAGTCCACCTTGCACCTCAAGGCGCCCGGGTACCGACCGGGACCCGTTTCATTGTAACGAAGTTGGACGGGCGGGAAAACGACCGGTCCCCTCCCACTGCCGCTCAGCCTTCCTGTCACGGTCCAACTTGCTGGCACCCGCGCAACATATTGCCAGGGACACCGGGGGACGGTATACTGACAGAAACCCATCCCGTTGACAACCGATTCGAACGGAAAAGCCACACCCTTCTCTTATCCAGAGCGGTCGAGGGACGGGCCCGATGACGCCGCGGCAACCG
>DATCKH010000122.1:0-34018 GCA_036562425.1 Thermaerobacter sp. | reverse complement strand
ACGGTCCGCATCGAGGGCGTCCTGCACGAGTTCTCGACCATTCCCGGCGTGGTGGAAGACACCACGGAGATCATCCTCAACCTCAAGGAACTGGCCATCAAGATGCACACGGACGAGCCCCAGGTCCTGCGCATCGAGGCCCAGGGTGAGGGTGAGGTCCGGGCGTCTGACATCATCACGCCGGCGGACGTGGAGATCGTCAACGGGGATCACCTGATCGCCACGCTGGAGCCGGACGGCCGCCTGTTCATGGAGATGACCGTACAGCGCGGGCGCGGTTACGTCCCCGCTGACCGGAACAAGAAGCCGGACCGGACCATCGGCGTGATCCCCGTCGATTCGATCTTCACGCCGATTCGCAAGGTCAACTTCCAGGTCGAGAACACCCGCGTCGGCAAGATCACGGACTACGACCGGCTGACGCTGGAGATCTGGACCAACGGCACCGTGGCGCCGGACGAGGCGGCCAGCCTGGCGGCCAAGATCTTGACGGACCACCTGGCTCTGTTCGTCAATCTGACGGACAAGGCCAAGGACGTCGACCTGATGGTCGAAAAGGAAGACGAGGCCAGGAACAAGCTCCTGGAGATGAGCATCGACGAGCTGGACCTGTCGGTGCGCTCCTACAATTGCCTGAAGCGGGCCGGCATCAATACCATCGGCGAGCTGGTGGAGAAGACCCCCGAGGACATGATGAAGGTGCGGAACCTGGGCAAGAAGTCCCTGGAAGAGGTCGAGGAGAAGCTCGCGGCCCTGGGTCTCTCCCTGAAGCAGCCGGAGGATTGATGCGGCGCTCCAGGCAGGGGGGAAGATCATGGCGCACAAGTCGCGCTTGAACCGTCCCACCGACCAGCGCCAGGCCATGGTGCGCAATCTGGTGACGGCACTCTTCGAGCACGAGCGCATCCGGACCACCGAGGCCCGGGCCAAGGAGGCGCAGCGCCTCGCCGAGCAGTTGATCACCCTGGCCCGGCGCGGGGACCTGCACGCCCGGCGCCAGGCCCTGGCGGTGCTGTACGACAAGCAGGTGGTCAAGAAACTGTTCGACGTCATCGGGCCCCGCTACAGCGATCGCGCGGGCGGTTACACGCGAGTCCTCAAGCTGGAGCCTCGCCGGGGCGACGGGGCCCCGATGGCGCTGCTCGAGCTGGTGTGAGCCGGGAGACCGCCGCGGCGGGGAGGCCGGCCCCGTGGACGCACTGATCGAAATCCGGCAGCTGACCCACGTGTTCAACCCCGGTCAGCCCGATCAGGTCGAGGCCCTGCGAGGGGTCGATCTGGCGGTAGGCCGGGGTGAATTGTTGGCCATCATCGGGGCCAACGGGTCCGGGAAGTCGACCCTCGCCCGCCATCTCAACGCCCTGCTGCTGCCCACGTCGGGCGAGGTGCGCGTCGCCGGCCTGCGCACCGACGAGCCCGGTGCCGTGTGGGAGATCCGGCGCCTCGTCGGGATGGTGTTCCAGAACCCCGACAACCAGCTGGTGGCCACCACGGTCGAGGAAGACGTCGCCTTCGGCCCCGAGAACCTGGGCCTGCCGCGCGCCGAGATCGCCCGCCGGGTGGAAGGGGCGTTGCGCGCCGTGGGTATGTGGGAGCGGCGCCACGATGCCCCCCATCGCCTTTCCGGCGGCCAGAAGCAGCGGGTCGCCATCGCCGGGGTACTGGCCATGGGGCCCGCCTGCATCGTGCTCGATGAAGCCACCGCCATGCTGGACCCGGCCGGGCGGGCGGAGGTCCTGGCCACGGTGCGCCGGCTGCACCGGGAGCGGGGCATGACCGTCGTCCTCATCACCCATTTCATGGACGAGGCGGCCCTGGCCGACCGCGTGGTGGTCATGGACCGCGGCCGTGTCCTTCTGATGGCGCACCCCCGGGAACTATTCCAGCGCGTGGACTGGTTGCGCCGCCACGGGCTGGACGTCCCGCCCATGACCGACCTGGCCGAC
Source organism: Thermaerobacter sp. (assembly GCA_036562425.1). Taxonomy (GTDB): domain Bacteria; phylum Bacillota; class Sulfobacillia; order Thermaerobacterales; family Thermaerobacteraceae; genus ZC4RG37. The sequence goes on along the minus strand of DATCKH010000122.1, from coordinate 32,072 downwards.
CGCCTGCGGCGCCGCGGCTGGCCGCTGCCGCCGGGCATCCTCTCGGTGCCGGACATGGTGAACGCCTTATGCCGATCGTGATCCAGGGCCTGCACCACGTCTACGACGAGCGGGGCCCGGGACGGCGGGACTCCCTGCGCGGCATCGACCTCGCCATCGGCGACGGGGAGCTGGTCGGCCTGGCCGGGCCCACGGGCAGCGGCAAGTCGACCCTGGTGCAGCACTTCAACGGGCTGCTGAAACCCACCGCCGGTCGCGTGGTGGTGGATGGGATCGACTTGTGGGCGCCGGGTCCCGAGCAGCACCGCCGGCTGGCCGAGGCCCGCCGGCGGGTCGGCCTGGTGTTCCAATTCCCCGAGCAGCAGCTGTTCGAAGAGACGGTCTTTGCCGACATCGCCTTCGGGCCGCGCAACCAGGGGCTGCCCGAAGACGAGGTGGACCGCCGCGTGCGGGAGGCCATGGCCCTGGTGGGGCTTTCTCCCGAGCTGGCCGAGCGGTCCCCCTTTTCCCTCAGCGGCGGCCAGATGCGCCGGGTGGCCATCGCGGGCGTCCTGGCCATGCGGCCCCGCACGCTGGTGCTGGACGAGCCCACCGCCGGCCTGGACCCCCAGGGGCGTGCCGAGCTCCTGGCCCACCTGCGCCGCCTGCACCGAGAGGCGGGCATGACCATCGTCCTGGTCTCCCACGATATGGACGAACTGGCCGCCCTGGTGGAACGGGTGATCGTGTTGCGGGACGGCAGGGTGGCCGCCGACGGTCCGGCGGCGGAGGTGTTCGCCAGGCGGGAGCTGCTGGCCGCGTGTGCCCTGCGGCCGCCGGCGGTGGCCGAGCTCATGGCCGAGTTGCGCCAGCGGGGCGTGCCCGTGCCGGCGGGCGTGCTGAGCGTCGACCAGGCCGAGAGCGAGCTCCTGGCCGTGGCCGACCGCCTGCCCCTGTTCCGGGCCTCGCGGCCGCCGGCTAGCGGGGGCGACGGGCGGTGATGCGCGACCTGCTCATCGGCCAGTACGTGCCGGGGGACTCGGCCCTGCACCGGCTGGACCCGCGCACCAAGATCGTGCTGACCGTTGTCTACGCGATCGTCCTGTTCATGGTGCACCGCTGGGCCGCCTACGCCGTGATGGCCGCGGCGACGGTGGCGGCCGTGGCCTGGGCCCGCCTGTCGCCGGTCTACATGCTGCGCGGCCTGCGGCCGGTCCTCCTGCTGCTGGCGCTGACCCTGGTGCTCAACCTGTTCGTCGTGCCGGGAGACCCGCTGGCCCGGGTGGGGCCGCTGACGGCCACGCGGGAGGGCCTGGAGTTGGGCCTGCGCCTGGTGGCGCGGCTGGTTCTTCTGGTGACCACCGCGTCGCTGCTGACGCTGACCACGTCGCCCATCGCCCTGACCGACGGCATAGAGGCCCTCCTGCGCCCGCTGGGGCGCCGCGTCCCCGCCCACGAGCTGGCCATGATGATGAGCATCGCGTTGCGGTTCATCCCCACCCTGGCCGAGGAGGCCGAGCGCATCATGAAGGCCCAGATGGCCCGCGGCGCCGACTTCACCCGCGGCGGCCCGCTGCAGCGGGCCCGCGGCCTGGTACCCCTGCTGGTGCCGCTGTTCATCAGCGCCTTCCGGCGCGCCGACGACCTGGCCCTGGCCATGGAAGCGCGCTGCTACCGGGGCGGCGAGGGCCGGACGCGGTATCGCGAGTTGCGGCTGGGGGGGCGGGACGCGGTGGCCGCCGCCCTGCTGCTGGTCATGGTGATCCTGGCCCTGGCGGTGGACCGCTAGTACGGGGGGCCGGGCGGCGGCCGCTGGCCCCGCCACCTCGGGGAGGCTGGGAAGGTGAAGGAGCCGGAGCGCCAGGAGGAACCGGCGCGCAACCTGCGCCTGGTCCTGGCCTACGACGGGTCCGAGTTCGCCGGCTGGCAACGGCAACCGGGCCGCCGCACCGTGCAGGCCGTGGTGGAAGAGGCCCTGGCCCGGCTGCTGGGGCATCCCGTCCGCGTGGTGGCCGCCGGCCGCACGGATGCTGGCGTCCACGCCCGGGCCCAGGTGGTGAACTTCCGCACCTCCCGGCCCTTTCCCACCGGGCGCCTCGTCCCCGCCCTGCAGGGACTCCTGCCGCCCGACGTGGTGGCCGTCTGGGCCGACGAGGTCCCGCCCGGCTTCCACGCCCGGTACAGCGCCCGGCGCAAGACGTACGTGTACTACCTCTGGCGGGCGGAGGTGCCGGACCCGCTCCACCGGCGCTGGCGGTGGCACATCCGCCAGGCCCTGGACGTGGCGGCCATGCGGGACGCCGCCCGGCGCTTCGAAGGCGAGCACGACTTCGCCGCCTTCAAGGCCTCGGGCTCGCCCGTGCGGCGCACCCGGCGGACCCTGTACCGCTGCCAGCTGGAGGAGAGGGGCCCTTTGCTCCGCGTCGTCCTGGAGGCGGACGGTTTCCTGATGCACATGGCCAGGGGCATCGTGGGCACGCTGGTGGAGATCGGCCGGGGGCGCTGGCCGCCCGAGCGGGTCGACACCATCCTGGCCACGGGCGACCGCCGCCTCACCGGCCCGACGGCCCCCGCCCACGGTCTCGTCCTCTGGCGCGTGGACTACGGGGAGCTGAACCCGCCCCGGCCCGCCTGGCTTGACAGTATGGAGGGCGCCGACTAAAATAACGCTTGCTGTTTTCAGAGGAACCAGGGGATGCCGATCCCGGCCGGGGCGCCGGAGGGTGCCGGCCGGGCCGGCGGGCACCGCCACGGTCGCGGGGACCGGGCGGCGCGACGGGGTTTCGCTCGGGTATTGACGTAGCCCGTCCCGGGCTTTGCCTGTTTTCTGCGCGTTTTTCGCCACGGCCCCCCTGAGGGACAGAGCGCGAGGACGAGCATCAGCGGGCCACCGGGCGAGACCCGCCCGTTCCGGCTATCGCCCCATACGGGAGGAACCAGGGATGCGAACCACCTTCATGGCTCGCCCGCAGGACGTGCAGCGTGAGTGGTACGTCATCGACGCGACGGGCGTGCCCCTCGGGCGCCTCGCCAGCCAGGTCGCCAAGATCCTGCGCGGCAAGCACAAGCCCATCTACACGCCCCACGTGGACACCGGCGATCACGTGATCGTGATCAACGCCGAGAAGGTGCGCCTGACGGGCACCAAGCTCAAGAAGAAGGTTTATTACTGGCACACCGGCTATCCCGGCGGCCTCCGGTCGATCACGGCGGAACACCTGCTCCAGACCCGCCCCGAGCGGATGATCGAGCTGGCCGTCCGGCGCATGCTGCCGCGGAATCGACTGGGCCGGCGCCAGTTCCGGAAGCTTCACGTTTATCGCGGTCCCGAGCACCCGCACGCGGCGCAGCAGCCGAAGCCCTACAAGATTGCCTGGGGATCGGGTAACGACGAGTGAGGTGGAACCCGATGGCAGCGCAGACGTCGCAGGTCGTGTACTGGGGAACGGGCCGGCGCAAGGAGGCCGTAGCGCGGGTCCGGCTGATTCCCGGCGAGGGCCGCGTAGTGATCAACGGCCGGCCCTTCGAGGAGTATTTCCCGGTGATCTCCCACCGCGCCCAGGTCGAGCAGCCGCTCAAGATCACCGGTACCCTGGGCAAGTTTGACGTGCTGGTGCGGGTCGGGGGCGGCGGCATTTCCGGCCAGGCCGGCGCCGTTCGCCACGGCATCGCCCGGGCGCTGGTGAAGGCGGACGAGTCGTACCGCAAGCCGCTCAAGCAGGCCGGCCTGCTGACCCGGGACCCGCGCGTCAAGGAGCGGCGCAAGTACGGCCTCAAGAAGGCCCGCAAGGCGCCCCAGTTCTCCAAGCGCTGAGCGGTGGCCGGCGGAACGCGGCGCCACGATGGACCGCAAGGAAAGGCGAAGCCCGCGGCCGGGGTTCGGGCCGCGGGCGTTTCCGCTTTTTCTTCACGCCTGTTCTTCACGCCTGGGCCAGCACTTCCTCCTCCAGCCAGCGGGTGTGGAAGGCGCCCCGGCGGAAGTCGTCCCGGGCGAGGATCTGCTGGTACAGCGGCACGGTGGTCTTGATGCCCTCGATGCGGAATTCGGCCAGTGCCCGCTCCATGCGCGCGATGGCCTCGTCCCTGTCCCGCCCCCAGGCGATGAGCTTGGCAACCAGCGAGTCGTAATAAGGCTGCACCACCGACCCGGAGCGCACGCCGCTGTCGACCCGGATACCCGGTCCACCGGGCGGTTCCCACGCCGTGATGGTGCCCGGCGAGGGGAGGAACCGGTTGGCGGGGTCCTCCGCGTTGATGCGGCACTCGATGGCCCAGCCGGTGAACCGCACGTCCTCCTGGCGGAAGGAGAGCGGCTCGCCGGCGGCGATCCGGATCTGCTCCTTCACCAGGTCGATGCCGGTGATGGCTTCGGTGATCGGGTGCTCCACCTGGATACGCGTGTTCATCTCGATGAAGTAGAAGTTGCCGTGCCGGTCTACGAGGAACTCCACAGTGCCCGCGCCGACGTAGTCCACGGCCGCGGCGGCGCGGAGGGCCGCCTCTGCCATCCGCGCCCGCAGCTCGGGATTCAGGGCGGGCGACGGAGCCTCTTCGATCAACTTCTGCCGCCGCCGCTGGACGGAGCACTCGCGCTCGCCCAGGTGCACCACGTGGCCGTGCTTGTCGGCCACCACCTGGATCTCCACGTGGCGCGGTTCCTCCAGGAATTTCTCCACGTACACATCGCCGTTGCCGAAACTGGCCTCGGCCTCCCGGCGGGCCGACGCCAGGGCGGCCAGCATCTCATCGCGGTTCCGGGCCACCCGGATGCCACGCCCGCCCCCGCCGGCCGCGGCCTTGATCAGCACCGGATAGCCGATCTCCTCGGCGATGGCGATGGCTTCCTCGTCGGAGGCCACGGTGCCCTCACTGCCGGGAACGACGGGCACGCCGGCGCGGACCATGGCCTCCCGGGCCCGGGACTTGAGGCCCATGGTCTCGATGGCCTCCGGCGGCGGGCCGATGAATTCGATGCCCCAGGTCTTGCACACCGCGGCGAAGTGGGCGTTTTCCGACAGGAAGCCGTAACCCGGGTGGATGGCGTCCACCCCCGCCTTGCTGGCTGCTTCGATCAAGCTGGGGATGTGCAGGTAGCTGCGGGTGGCGGGGGCGGGCCCGATGCAGTAAGCCTCGTCGGCCAGCGCCACGTGCAGGGAATCCTCATCGGCTTCCGAAAAGACCGCAACGGTGCGGATGCCCAGCTCGCGGCAGGCGCGGATGACCCGCACCGCGATCTCGCCCCGGTTGGCGATCAGGACCTTGCTGAACATCGCGTCGACCTCCCCAGGAAGGTTCGGAGCCCGGGCCTGGTTTCCTGCGTCGCGGGCCGCCATCTTCCTGTCACGCCATGACTGATAGAAAAGGGTACCAGAACACCGGCGGGCCCGCAGGCAGGCCCAAGAACCCGGCGAGGGATCAAGGAATGGACGAACACAACCACCGGCCGGCGCAGCCGGCCCGGCCAAACTCCTACAACGGCGAAGAACCGGGCGACGGGCAGGCCCGGGGACGTCCCGTGGCTGGCGACGGCGGCCCCACCGGGCCGGCAGGGAGCGCCGCGGGCGGCCCGGCGGTCCCGGCTGGCTTCCTGCCCCCGGGGGTGGCGAGCTGGCGGCCGCGGCTTCCCGGCGACCGGCTGCTGCTCCCGGAGTCCTGGCTGGCAGCCCTTGGGGCTTCTGGTGAGGGCGCGGGGGCCGGCGGCGGGGCCGGCGGGCTGCCCGTGAGCGCTTACATCGCGTACACCGTGGAGAAGGCCTCGCCGGGCGCGCCCGGCGCCGCCCGGGCGCCGGGTGCGGCCGCTCCCTGGCCCCGGGTCCTGCTGGCGCCCGTGGGCGCCGACGACGCGGCGGCCCTCCTGGCGGGCGCGGGCGCCCGGGCCCCGGCGGCCGCCCGCTTCGACGGCGTCGTGCTGGCCGATCCCGCCGATCTCGAGGGGCTGCTGGCCCGGCGGCCCGACCTGGCCCGCCCCCGCGGGGGCAGGCCCTGCTGGGTGCTGCTCCTCTTCCGCCGGGACGACGCGCCCGGCTATTGGGCGCGCGGCTGGGCTCGGGTGATCCCCTGGTCACCGGCAGCCCTGCCGCCCGTGGTGCTCCCCGAGGACCTCCTCACGGGCGGGGAACCGGTGCCCGCCGACCGCCTCTGGCGGGCCCGCCAGGTTCTGTTGCGGGCCCTGGAGGAACCGGTGCCGGCGCCGCTGGCCTCTCGCTGGCCGGGCACGGGCGGTCCCGACCACCTGGCGGGTTACAGGGAGACCGGAGCGCCCCTGTGGTGGCTGGTGCCGTGAGCCGCCTGCCGGGCCGGCAGGAATTGGGACCTGGCGGTCGAAAAGAGCGATAAGCAGGCGCGACGGGCCCCGGAGATCGGTGAGGGCGGCCTGCCCGATGAGCCGGAATCGTCACCCGGGCCCGTATCGTCGCGCGGCGGGGCCCCCGCGTGGGGGCTCCATGGGCTGGGGGATCGTCACGGAGAGGGGGGATGCCCGGCTGGTTGATCGGTAGCCTCACGGGCCGTCATCTCATCCGTCATGATCGCGTTCACCCGCCACGCTGACGGGCGGGGAGGTTGGCTTCGTACTCATTCGCACCATTTCATTCGCACCATGGATCCCGCTTGTGCCCTTCACCCAGATGATCCACCTCCGGAGTCGCCGCCTCCGTCCTGGCACGATCTTCACCTCCCTCCCGGCAAGACCTTGACTTCCGTCCCGGCACGACCTTGACCTCCGTCCCGGCACGACCTTTACGGCCGTTCATCCCCAGCCCAGGTCCCGGGCACAGCGCTTCGCCCTCATCCTGGCATCGTCGCGCAGGCTCGGGTAGGCAAGCTCCGCCACCGGCAGTCGCCGGCGAAAGGGGTACGGAACATGGCCAACACACCGGCGATGTTCGTGCTGCTGGCACTCATCGCCTATGCCATCGCGTACTGGGGGTACGGCCGGTGGTACGACAGGACGGTCTGGCGTCCGGATCCCAACCGGACCACCCCCGCGCACATGTACACCGACGGTGTGGAGTACTTTCCGGTGAGCCGGTACGTGCTGTGGGGGTACCAGTATAAGAGTGTCGCGGCCCTGGGTCCCATCCTGGGGCCGTTCGTGGCCATCCAGTTCGGGTGGGCGCCCGCGCTGCTGTGGATCATCCTGGGCAACTTCTTCATCGGCTGGCTCCAGGACTACGGGGCCATCATGCTCTCCGTCCGCAACCAGGGCCGGTCCTTCGGGCCCATCACCTACGAGTTCACGGGTGCCGCGGGCCGCGGCACGCTGCTGGGCTTCATCCTGTTCTACCTCCTGATCCTGTCGGCCACCTTCATCCAGCTCATCGGCACCTTCTGGAACACCTTCGAGGGCTCTTTCGTGGCCACCATCGGCATCATCCTGACCGGCGTCCTGGCCGGCCAGCTGCTGTACAAGCTGCGCATGAATGTCGGCCTCGTGACGCTGATCTCCTTCGTGCTCATGGGGCTGTCCTTCTGGCTGGGCGCCACGGACTTCGGCCGCAGCGTGCGGTTCGACCTGGGCGGCGGGACCCTGAACTACAACCTCTGGTTGTGGGCGGCCATCTGCTGCGTCATCCTCTACCTGGCGTCGGTGCTGCCGCTGCCCACCTTCATCCAGCCCATCAACTACGTGTCATTCTTCCCGGCGTTCCTCTCCGTGATCCTGATCCTGATCGGCGCGCTGCTGGCGCCCTTCACCGGCGTGCGCCTGGAGCAGCCCGCCTTCGTCGGCTTCTGGGGCACCGCCGGCAGCTTCGCCAACGGCGGCAGCCCGCTCTGGCCGGTTCTGTTCACCGCCATCGCCTGCGGTGCCATCTCGGGCTGGCACAGCCTGGTCAGCTCCTCCAGCACCGCCAAGCAGCTGGACGTGGAGACCGACGCGCACCCGGTGGGCGCCGGCGCCATGCTGTCGGAGGGGCTGCTGGCGCTGGCCTCGCTGGCGTCCTACATGGTGCTGAGCCCGGAGCGGATCGCTGAACTGAAGGGGGCCAGCGTCGGTTCCTGGGTGTACGGTGCCACCCTCATGACCAAGCCGATCCTGGGCCTCTTCATGTCCGACGTGGCCATCCGGGTGTTCTTCGGCACGGTCCTGGTGATCTTCGCCATCACCGTGCAGGCCCTGGTCACGCGGTTCTGGCGGCTGGTCTCGGTGGAGGTCTTCGGCGAGAGCATCCTGGCGCAGAAGCACGTGGCCACCTTCATCGGCCTGCTGTTGCCATGGATCATGGCCATCAGCGGCTCGTGGAACAATCTCTGGCTCTTCTTCGGCGGTTCCAACCAGCTGCTGGCCGGGCTGGCGCTGATGCTGATCACCATCCACCTGGCGCGTACCCGGGCGCCCAGCCGCTACACGCTGATCCCGGCGTTGTTCATGATCGTCACCACGCTGGCGGCCATCGCGTTCCAGACCGTCCGGTTCCTGCAGGCCGCCCTGGCCGGCCCCTCCAGGACGCTGACCCAGGACCCCATCAAGACCCTGGCGCCGTCCCTGGCCAACGTGCTGGACTGGGTGTCCGTGGGCATCGGGGTAGCGCTCTTCGTCCTGGGGCTGCGCATGGCCGTGCTGACCATCGCGGCCTATGCCCGCGCCAGGAGCGGCGTCGTCGGCGAGGCACAGGTGGCCACGGGCGATTGACGGCGAGGCAGCTGCGGGAACGGGAGAGGCCCCGGGCGGAGCCCCGCCTCGCCCCGTTCCCGCCTGCCCTTGCCGGGCGTTGAGCGAGGAGGCGAGAGCGTCCATGTTCGGCAAGCGACAAGACGAGCCCCAAGAGAAGAAGGGCGGCTTCCTTACCAAGCTGCGCGGCGTCATGTACGGCATGGCGAGCCACGGCAACGTGACGGCGGCGCTGCGCACGCGGATGCACCTGGAGCACCTGTTCATGTTCATCACGCTGGGTGACATGCTGGGCATCCCCGTGCTGCCGCCGTACTATAGCCTGCGCATCCTGCCCTACGCCGTACCCAACATCGAGTCCTGGAAGAAGCGGGTCTTCCGCGAGCGCGACTTTACCGACGCCATCTACTGACGGCGCGCGACCAGCGGCCGAGGCCGCCGCGCCCGCGACCGGCGGCCGCCGTTCAACACCACCCGTGGAGGGTTGGCCCGATGCCCACGCTGGTACGACCGAAAGGCCTCGAGGCCTACTTCGAGGCACACCCGGACGTGGAGATCGTGATCTTCGCCGGCAAGGGCGGCCTGGGCAAGACCACGTCCAGCTCCTCGCTGGCCTGGTACATGTCGCAGGTCCAGAAGAAGCGGACGCTGCTGTTCAGTACCGATCCCCAGGCATCGCTCAGCGACATCTTCGAGCGGAACTTCTACGGCCTGGGCGAGATCGAGGTCGCCCCCAACCTGTTCGTGGTGGAGATCGACGCCGATCGCCGCGTCGCCGAGTACCAGGCGTCGATCAAGCAGAAGATCAAGGACATGTACGGGCTGGACGAGGTGCCCAGGGAGATCGAGGAGTACATCGACTCCACGTCCGCGGAGCCCGCCATGTACGAATCGGCCACCTACGACGCCATGGCCGAGCTGGTGGCGGCCAGGCAGTACGACATCTACATCTTCGACATGCCGCCCTTCGGCCACGGCGTGCGCATGGTGGCCATGGCCGACATCCTCTCCAAGTGGGTGGAGAAGATCACCGAGGCCCGCGCCAAGGTGGCGGAATATGACGCCATCGCCGCCACCCTCAAGGGCGAGAAGGGCCATGAGGATGCGGTCATGAACGAGCTGATCGACATCCGCAACAAGATCAAGGCCTTCACCGACCTCCTCACCGACCGGCGGCGTACCGCCTTCTTCATGGTGCTGATCCCCGAGAAGATGGCGATCCTGGACACGGAGCGGGCCCTGCAGATGTTCTCGGCCCTGGGCATCGAGATGTCGGGGCTCGTGGTCAACCAGGTGTACCCCAAGGAGCTCCTGGAGATGGAGGGCACGTCGGAATACCTGCGCAACCGCGTGCTCATGCAGCAGGAGCACCTGGCGGAGATCGCCCGCAAGTTCGGCGACCGGGTGCAGTCGGTGGTACCCATGTTCACCCGGGAGCCCAAGGGGCTGGAGATGATCGAGCTCGCTTCCCGCTACCTGATGAACTGCGAGATCGCGCTGGAGGGCTAGCGGCCTTGACCGCCGGCCGGGGCGGCCCGTGGCGGCAGCCGTCCCCGGCCGCCCGGCGCGCGCCGGCCGGGGTACTGCCTGCCAGAAAGGAGCGAATCCGGTGCAGCACATCAACGTATTCCTCGAGCAGCATCCGAGGTTGAAATTCGTCTTCACGGGCGGCAAGGGCGGGGTGGGCAAGACCATCTGCGCCGCCGTCCTGGCGTACCGGTTCGCCGAGCAAGGGAAGAAGACGCTGCTCGCCTCCCTCAACCCGGTCCACTCGCTGACCTCGGTGTTCGGCCAGGACCTGGCCGGGGGCCAGGTCAAGCCGGTGCAGGGCGTGCCGAACCTGCACGCGGTGGAGGTCGACGCCTCGGACGTGGTCGCCCGTTACCGGGAGAACATCGGCAACCGCGTCCGGGAGTTCCTGAGGTACGCGGACATCCCCGTGGACGCCAAGCCCTTCGTCGACATCGCTGTCACCAACCCGGCCTTCGAGGAGTCCGCCATGTTCGACAAGATGGTGGACATCATGCTGAAAGAGGGCGAGGAATACGAGATCGTCGTCTTCGACACGGCGGCCGTCGCCAACGCGGTGCGCCTGATCGGCCTGTCCAAGATCTACGGCCTCTGGCTGCAGCGCATGATTGAGTCGCGCAAGGAAGCGCTCTCCCTGCGTATCCAGCTCAGCTTCCGCAAGGAGAAGGTGATGGAAGAGGTCAAGAAGGACCCGATGCTGGCCGACCTGATCGCCATGGACGAGCGCTTCAAGGCCGTGAAGAAGCTGCTGGTGGACCCGGAACTGACGGCCTTCTTCTTCGTGACCCTGCCCCTGGCGCTGCCCATCTCGGTCGTCACCCGGTTCATCAAGATGGTCCGGGCCTACGACATCCCGGTGGGCGGCGTGCTGGTCAACGGGGTCATCCGCCCCGAAGAGGTGGAGAAGGCCAGCCGCGACGAGTACCTGCAGAACAAGTTCCGGGAGCAGGCCGGCTACCTGGAGACCATCCGCCAGGAGCTGGGCGAGCTGGTGCGCGCCTACCTCCCGTTGTACAACAGCGAGGTGCAGGGCCTGGCCAGGCTGAAGCAGGCGGTGGCCGACATGTTCGATCCCGACCAGGCATGGGCGCTGGCCCGCGTCTAGCCCATGCCCGGCACCATCAAGCTCCACCTGCTGGCCGTGCGCAGCCTGGTCTTCGGCACCTGCAACCTCCTGGTCATCGGCGTCCCCGACGGGTGGAAAGTGGTCGACGGGCCCTTTCCCCCGGAGGTCGATCGCTGGTTCGTGCTGGACGGCGTAAACTGGGCCGTGGCCGGGCGCGGCCACTGGCGCCTCGCCGGCCCGGTGACGGGCGAACGCGGCCACCGGCCGGTGGTGGATGCCTCCCTGGAACTGCGCCCGGCCGCTCCGGGCCACCCGCCCGCCGACCCGGCGCTGTCCCTGGCGCGGGTGACCGCCTCCGGTACGCGGCCCATGGGAGAGCACGCGGCGCGCTGGGCCCTGGGCGAGGTCCGCCGCGGCTTCCCGCGGCGGGCGCGCCCTGCCCTGGCGGTCACCATCGCCTGCGAGGCGACGCGCCGCCACCTGCGCCTGTTGCTGGAAGGCCCGGATCCCGGCGACCTGGAGAGCCTGCTGCCCGCCCTGGACGCGGGGATCCGCTGCCACTGACCGCCCGGGCGGTCGCGCGGGGGAGACGGGGCGGGCACGCGCGCTCGAGGCCGGGAGCCGGGAGGGCACGCGCAGGCGGGGCCGGGAGGGCACGGCCCGCCGCGGGCAGGGGGCGGGCCCGCACCGGCCGGCGCTGCCGGCGGGGAGCAAGGGAGGGATCCCCTCCGTGGCGACGATGAACGCGGCACCGGTAGTGGTGGAACTGGTAGGCGTCTTCCCCCTGTTCTACCGGCTCTGCCCGAAGGGGTTCGATTGGGGGACGGGATGTGCCCCCGAATGGCCGGGCCAGCAGCTTCGCGACTACCCGCCCGAGGTGCAGGCCCAGGGCCGCCTGCTGGAAGACCTGGTGCAGCGGCTGGTGGCGGAGTTCGGCGGCCGCATCCAGCCTGTCAGCGTGCCGCTGGCTTCCTTCCGCGGGCTCTGGCTGTCGCTGCGCTACGGCATCCGCACCGGCGAGGTGGTCGTGGTGGCAGGCGGCCGCGCCGTGCGCGCCAGCGACGGGTACGAGGCCGTGCGGGCCGTGGTGGCCGCCGCCGTGGGAGCGGGGTGAACGGGCCGGGGTGAACGGGCCGCCGATTCCGGTGCGGGCCGGGACCGCGCCGCGGCGGGTCACTGGCACCCAGCGCCGCCGGGCCGGTGAGCGGCGTGCTCGGGGCGGTGGCTGGCGTGTTCAGAGGCGTTCCTCGCCCCGGGCAAGGCGCGCCGCCAGCGTGAGGGCGCGCTCGATGTTCCCCTCCTCGCCCGGCGCGACGCCGAAGCTGATCTGCACGTGCGGGCTCGTCGGCTGGGTGGCGGCCATGACGAGCCGGGCGATACCCAGGCGGGCGGCCGCCCGGGAGCCTCCGTCCACGCGCGCCGGCGCTAGCACGTGGTCCCCGTCCACCCGCACGATGATCTGGTCGCGGCGGCCGCGCAGGCGCGTCCACGCCCACGCCAGGGGGAAGTCCCTGGGCTCGAGCAGGCAAAGGAGCTGGGCGGAGCGGATGCCGGGGGCGGGCTCTGCCACCTCCATCAGGAATCCCCCGGCGCCGCTGCCCAGCGGGCGGACGGAGGCTCCCGCGCCCAGGGCCGGCAACGCCAGCCGGGCCGCGCGGGCCAGCTGCCAGGCGCGCCGGCGGTTCCAGTGCCGCCCGATGAACAGCCACACCAGGAACGCCAAGGCCACTGCGGCGGCAACCCGATCCAGCAGCGTGGCAGCCAACGGCACGACCTCCCGCCCAAACCGCGAGGACGAACTCAGTGACGGCAGTGAGGGAGCCAGTGACGGCCCCGGTGACAGCCCCGGAGACGACGCCGGTGACGGCCTCAGTGAATGTGCGGCGCGTGTTCCTCCACGGGATGATCCTCCAGCTGGCGGTGCTTCCAGGCCCGCAGGTCGGGGAGCGCGTACGGCAGCAAGCGGAGCCCGATGGAGGAGTTCATCAGCGGGATGCCCAGGAGCTCGCCAAACAGGATCAGGTTCATCACGTCGTTGTAGCGGGCCCGCGCGTGCTGGAGCTCGTGATACCATTCATAGAAGAGGAATCCCCAGACGAAGTGCTTGACCTTGCCCCAGAACGTGGTGGGGCGGCTGGCCAGCCCCTCGTGGAAGCGCGGGTGGCCGAACCGCCGCAACAGCGGGTCGTCGTGGGCATGGCCGTGGGCGTGCTCATGGCGGCCGCGGGCATCCTCACGGCCGCGCGCCTGCCCCTGTTCAGCCTCTCTCCGGTGCCCGGGGCCGGTCATCGCGTGGTCACCCCCGGTGTCTCCGCGCGGTCACGCGGGTTCTATTCGACGCCTGGAATCCGTTACCTGCGTGGCGGCGGGTTGCGCCCGGAGCGCGCCGGCGCCATCCGCCAGGGGCTGGCCGCTGGGGGGCGCCGGGAGACCGGTTTGCAGGCTGGCGGCCCATCGGTTATAATCAGCACTGCGGAAATCAGTGAGGGCGTCGGCAAGGCGCCGGAACGAACATGCGCCCGTAGCTCAGCGGATAGAGCGGTGGCCTCCGGAGCCACGTCTTGCGCAGGTTCGATTCCTGCCGGGCGCACACGAGCGGCGGCGACCGTGATCACAGCGCGGGCCGCCGCTCTTCCTTGTCTTGGGGTTTTCTGAGGGCGGCGTATGCTACGTTTCTCCCTAGAGGCGATGCGCGATGATCCAACCCTTTGCGTGGGAACGAGCCGTCGTGGACGCTCTCGACCGGATCCGGCCGGTGCTCGTGCACGTGGCCGGGACAGACCGCGAGCGCCAGCAAACCGCCTACGGTACGGGCTTTGTCTTCGACCACTGGCACGTGATTGCCAATGCCCAGACGGTGGACAACGCGGCGGAGATCGTGGTCACCCTGCCCGACGGCACCAAGTGCGACGCCGAGGTCGTGGGCACGGACCCCGTCTACTTCATTGCCGCGCTGCGCCTGGCGGAACGGTTTGACGGCGAGTTGCCCCGATGGCGGCCGACGGAAGAGCTCCAGGTGGGGCAATTCGTGGTGGCCGTTGGCTTTCCGCTGAATTTTCAGCTCAATGCCAGCTTCGGTATCATCAACACCGTCGACATGACCCTCTACCGGCCGGACCGGATCCCCGTCGATGGCCTCATCGTCACCCAGGCACCCATGCACCCCGGCAACACCGGCGGCCCGCTGGTGCTGCTGGACGGGTCCATCGCGGGTATGAACGGCATCCCGTGGTCCCACGGCTTGAGCCTGGCGGTGCAGGGAGACGTGGTCCGGCGGGTGGTGAATCAGATCATCGAATTCGGGCGCGCGACCCATCCCTGGCTGGGTTTCTCGGGGCATCCCGACGTGGTGGACCGCGCCATCGCCCAGTTGTTCGCCCTTCCGGTGGACCGCGGCCTCGTGGTGGGTCACGTGGCGGAAAACGGGCCCGGCCGGCGTGCCGGCATCAAGCCCTTCGACATGGTGGTACGGGCGGACGACCGCCCCGTCTTCAACACGGGCGCCATCCGCAAGGTGCTGGCCTACCGGCGCCCTGGCGAGCGGGCGCGGTTGACGGTGTTACGGGGTGGCGAGCTGATCGAGCTGGAGTTCCCCGTGGAGGAGATCCCGCGGCTGGCCTCCACCTCGTGAGACCCGCGCGGCCGGCGGAACACGCGCACGGTCGCCGCGCCGTCCGTTCGACTCCGGGCGCGATCACCGCGGCCGCCGCACGGTCGCCGCGCCGTCCGGCGCGCGCCGGGCGGCGCAGCACGGTCCATTCAGGAGGAACCGCCCGCCTGGCGATGCTGGTCGCCGGAGCGGGCGCTCGTTTCCTGGCGGTCGCGCGCGCCCTCACCCCTTGCGGGGCCTCCAGGTACGGATGCCGCCGCCTTGCAGCGCGGGCAGATGCCGGTGACCCGGATCTCCACCTCGGAGATCTGGTAGCCGCTGGCGTGGGCGAGGTGCTTGCACAGCGGCTCCAGTTCCTTGCCGTCCAGGGGCGCCACTTCCCCGCAGGACTCGCACACCAGCTGCTGGCGGATCTCGACGTTGGTGTTGCGGAGGCCGTACTTGGTGGGGCCGTCGCCTACCTGAACGCGGTCCACCAGGCCCAGCTCGACCAGAAGGTCCAGCGTCCGGTACACCGTGGCCAGGCCGATGTCGGGGTAGTCCTTCTTGAGCAGCGAGTACAACTCCTCGGCCGTCAGGAGCCGATCCTGGTTCAGGACGACGCCGGCTGCCACCGCCCAGCGTTGCCAGGTCAGCCGGTAGTCGTGCTGGGCCAGGGTTTCCAGGATCCGCCGGATGGTCACCGGGCTCACCTCGCGCTGGGGACGGGCTAGTCTAGAGCCATTCCAAAGATACACCGGTTATCAAAGATTATAGGGCCGCCCGCTGTGACGCGTCAAAGATGCGGCAAAAAACTGATGAAACCACCCGCGCCGGTGGGGCGGCGCCGGCCGCGTTGCGCCGGTACCGCCCCACCGGGCAGCGCCTCCTGCCTTTTCACGGGTGGTGCGGCCCACCGGTTCGCCCAGCCCGTCGCGCCGCTCGCAGGAGCGGTGGCGACAGGTGGGTGTGTTCTCTCCCCGGTAACGTTTTTCCGGATGCGGGTCCAGGGCTACCGGAGCTTACAGAGCTTACAGGGCTTACAGCTTCTCGGAGACCGACTTGGGCTGCAAGAACCAGAGCAGGTAATCCGGCCCGCCAGCCTTGGCGTCCGTGCCCGACATGTTCCAGCCGCCGAAGGGGTGGACGCCCACCAGCGCGCCCGTGCACTTGCGGTTGAAGTACAGGTTGCCCACGTGGAACTCGTGCCGGGCCCGCTCCAGCTTCAGGCGATCGCGCGCGTAGACCGAGCCGGTGAGCCCGTACACCGTGTCGTTGGCGATGGCCAGCGCGTGGTCGAAGTCGCGGGCGCGGATGAACGCCACCACGGGCCCGAAGATCTCCTCCTGGGCGATGGTGGCGCGGCCGTCCACGTCGGCGAACACCGTTGGCCGGATGAAATAACCCTCGCTGTCGTCGCCCTCGCCGCCGGTGACCAGCCGTCCCTCGCCGCGGCCGATCTCGATGTAGCGCATGATCTTCCGGAAGGCGGCCTCGTCGATCACCGGGCCCACCTGGGTCGCCGGGTCGTCGGCCTGGCCGACCCGCAGCTGGGCCGCCTTCTCCGCCACGCGCCGCAGGACCTCGTCATAGACGCTGTCGACGACGATGGCGCGCGAGCAGGCCGAGCACTTCTGGCCCTGGAAGCCGAAGGCGGAGGTCACGATGCCGTTGGCCGCCTCCTCCAGGTCGGCGCTCTCGTCCACGATGATGGCGTCCTTGCCGCCCATCTCGGCCACCACGCGCTTGAGCCAGATCTGGCCCGGCTGCCGCTTGGCCGCCTCCTCGTAGATGCGCAGGCCAACCTCCATCGAACCCGTGAAGTTGATAAAGCGCGTGCGCGGGTGCTGAACCAGGTAGTCGCCCACCTCGGCGCCGGGGCCGGGCAGGAAATTGATCACGCCTGCCGGCAGGCCGGCCTCCATCATGATCTCCATGAACTTGGCGGCGATCACCGGGGTGTTGCTGGCCGGCTTGAGGATGACGGTGTTGCCGGCCACCACGGGGCCCACGGTGGTGCCGGTGAGGATCGCCAGCGGGAAGTTCCACGGCGGGATGACCAGGCCCACGCCCAGCGGGATGTAGAACATCTCGTTGACCTCGCCCGCCAGCGGCGTCAGGGGCTGGGGCTCCGCCAGGCGAAGCATCTGCCGGCCGTAGTACTCGAGGAAGTCGATGGCCTCGGCCACGTCGGCGTCCGCCTCCGGCCAGGTCTTGCCGGCCTCATAGACCATCCAGGCCGCCAGTTCGAGCTTGCGCCGGCGCATGATGGCCGCCGCCCGGAAGAGCACCGAGGCCCGCGCCTCCGCTGGCACCCGGCTCCAGGTCTGGAAGGCCTGCCAGGCGACCTCCATGGCCTGGTCGGCGTGCTCGCGGGTTGCCCGGGCCACCGTACCCACCACTTCCGTCTTGCGACCCGGGTTGTATGACACGATGCGCTCCTGCGTATCCACCGGGCGCCCGCCGATCCACAGCGGATAGTGGCGGCCGAACTCGGAGCGCACGCGGGCCAGGGCGTCGCGCATCGCCTGCTGCGCTTCCGGCTGCGAGAAGTCCGTGAACGGTTCGTTCCTGAACGGTGGCACCGTCATGGGGACTTCGCCTCCCTCCGAAGATACCTTCGATACCTTGGCGTGCCACAACGCTGTTCCTGAACGAGCCGGCCTGCCCGGCGGCGCGAGGCGTCAGGGCCGGGCCGGCATGTCGCCGTCAGGGCACCGTCGCCGCCCCGCCCCGCTCCGCGGCGTGAACGCGCCACGGGGAAAGCACGGGATCGCGGGGCGTGGCCCCTGCTTGACGGCTGAAAACCCCTTTGACAGAGCGCGGCGCCGCACCTGCCGGACGGCGCGCCCCCTTCCAGCATACCCCTTCAATTGTTCCCTCCGGGTGGCCCGGTGTGCCGGGATGGGCACGGTCGACCGGGCCGGGCCGGGGATGGCCGGCTACCCCTGGCTCTCGTGTATCCGTTGCGGCTATAGGAAGCATCCTGTCCAGCGGGAAGCAACGGGGGAACGACCGGTGAGCAGCGGGGGGCCTGTATGGCCCCGCCTGGAGTGAGGGGAGTTGGACGATCTCGGCAGGCGCTTGCGTCGCATCCGGGAAAGCCGGAACCTGAGTATCTACGACGTCGAGCGGCGCACGGGCATGCACTTCAGCACCATCAGCAAGTACGAGCGCAACGAGCGGCAGCCCAGCCTGGAGATGCTGCGCGAGCTCGCGGCCGTGTACCAGGTGCCCGTGGCGGCTCTCATCGTCGACGTGAGGGACCTGGAAGCCATCCTGCCCCGGCGCGTGGCGGTCATCACGCGCCAGCTCCTGGACCGCCCCGAGTTGCTGCTGGCCAGCGAGCGGCTGGCGGCCATGACCCGCGACCAGATCGAGGCGCTCCTCACCCTGCTGGACCGGCTGGGCGTACAGGGAGATCAGGGGCAAGGTATGGCCGAGGGCGGTGGAAGCGCCACGACCGGCAACACCGGCGGGGAACGGCCGCCGGGCGGCCGGCCGCCCAGGAACGGCGCCGCAGGTTAGACCCTCACGGCACCGCCGCGCCATCGGCCGTCATGGAGGTGCCCCGCTGGTGGCCGCCACGGCGGCGCCGGCGGCCCCCCGCCTGCCGGTCTCGCCGGAGCGCCTCTCAACTCTCAGAGGGTGCCGGCGGCAAGGTTTCCTCCGTCTCGCCGTGCCCGGGGCCGGGCTGCGTATCGGGGGAGATGCGATCCCGCAAGGCTTTCTTCCGCATCCACCATGCCACCAGCAGCAGCGGCCACGTGGTGGCCTGGGTGACGGTAATGATCTCGATGCCCAGGGCGGGATTGGCGTAAAGCGGCAGCGCCAGCGGGACGTCGCGTACCGTTTCCTCGAAGACCACGCGCCACCACTGGTAGTAGTACAGGAAAGACCAGAACAGGTAGCCCGCGGGCGGGTTGCTCCGCGCCAGCCGGTTGTGCACGAGGAGCAGGACCAGCCCCGCCGCCGAGGCGTAGAGCTGGACGGGATGGCGGGGGAAAGGCAGCGCCGTGACCGGGTTCCCCAGCACCTCGTGGTTGAAGATGTTCCCGATGCGGACCAGCATGTAACCGACGGCGATGCCGGGCACCGTTAGGTCCAGGAGGCGGCTGAAGTGGGCCCAGGTGTCGCCCCCGAGGGCACGGCGGATATACCACCAGGCCGCCATGGCGCCGCCCAGGAGCGCGCCGTGCAGGGAGAGCCCGCCATGGTCGACCCGGATCACCTCGATGGGATGGCGGCCGGGCCCGAAGTAGTCGCCGAGGTTGGTCAGCACGTAGACCAGCCGGGCTCCGATCACCCCGCCCACGATCATCAGGGCGCTGACGTTGTACAGATAGTCTTCGTCATAGCCCCGGCGCCGCCCATGTTTCACCAGGACGAACAGGCCGATAGCCATGGACACGGCCATGAAGAAGCCGTACCAGCGGATGGCCAGCGGGCCCAGGCGCACCAGGATGGGATCCCAGTCGACGAGCATCGGGTTCCTCCTTCGGCCGGTCCGGCCCGTCCCGCGCCCGGGCGGGGCGAACCGGCTCCGCGGCTTTTACCGCAGACAGGCTCATTGTACCATTCAACTAGGGACACCTGGAGGGAGAGCGATCGATCCATGGATGACCGCAACGAGGCGCGGGCCGCGCGTTCCCGCGAGTTGTGGGAAGCCGCGCGGCACCTGCTGCCCGGCGGCGTGAGCAGCCCCGTACGCGCCTTCAAGGCCGTGGGCGGTACGCCGCGTTTCATCGACCGGGCCAAGGGGCCCTTCGTGACCGACGTGGACGGGGTCCGCTACGTGGATTACGTGGCGGCGTGGGGGCCCATGATCCTCGGCCACGCCCACCCGGCCGTGGTGGAAGCCATCCAGGAGCAGGCCCGCCTGGGCACCGCCTACGGCACGCCCACCGAGGTGGAGCTGGCCCTGGCGGAGCGCATCGCCGGGGCGTTTCCCTCCATCGAGCGGATACGGTTCGTCAACTCCGGTACCGAGGCTGCCATGAGCGCCCTGCGCCTGGCCCGCGCCTACACCCGCCGCGACAAGATCGTCAAGTTCGCCGGATGCTACCACGGCCATGCCGACAGCCTGCTGGTGGAGGCCGGTTCCGGCGTGCTGACCCTGGGGTTGCCCGGCTCGCCGGGTGTCACCGCCGGCGCGGCCGGGGACACGTGGGTGCTGCCGTACAACGACGAGGCTGCGGTGGAGGAGCTCTTCTCCCGCCATGGCGAAGAGATCGCGGCGGTCATCGTCGAGCCCATCGCCGGCAACATGGGCGTGGTGCCCGCTACCGAAAGCTTCCTGAAGACCCTCCGCCGCCTGACGCGGGAGGCCGGCGCGCTTCTCATCTTCGATGAGGTGATTACCGGCTTCCGCGTGGCCTATGGGGGTGCCCAGACCCTGCTGGGGATCGAGCCGGATCTCACCTGCCTGGGCAAGATTATCGGCGGCGGCCTGCCCGTGGGTGCCTACGGCGGCCGGGCCGAGATCATGGACCTGCTGGCGCCCGCCGGCCCGGTGTACCAGGCCGGCACCCTTTCCGGCAACCCGCTGGCCATGCGCGCCGGTCTAGCCACCCTGGAAGTCCTGGCCCAGCCCGGCGTGTACGAGCGGCTGGAGCGGCAGGCGGCCCGCCTGGCGGAGGGGCTGGAGGCCGAGGCCCGCGCTCAGGACATTCCCTACTGCGTGCAGCGGGTCGGCTCCATGTGGACCGGGTTCTTCCACCCCGGCCCCCTGCGCAACCTGGACGATGTCAGGGCCTCGGACACGAGCTTCTACGCCCGTTACTTCCACGGCATGCTGCGCGAGGGGGTCTACCTGCCGCCCTCCGCCTTCGAGGCGGCCTTCGTGTCCCTGGCCCACACCGATCAGGAGATCGCCTTCACCGTCGAAGCCCACGCCCGCGCCCTGCGCCGTGCCCGGCAGGCGGCGGGCGCGTGAGTGCTGCCCGCGGATCCGGGTGGTGCCGGGCGGTGGAAGGGGAGGCCCATGGAGGTCTACGCGCTGATCGGGCCCAGCGGCACGGGCAAGAGCCACCGTGCCGCGGCCGTGGCCCGGGAGGTTGACGCCGACGCACTGATCGACGACGGGCTGCTGATCCGCGAGAGCCGGATCGTGGCCGGCCGCTCGGCCAAGCGGGAGGCGACCAAAATCGGCGCCATCCGCCGCGCCCTGTTCGTCGATCCCGCCCACCGCGACGAGGTGCGCCGCGCCCTCGAGGAGATCAAGCCCCGGCGGGTGCTGGTGCTGGGCACATCGCGAGAGATGGTGGACCGCATCGCCGACACCCTGGGCCTCCCCCGTCCCAGCCGCTACATTTCCATCGAGGAGGTCGCCTCCGCGGAGGAGATCCGCCGGGCACGCCTGATCCGCCGCACCCAGGGGCGGCATGTGATCCCCGCCCCCACTTTCGAGGTCAAGAAGAGCTTCTCCGGCTACCTGCTCGATCCGCTGCGCCTGTTCTACCGCGGGAAGAACCGGCCCCAGCCCGCCCAGGTCATCGAGAAGACCATGGTGCGCCCGACCTACAGCTCGCTGGGCCGCTTTTACATCACCAAACAGGTGGTGGCGGCCATCGCCGGCCATGCCGCCCGGCAAGTGCCGGGCGTGGCCCAGGTGCTGCGGGTGGGCGTGGACGACAGGGAGGACGGCGTCGTCATCAGCGTGGAGGTGGCGGTGGAATACGGCCGCCCCCTGCGCCCGGTGCTGGAAGCCGTGCAGCGGCGGGCGGCCCAGGCCGTGGAGCACATGACGGCCCTGAACGTCCTGGCGGTGGACGTCCTGGCCCGCCGCCTGATCCTGCCGGGGGGCCGGGAAGGAAGCGGGGCGGCCGCGCCCCCACCGCTGTCAGACGAGGTGGAGGGAGGTGTGAGGTCGACGCCAGCCCAGGGGGAGGCGGGGCGGCAGGGAATGGCGGCCCGGGAGCCCGCGGGAAATTGATATGATGGTGCCGGGACGGCGGGTTGTCCCCAAAACCGGGGCCTCTCGGACGCATCCGAAAGGAGCGGTGTGACCATGGCGGTTCGTGTCGGCATCAACGGGTTCGGCAGCATCGGTCGCCGGTTCTTCAGGCAGGCGTGGCGCCGCGACGACATCGAGATCGTGGCCATCAACGACCTGGCACCGGCTGCGACCTTTGCCCACCTGCTGAAATATGACTCCAACTATGGCATTTTCGACGCCGACGTGCGAGCCGAGGACGACGCCCTCATCGTGGACGGGCGCCGCATCCGCTTCACCGCCATCAAGGACCCCGCCGAGCTGGCCTGGGACCAGGCGGGCGTCGACGTGGTGATCGAGTCGACGGGCGTCTTCACCGATGCCACCAAGGCGCGGGCCCACATCGACGGCGGTGGCGCCAAGAAGGTGATCATCTCGGCGCCGGCCAAGAACGAGGACATCACCATCGTCCTGGGCGTCAACCATGACCGCTACGATCCGGAACGGCACCGGGTGATCTCCAACGCCTCCTGCACCACCAACTGCCTGGCCCCGGTGGCCAAGGTGCTGGACGACCGCTTTGGCCTCGTCCGCGGCCTCATGACCACGGTCCACGCCTACACCAACGACCAGCGCATCCTGGACCTGCCCCACAAGGACCTGCGGCGGGCGCGGGCGGGCGCGATGAACATCATCCCCACCACGACGGGTGCCGCCAAGGCCGTGGGCCTGGTGCTCCCGCACCTGCAGGGCCGGTTGAACGGCTTTGCCCTGCGCGTGCCGGTGTCCACCGTGTCCATCGTCGACCTGGTGGCCGAACTGCGCCAGCCGGTGACCGTCGACCAGGTGAACAAGGCCTTCGAGGAGGCGGCGGCGGGCGAGCTCAAGGGGATCCTGGGGGTCAGCTACGAGCCCCTGGTGTCCAGCGATTATCGCGGATCCACGTACTCCTCCGTGGTCGACGGCCTGTCCACCATGGTCATGGAGGGGAACATGGTCAAGGTGGTCGCCTGGTACGACAACGAGTGGGGGTATGCGGCGCGGCTGGTGGACCTGGTCGCCTACATCGGCGAGAAGGGCCTGTGATCGCCGGCATCCGGCCGGAAAGGAGGCCCTGCCTTGCGCAAGCGAAGCCTGCGTGAGCTGGACGTGCGCGGCAAGCGGGTACTGGTCCGCGCCGACTTCAACGTCCCGCTGGAGAACGGCCGCATCACCGACGACACCCGTATCCGGGCGGCGTTGCCCACCATCCGCGAGCTGCTGGACCGGGGGGCGGCGGTGATCCTGTGCTCGCACCTGGGCCGGCCCAAGGGCCGGGTGGTGGAGGAGCTGAGGCTGGCGCCGGTGGCCCGGCGCCTGGAGGAACTGCTGGGCCGGCCGGTGCTGGCCCTGTCCGAGGTGGTCGGCGAGGAGGTGGAGCGGCGCCTCGCCGGCCTCAAGCCCGGGGACGTAGCCCTGCTGGAGAACCTGCGCTTCCACCCGGGCGAGACGGCCAATGACCCGGCCTTCGCCGACGCCCTGGCGCGGCTGGCCGACTGCTACGTCAACGATGCCTTCGGCGCCGCCCACCGGGCCCATGCTTCGGTGGTGGGGGTGGCCCAGCGGCTGCCCGCGGCGGCGGGGCTGCTGCTGGAGCGGGAGCTGGAGGTGCTGGGCACCCTGCTGGAGCGGCCGCGGCGGCCCTTCTGGGCGGTGCTGGGCGGCGCCAAGGTCTCGGACAAGATCGGCGTCATCGAGCGGCTGCTGGAGTTGTGCGATGGCCTCGCCATCGGCGGCGCCATGGCCAACACGCTGCTGGCGGCGCGGGGTTACTCCGTGGGCCGCTCCCTGTACGAGCCGGACCAGGTGGAGCCCGCCCGCCGGTGGCTGGAGCGGGCCGGCGACCGGTTGCTCCTGCCCGTGGACGTGGTGGTGACGGAGCGTCTCGAACCGGGGGCCGCAAGCCGGGTCGTGCCCGTGGACGCGATCCCGCCGGAGGCCATGGCCGTCGACGTCGGGCCGGCCACGCTGGCCGCCTGGCGGGATCGCCTGGCGAGCGCCGGCACCGTGTTCTGGAACGGCCCGCTGGGCGTCTTCGAGGTGGAACCCTTCCACCGGGGCACCTTCGCTCTGGCGGAGTTCCTGGCGGGGCTGGACGCCGTCACCGTCGTGGGCGGCGGCGACAGCGTCGCTGCGGTGCGGCGTACCGGCGTGGCAGACCGGATCGACCACATCTCCACCGGAGGCGGGGCGTCCCTCGAACTGCTGGAGGGCAAGCCACTGCCCGGCGTCGAGGCGCTCCCCGACGCGGAGGTGGCATCATGACGTCCACGGCCGGGCGTGAGCAAGCTAGAAAGGAAGCGCAGCCGGGAGGGGCGGCGGCAGGCGGGTCGGCCGGCCGCCGGCCCCTCTTCGCGGGCAACTGGAAGATGCACACCTTGCCGGACGAGGCGGCGCGGCTGGCCGCCGCGGTGCGGGAAGGCCTGTCCGGGCCGGGCCGGCCGGTGGCGGACGTGGTCCTGTGCCCGCCTTTCACGTCCCTGGCGGCGGCGCGGTCGGCACTGGAGGCCGGAGACGTCGCCGGCGGGCAAGGTGGGGAAGGGCGGGGCATCGCCCTGGGCGCGCAGGATCTGGCCTGGGGTGAGTTCGGCGCCTTCACCGGCGAGGTCTCCGCGCCGATGCTGAAGGCTCTCGGCTGTACCTACGTGATCACCGGCCACTCCGAGCGGCGGCGGCTCCTGGGCGAGACGGATGCCCTGGTCCAGCGCAAGCTGCTGGCGGCGCTGGGAGCGGGGCTGGTCCCCATCCTCTGTGTCGGTGAGGACGCCGCCGAGCGCCAGGAGGGCCGCACCCAGGCCGTGGTGCTCGGACAGGTGGCCTACGCCCTGGCCGGGTTGCCGGCGGAGCAGGCCGCCCGGGTGGTGGTGGCCTACGAGCCGGTATGGGCCATCGGCACGGGGACACCGGCCACCCCCGCCGACGCCCAGGCGGTGGCGGCAGCCATCCGCGGGCTGCTGGCCCGCCTCCACGGCACCGAGGTGGCGGGGCAGGTGCGCATCCTCTACGGCGGCAGCGTCAAGCCTGACAATATCGCCGGCTTCATGGCCCAACCCGACATCGACGGCGCCCTGGTGGGCGGCGCCTCCCTGGACGGTGCCGCCTTCACCGCGCTGGTGCGGCAGGGCGCCGCTGCCCGGGAGGGCACGGTATGACCGCGGCCTTTTCCGAGCGCCCGCGGCCGGTGGCCCTCATCATCCTGGACGGGTGGGGCCTGCGGGCGGAACGCGAGAACAACGCCGTTGCTCTGGCCGACACCCCGGTCATGGACGAGCTCTGGGCCCAGTGGCCCCATTCGCAGCTCGAGGCCAGCGGCGAGGCGGTAGGCCTGCCCAAGGGCCTCATGGGCAACTCCAACGTAGGCCACCTCAACCTGGGCGCCGGGCGCATCGTCTACCAGGACATCGTCCGCATCTCCCGGGCCATCGCTGACGGCTCGTTCTTCGAGAACGAGGCGCTGGTCGCAGCGGCCCGCCGGGCCCGGGAGCGGGGCGGCCGCCTGCACCTGATTGGCCTGGTGTCCGACGGCGGCGTGCACTCCAGCCTGGAGCACCTGCTGGCCCTGGTGGAACTGGGGCGGCGCCAGGGCGTGGAGACGGTGATCCACGCCTTCACTGACGGCCGTGACACGCCGCCCACCAGCGCTGCCCGGTACTTCGCCCGGGTGCGCGAGGCCGGGGGACGGATCGCCAGCGTCATCGGGCGCTACTACGCCATGGATCGGGACAAGCGGTGGGACCGCACGGAACGGGCCTACCGCGCCCTCGTACTGGGCGAGGGGCACCGGGCGCCGTCCCCCGAGGCGGCGGTGGAGGCGGCTTACGCTCGCGGCCAGACCGACGAGTTCATCGAGCCGACGGTGATCGTGGACGCCGAGGGCCGGCCGCTCCCCCGGATCGAGCCCCGGGACGAGACCGTGTTCTTCAATTTCCGCGCCGACCGGGCCCGCCAGCTCGCCCATGCCCTGGCCGACCCGGCCTTTGACGCCTTCCGCCGCCCGGAGGGCATCGGCCCGCTGCCGCTGACCCAGATGATCGAGTACGACGAGGAGTTCCCGCTGCCGACCGCCTTCCCGCCCCAGTACCTGCGGGAGACCTTCGGCGAGGTGGTGGCCCGCGCCGGCCTGCGCCAGCTCCGCATCGCGGAGACGGAGAAGTACGCCCACGTCACCTACTTCTTCAACGGCCGGGAGGAAACGCCGTTCGCGGGGGAGGAGCGGGTGCTGATCCCGTCCCCCAAGGTAGCCACCTACGATCTCAAGCCGGAGATGAGCGCACCCGAGGTGACCGACCGCGTCGTGCGGGAGATCGAGAGCGGGCGCTTCGACGTGGTGGTGCTGAACTTCGCCAACCCGGACATGGTGGGTCACACGGGCGTCCTGGAGGCGGCGATCCGGGCCTGTGCCACCGTCGACCGCTGCCTGGGGCAGGTGCTGGCGGCCATCCGCAGGCAGGGGGGTGCGGCCCTGATCCTGGCCGACCACGGCAACGCCGAGATCATGGTCGATCCGGAGACGGGCAAGCCCCACACGGCCCACACCACCAGCCCGGTGCCCTGCATCCTGGTGGACGAGCGGTACCGCGGCGCCCGGTTGCGGGAGGGCATCCTGGCCGACGCGGCACCCACGCTGTTGCAAATGCTGGGGCTGGAGCCGCCGGCGGCCATGACCGGCCGCTCGCTGATCACCTGAGGGCTCCGGGGCCGGCCGGGGTGGGGAGGCCGGGCGGGTCCCGCGCGCTCGGGCCCGAGCCGATCCGGCAACCAGACACGGACCAATCGTGAGGAAGGGGTTCTGGACGCCATGAGCAGCACCATCGCGGGGGTGGAAGCCCGCCAGATCCTGGACTCGCGGGGTAACCCGACGGTGGAGGTGGACGTCTGGCTGGAGGACGGCGCCTTCGGCCGCGCTGCCGTCCCGTCGGGCGCCTCCACCGGCACCTTCGAGGCGGTGGAACTCCGGGACGGGGGCCAGGCCTACGGCGGCAAGGGGGTGCTGAAGGCGGTCGAGAACGTGCGCCAGGTCATCGCGCCCGAGATCGTCGGCCGCGACGCCCTGGACCAGGCCGGGCTGGACCGCACCCTGATCGAGCTGGACGGCACCCCCAACAAGGGGCGGCTGGGAGCCAACGCCATTCTGGGCGTTTCCCTGGCCGTGGCCCGGGCCGCGGCGTCGTCCCTGGGCCTGCCTCTCTACCGCTACCTGGGCGGTGTGGATGCCCGGCTCCTGCCCGTGCCCTTGATGAACATCCTCAACGGCGGGAAGCATGCCGACAACAACGTGGACGTCCAGGAGTTCATGATCGTCCCCGCCGGCGCGGCCACCTTCACCGATGCCCTGCGCATGGGGGCGGAGGTCTTCCACGCCTTGCGCAAGGTGCTGAGCGAGAAGGGCCTGGCCGGCGGCGTGGGTGACGAGGGGGGCTTCGCGCCCAACCTGGAATCCAACGAGGCAGCGCTGGATGCCCTCATGCAGGCCATCGAACGGGCCGGCTACCGTCCCGGCGAGGATGTCGCCATCGCCGTCGACGCTGCGGCCAGCGAGTGGTACCGGCCGGAGGAGGGTATCTACGTCCTGGAAGGGCAGGGGCAGCGCCTGACCGCCGACGAGCTCATCGAGATGTACGCCCGGTGGCTGGAGCGATACCCGCTGGTCTCGCTGGAGGACGGCCTGGCGGAAGAGGACTGGGAGGGCTGGCGGCGTCTCACCCAGCGGCTGGGTGACCGGCTGCAGCTGGTGGGCGACGACCTCTTCGTCACCAACGTGGAACGCCTACGGCGGGGTATCGAGATGGGCGCCGGCAACGCAGTGCTGGTGAAGGTCAACCAGATCGGCACGCTCACGGAGACGCTGCTGACCATGCGCACGGCGGTGGAAGCGGGCTATCGGAACATCGTTTCCCACCGCTCGGGCGAGACGGAGGACGTGACCATCGCCGACCTGGCCGTGGCGACGCGAGCCGGCCAGATCAAGACGGGCGCGCCCTCCCGCTCGGAACGGGTGGCCAAGTACAACCAGCTCCTGCGGATCGAGGAACAACTCGGCGAGAGCGCCGAGTTCGCGGGCTGGCAGGCATTCCGGGCACGTCGCTGAGGGCGGGGGTCCGGTCACCGGCGGGCCCGGGGGCGCCGGGGGGGTGCCCCCGGGCTCTTTGCGTGCGCGGAGCCGGCCGCTGTCGTCGCCGCCCTACCGCCGTTGTTGTCGCGGCCCTGCCCTTGTGCTAGCATCAAGAAGCGGTGCCGGGGGGAACGAGCGGCAAAGCGGTGGGGCGGCGGATTCCAAGTCACGCTGGTAGACGGGGTTGATCGTTCGTGCAGACACTGTTTCTGATCTTGCACATCCTGGCGGTCATCGGGCTGATCACCGTCGTGCTCCTGCAGTCCGGGCGCAGCGCCGGCCTGTCGGGGGCCATCGCCGGGGGTGCCGAGGCCTTCTTCGGCAGGCGCCATGGCCTCGACCAGTTGCTGGGCCGGCTGACGGTGATCCTCGCTGTCGTCTTCTTCGTCACTTCCTTCGTGCTGGGGTATTTGATGGACTGAGCCTTGCCTGCGCCTGGTGCACGGGTGGACCCGACACGGTCGGGACACCTGCAGTCGCGGGAAACGTACAGGGCCGGGGAGCCGGTCCTTTTTCTCTTTTCTGGGGCCTTGACCCGTCGCTCTCCTCGGGCTCTTAACCCTCACGGCGCGGTACCGTCACCGCGGGGCTAGCACCCCGTCCACCGGCCCGGGATGGAGACACCGGGACTGGCATATGGATCGGTGAGATCCTGCGGGTGTGGACGGGGAGGGAACCCGATGGCAGGAGAGGGGACGGTGGCCCTGGTGGTGGCCGCGGGCGCCCTGGCGCTGGCGGTGGCGTGGGGGCTGGCCCGGGCGGTACAGCGGGCGGATCCGGGTACACCGCGGATGCAGGAGCTGGCGGCCGCGATCCAGGAAGGGGCCATGGCCTTTCTGGCCCGGGAGTACCGCGTGCTGGTCTTGTTCGTCACCGGCTTCGCCGTCCTCCTGCTGCTGGCCGGTGGTGCCGGTAGCGGTGCCGGGGTCGGGCCCGCCGTCGCCGCCGCTTTCGTCCTGGGGGCCGCGGCGTCGCTGGCGGCCGGGTACAGCGGGATGCGCGTGGCCACCGCGGCCAACGTGCGGACGGCCAGCGTGGCCCGCCGGCACGGCCTGCAGGGCGCCCTCGCGGTGGCCTTCGCGGGCGGCGCCGTCATGGGGCTGTGCGTCGTGGGGCTGGGGCTGCTGGGCCTGGGCGTGATCTGCCTCTCCCTGGCCGATCCCGCGCGGCCCGAGACGCTGGGCGTGCTCAACGGCTTTGCCCTGGGGGCCAGCTCCGTGGCCCTGTTCGCCCGGGTCGGGGGCGGGATCTACACCAAGGCGGCGGACATGGGTGCGGACCTGGTGGGCAAGGTCGAAGCCGGCATCCCCGAGGACGACCCGCGCAACCCCGCCGTCATCGCCGACAACGTGGGCGACAATGTGGGCGACGTGGCCGGGATGGGGGCCGACCTGTTCGAGTCCTACGTCGGGTCCATCGTCGCCGCGGTGGTGGTCGCCGTGGCTACTGAAGCTGGCTGGCAGGCCACCGTGTATCCCCTGGCCCTGGCCGCCCTGGGCGCGCTGGCGTCGGTGGCGGGGGTCTTCGTGGTCAGGCTGGCGGGCGCGCGGGATCCGGGCGTGGCTCTGCGGGTGGGGAACACGGCGGCGGCGCTCCTGGTGGCCCTGGTGGGGGCGCTGCTGGCGGGCTGGCTCCGGCTCCCGCGGGCTGCCATCGCCATGGTGGCGGGCCTGGTGGCCGGTTTGATGATCGGGGTGGTGACGGAATACTACACCTCGAGCGACCGCCCGCCCGTCCGGCAGGTGGCGCGCTCGTCCCGTACGGGGACCGCCACCAACATCATCTCGGGTCTCGCCGTGGGGCTGAAGAGCACCGCCCTGCCGGTACTGGCGGTCGGCGCGGCCACCGTCGTCGCCCATCACTACGCCGGCCTGTACGGGATCGCCGTGGCGGCCGTCGGCATGCTGGCTACCACCGGCGTCACCGTGGCGGTGGACGCCTACGGTCCCATCGCCGACAACGCCGGGGGCATCGCGGAAATGGCCGGTCTCCCCGGCGAGGTGCGGGCGGTGACGGACCGCCTGGATGCCGTGGGCAACACCACGGCGGCGATGGGTAAGGGCTTCGCCATCGGCTCGGCGGCACTGACGGCACTGGGCCTGTTCTCCGCCTACGCCGCCAGCACCGGTCTCCAGGCCATCGACCTCCTGGACCCGCGGGTGATCGCCGGTGCCCTGGCGGGCGGCATGCTTCCCATGGTTTTCTCCGCCCTGACGATGGAAGCCGTGGGCAGGGCCGCCTTCGAGATGATCGAAGAGGTCCGGCGCCAGTTCCGCGAACGGCCCGGCATCCTGGAAGGCACGGAGCGGCCCGACTACACGCGCTGCGTGGACATCAGCACCCGGGCCGCCTTGCGGGAGATGGCGGCTCCCGGCCTGCTGGCCGTGGCCGCGCCGGTGATGGCGGGCCTGGTGCTGGGGCCGCAAGGCGTCGGTGGGCTGCTGGCCGGTGCCCTGGTCACGGGGGTGCTGGTGGCCATTTTCATGGCCAACGCCGGCGGGGCGTGGGACAACGCCAAGAAGTACATCGAGGGCGGGGCGCTGGGCGGCAAAGGGTCCGAGTCGCACCGGGCGGCCGTGGTCGGCGACACCGTGGGGGACCCCTTCAAGGACACCTCCGGCCCGTCCCTCAACATCCTCATCAAGCTGATGTCCATCGTCGCCCTGGTCTTCGCGCCCCTGTTCCTCCGCGCCGGCGGTTGACCGCCCGTGGCGGGACGGTCACGGATTCTGACACGTTTATGATTTGATGGGGAAGAAAATGGAGAAGGATGACACGGGCCGGGGCCGGGACCCGCGAGCGCCCGGGAGGCGCTCGCCCGTTCCGCTGGCGGCCGGGAGGGATGATGTTGGACGAGCTCCGGGAGTGGCAGGACAGGATCCTCGCCTTCATGCGCGAGAAGGCCTACCGCCCGCTCACGGCCTCCCAGCTGGAGGAGGCCATGGGCGTCGAGGAAGAGGAGGCGCGCCGGCTCTTCCGCGATGCCCTGCAGCGGCTGGAGGCGGAGGGGCGGGTGGTGCGCACCCGCACGCACCGCTACGGCATTCCCGAGCGGATGAACCTGGCCGTGGGGGTTCTGCACGGCCATCCTCGCGGCTATGCGTTCCTGCTCCAGGCCGACGGGGAAGACGTGTTCATCCCCGCGGAAAACCTGAACGGTGCCATGCACCGCGACCGGGTGGTGGTGCGCCTGCTGGGGCGCGCCCGCGCCGGGCGCAAGCCGGAGGGCGAGGTCATCCGCATCCTGGAGCGGGCCAACCGCGAGATCGTGGGCCGGCTGGAACGCCACCGGGCCTACGGCTTCGTCACCCCTCTGGATCAGCGCCTCTACTGGGATGTGTTCGTTCCCGGGGACCAGCTGGGTGAAGCGCAGACCGGCGACCTGGTGGTGGTGGAGGTCACCCGCTGGCCCGAGCGCCGGCGCGGGCCGGAGGGCCGCGTCATCCGGGTGCTGGGACCCGAGAACGCCCCGGGCGTGGACGTGGCGGCCATCATCGCCAAGGCGGGCCTGCGCGTCGAGTTCCCGCCCGAGGCGCTGGCCCAGGCGGAGCGCATCCCCGACGAGGTCCGGCCCCAGGACCTGGAGGGGCGCCGCGACCTGCGCGACCAGTTGATCGTCACCATCGACGGTGCCGACGCCAAGGACCTGGACGACGCCGTGTCCCTGGAACGCCTGCCGCCGGGCGGCGAGGCCACCTGGCGCCTGGGCGTGCACATCGCCGACGTGTCCCACTACGTGCCCGAGGGCAGCCCCCTGGACCTGGAGGCACGGCGCCGCGCCACCAGTGTCTACCTGGTGGATCGCGTCGTGCCCATGCTGCCGCCCAAGCTGTCCAACGGCATCTGCAGCCTGAACCCGCGGGTGGACCGGCTGACGCTCTCGGTGGTCATGGACTTCGATGACCGCGGGCGGCGGGTGGCCTACGAGATCTTCCCCAGCGTGATCCGTTCGCGCCACCGGCTGACTTATGAGGCCGTGCAGCGGATGCTGGAGGGCGATCCCCAGCAGGACCCGGAGGTCCGCCAGCTGCACGAACAGTACGCCGACGTCCTGCCCATGTTGCGGGACATGGCGCGGCTGGCCATGCGGCTGGCGGCACGCCGGGAGCGCCGGGGCAGCATCGACTTCGACATCGCCGAGGTCAAGGTGGTCCTGGACGAGCGAGGCGTGCCGCGGGAGCTCCTGCGCCGCGAGCGCACCATCGCCACGCG
>DATCKH010000153.1:0-5034 GCA_036562425.1 Thermaerobacter sp. | reverse complement strand
CCCTCCAGCCGCTCCGGGATCCAGCCGGAGATGCGGATCCACCCGTTCCGGAAGCCCAGCTCCCGCACCTGGTGTTCCTGGCCCTCCGGCCGCACGAAGGCGTGGTAGAAGGTGGCCACCAGGTGCCAGCGCGCGCTTCCGGCGGGCGCTGTTCCGGACGGCGCGCTTCCGGCCGGCGCCGCTCCGGACGGCGTGCTCGCGGCCGGTGCCGCTCCGGACGGCGCGCCTCCGGACGGCAAGCCTCCGGACGGCGCGTCTCCGGGCGGCACGCCCTCATACTCCACCGCAGCCAGCCACCGCGCCATGGCGCCCGGCAGGCGCGGGTGCGGCCAGGCCTGGCTCCACGCCCTCCCCGGCGTGGCCTCCAGCACCCAGGCCACTTCGTCCAGGAAATGCACACCGTGCTCCACCAGCACGCCGCCGCTCCGGCCCGGATCCCAGAACCAGTGGCCGGTCGGCAGCTCGCCGCCGGCCCAGTTCTCCACGTGCCAGCGCTCGGGTGCCCCGAGCCAGCCGGAACGGTACCACACCCGCACCCGTTCCAGGATGGGGCTGGCCCGCATCACGAAGTCCATGGCGGCCGGGACGCCGCTTGCCTCCGCCCGGCGGGCCACCTCCGCCAGGTCGTCCGGGCGCAGGGCGCCCGGCTTCTCGAGGAAGATGGGCTTGCCGGCGGCGACGGCCGCCAGCGCCACCTCCGGCTGGAGGTCCGGCGGCGTGGCCACCGCCACCACGTCCACGTCGGGGTGGCGGCAGAGATCCCGGGCGTCCTCCACCTCCGCCACGCCGTCGACGGGCAGCGCCGCCGCGCGGCGCGCCTCGGCCCAGCGCCGGATGGCGGCCTGCCGCCGGGCGGGAGTGCGGGCCGCCACCGCCGCCAGCGTGACCTCCGGGAGCGGCGCCAGGGCCTCCAGGATGAAGGCACCGAAGGCCCCGGCTCCCGCCAGGCCCAGCCGCCACGGCCCCTGTCGCGCCCCATGGAAGGCTGCCGCGCTCACTCCCAGCTCACCGGCCCCACCTCGGGGAAGCGCCGCAGGACCGCTTCCATTTCCGCCTTGATCCGCTCGAGGTCGGCTTCCGTGCGCCCCTCGCAGCGGACCACCAGGACCGGCTGGGTGTTGGAAGCCCGCACCAGCCCCCACCCGCCAGGGAAGAGGATGCGGGCGCCGTCCACGTCGATGACGGGGTAGCGGTCCCGGAAGTGGGACCGTACCTCGTCCACCACCTGCCGCTTGAGTTCCTCAGGACAGGGGACCCGTACCTCCGGCGTCGAGGGGTAGCGGGGCACGTCGGCCCACAGGGCACTGAGCGGCTTGCCCGCGCCGGCCACCAGCCGCAGCAACCGCGCGCCGGCGTAGAGGGCGTCGTCGAAGCCGTAGTACTCGTCGGCGAAGAACAGGTGGCCCGACATCTCGCCGGTGAAGGGCGCCCCCGTCTCCTTCAGCTTGGCCTTGATGTAGGAGTGTCCCGTCCGGTAGAAGAAGGGCTTGCCGCCCAGCCGCTCGATCTCCTCCACCAGGGCCTGGGAGCACTTGACCTCCACGATGGCCGGCGCGCCGGGGAAGCGCGGCAGGATCTCGCGCCAGAACAGGATCATGAGCTGGTCGCCCCAGAGAATCTGGCCCCGGTCGTCCACCACGCCCAAGCGATCGGCGTCGCCGTCGAAGGCCAGGCCCAGGTCGGCACCCGTGTCCCGCACGGCCCGGACCAGGTCCTGCAGGTTCTCGGGCCGTACGGGGTCCGGGTGGTGATGGGGGAAGGTGGGGTCCGACTCGCAATACAGCTCCACCACCTCGCACCCCAGCCGCCGGTACAGGGCCGGCGCGATGGGCCCGGCGCTGCCGTTGCCGGCGTCCACCACCACCTTCAGCGGCCGGTCCAGGGCGATGCGCCCCGCGATCATCTCGATGTAGGCGGGAACGGGGCTGAGCAACCGCACCCGTCCCGGGGTGCGGGACGGCGCCATCGCCCGCGCCGCCCGCGCGCGCCGGTACAGGTCCTGGACGGCCTCGCCGTACAGGGTGCCCGGCCCCAGGGCCACCTTGAAGCCGTTTTCATCCGGCGGGTTATGGCTGGCGGTCACCATCACCGCCGGGTCGATGCCGTAGTAGATGCGGGCCCAGTAAAGGATGGGCGTGACCACCTGGCCGATATCGGCCACGTCCACCCCCGCCTCGCAGAGGCCGCGGATCAGGGCGCGGGCCAGGGCGGGCGATGAAAGTCGGTTGTCCCGGCCCACCAGCACCTGCCGGTGTCCCTGCTCCCGCGCCAGGGTGCCGAACGCGCGGCCCACCAGCAGGGCCGTCTCCTCGGTGAGGGTCTTGCCGTATACGCCGCGGATGTCGTACTCACGGAAGATCCCGGGGGACAGGCCGGCTTCGTCGCCGCCGGGGTCCCCACCGGCGGCGCCCGGTTCCTGCCCGGATTCCCGGGAGGGGGACTGCTGGATCCGCAGATCGGACTCCACGTTCCATCACCTCCCTGCCGGCTGCGTCATCGGCAACGCCTGGCTGTGCAGGGCATAGGCGGCCCAGAGCCAGGCCAGGGTGGACTCGGCTCCCTGGTTCGGGTTCGTATCGCGCTCGCGCAGGCCGTCACGGCAACCGCCGGTGTCGGGGTCGTAGAGGGAGAGTCCCAGCGCGTTGCGGCCCGTAAACCACAGGCCGGCCTGAACGGCCCGCTCCGCCCACTGGCGGTCGCCGGTCAGCCGCCACGCCTCCAGGCAGGCCAGCACCGTGGTGCCGGCCTCCACGGGCTGCTGGTCGAAAGGCGCGGGCTGCCCCCCACGGGGATACCAGCCCTTGTTGCCCACCGCCCAGAAGAGGCCGTTGCGGAAGGTGACACCGGCCAGGAACTCCAGCGTCGCCAGCCCCGCCTCCCGGTAGCGGCGGTCACCGGTCACCCGCGCGGCCCGGAGCAGGGCGTAAGGCAGCAGGGCGTTGTCGTAGGTCAGGCAGTCCTCGAACCACTCCCAGCCAGGCCCACGGCACGCCTCCCAGGCCCGCACCAGGGCACCTGCCGCCTGACGGAGCAGGTCCTCCACGGCCGCCCGCGGCGGTCCTTCTGGGAGGGCTTCCGAGGCTTCTTCGGTGGCCTCGTCGCCCAGCCACTCTGCCAGGGCGATGACCAGGTTGGCCTGGCCCCGCACATGGCGCAGGCGGGGAGCCGCCGCTAACCCGCGCTGGAAGAACCGGGCGGCGGCGCGGCCCGCCGACGTCCCGGCCCAGTAGCGTGCCGCGGCGGCCAGCGCCCAGAGGCAGCGCCCCTGGCAGTCTTCGGAAGGTTCCTCGGGCAGGGGGCGGCGGTCGTAAGAGAAGTTGTTGTGGAACCACCCGTCCGGGCCCAGTGCCCAGCCCAGGAAGGCCAGGTAGGTTTCGGCCAGTTCCTCCGCCTTCCGGTCCCCCGCCCGGGCCGCCTCCAGGCAAACGAGAAGCGCCCGGGCGTTGTCGTCGGCGGTGTAACCCGTGGCCCGGTTGGGCACGGGACCCAGGGCATGCTGGATCATGCCCGTGTCATCGGTGAGGCGGCGCAGGTGCCCGAGGTGCGGCCGGGGCACCGGCGCCGTCGAGACAGCCGGGACGGGAGCGTCAGCTGCGGGCAAGGGCCCTCACCTCCTGGCGGCCCGCCCCTGTGACGAGGTCCAGGTACCGCGCGCCCACCTGAGGCCAGGCGAAACCCCTGGCGCGCTCCCGGGCGCGGCGGGCCAGGCGGGCCCGCAGCTCCGGGTTCCGGGCCAGGGCCACCAGCGCGCGGCCCAGGGCCGCCGCGTCACCGAAGGGTACCAGCCAGCCGGCGCCACCGCTGAGGAGTTCCTCCGCGTAGGCGTACGGCGTGGAGATGACCGCCTTGCCCATGGCGACAGCATAGGTGAGGGTACCGCTGCTGATCTGCTGGGGTTCCTGGTAGGGCGTGATGTAGATGTCGCACGCGGCCAGGTAGCCGAGGAGCTCCTGTTCATCCAGGTACCGGTTGACGAACCGCACGTGGCCGGCCAGGCCCAGCTCCTGTACCCGTTCTTCCAGTGCCTGGCGGTACGATTCGCCCGACGTGCGGGCGATGTCGGGGTGGGTGGCCCCCACCACGAGATAGAGGAGGTCGGGGCATTCCCGAACGGCCTGGGCCAGAGCATCCAGCGCCATTTCGATCCCCTTGCCGGGACCGATGAGGCCGAAAGTCATGGCCACCGTCCGCCCCGCCAGGCCGAGCCGCTCTTTCCAGCCGGCGGGCGTTCCCGGGGGCGGCGCGGGCACACCGTGGGGGATGTGGACGATCTTCTCCGGCGGCGCCCCGTACACGTCCCGGAGGATGCCGGCGGCGCGCCCCGCCATCACCACCACCGCCCGGGACGCGCGGATGACCCGCTGCAGCACGGCCCGCTGTTCGGGACCGGGCCGGCTGAGTACGGTGTGCAGGGTGGTGATCACCGGCACCGAGAGCGACGAGAGCAGCTGTAGCACCTTGCGGCCCACCTCGCCGCCGAAGATGCCGAACTCGTGCTGCAGGAGGACGGCGTCGACACCGCTGCGATTCAGGTAGCGGGCGGCCTCGACGTAGGCCCAATCCTCCTCCTGGGGCAGGGTCATGACCACCTCCGGGGGCCAGGAGCCGCCGGTCTCCCGGACCACGGCCACGACCGGCACCTCCCCGGCGCCGGCGGCCAGCAAGCCCTGCCGCAGGTGGGCAGCGAAGCTCGCCAGGCCGCAGCGACGAGGCGGGTACGTGCTGACGATGGCGGTTCTCACGCTCACGGCCGTCACCTCCCCTCGGCGGCGATAGCGCTTCGCCAGCGGCTTGACGCGTAGCTACACGAGAAGGGCTCGACGAGCGGCTTCCCTGGTCTACCTCACCGTGCACCGCAGCCACGCGCCCTGAAGCCTGACGCCCCTGAAGTCGTGCCCTGAAGTCGCACAGCCTTGGGCGGCTTGCCACCGAAATGGGGCGGCTTGCCGCCGAAGTGCTGCAGCACAACGCCGTTGCCGTTCCGAGGCCGAGGCTCCACGGCAGCCCCTGCTCACAGCTCGTCGCTGCTCGGCC
>DATCKH010000149.1:0-2822 GCA_036562425.1 Thermaerobacter sp. | reverse complement strand
CCGCCGCGAGTTGCTGCTGCGCCATGTCTTCGACGGCCGGGAGCTGGACGTGGAGGAGGCGCGGCACACCCTGGCCCACGTGGAGCGCCTGTGGCGGCGGCCGGTGTACCTCGAGACACGGGTCGAGGGGCGGGACGTGGTCCTCACGCCCCGCGGCCACGCGAAGGGGTGAAAGGAAGGTGGACCTGCACGAGCTGTTACGCAGGCACCGGGATGAGGAAGCCAGGCTGCGCTGGGAGGGCACGTTCGCCGACTACCTGGAGATCGTGCGCCGCCAGCCCCACGTGGCCCGGCTGAGCCACGCCCGCCTGTTCGCCATGTTGCGGGCGGCCGGGGTCTCGGAGACGGAGGACGGCCGGCGGCGGCTGCACTTCTTTGACGGGCACCTGTTCGGCCTGGACGAACCCCTGAACCAGCTCTACGACTACCTGGAATCGGCGGCGCGGCGCCTGGAGGTGCGCAAGCGCATCCTGCTGCTGATGGGCCCGGTGGGCGGCGGCAAGTCCACCATCGTCACCTTGCTCAAGCGGGGCCTCGAGCGCTTCACCCGCACCGACGAGGGCGCCGTCTACGGCCTCAAGGGCTGCCCGATGCACGAGGAGCCCTTGCACCTGATCCCCGAGCCCCTGCGCCCGCAGCTCAGCGAGGAGCTGGGCGTCCACATCGAGGGCAGCCTCTGCCCCGTGTGCCGGTACCGCCTGGAGCACGAGTTCGGCGGCGACATCGAGCGGTTCCCGGTGGAGCGCATCCTGTTCTCCGAGGCGGAGCGGGTGGGGATCGGCACCTTCACGCCCTCGGACGAGAAGGCCCAGGACATCGCGGAGCTGGTCGGCTCCATCGATCTGAGCACGGTGGGGCAGTACGGGACCGAGTCCCACCCCCTGGCCTACCGCTTCGACGGCGAGCTGAACGTGGCCAACCGCGGCCTGATGGAGTTCGTGGAGCTGCTCAAGGCCCAGACGGAGTTCCTCTACGCCCTGCTGACCCTGTCCCAGGAGCAGTCCATCAAGACCGGGCGCTTCGCCATGATCTACGCCGACGAGGTGGTGATCGGCCATACCAACGAGGCCGAGTACCAGGCCTTCGTGAAGAACGAGCGCAACGAAGCCCTGATCGACCGGATGATCCTGATCAAGGTGCCCTACAACCTGCGCCTGTCGGAGGAGGTGAAGATCTACCGCAAGCTGCTGGCCGAGAGCGACCTGCAGGGCGTGCACATCGCTCCCCACACCCTGGAGGTGGCGGCCATGTTCGCCATCCTCACCCGGCTGGAGCCGCCCAAGCAGCCCAACCTCACGTTGATGAAGAAGCTCCGCCTCTATGACGGCCAGCCGGTGGAGGGCTTCAGCGAGCGGGACGTGCGGGAGATGCGGGAAGCCGCCGAGCGGGAGGGCATGACCGGCATCTCGCCGCGGTACGTGATCAACTGCCTGTCCGCTGCGGTGATCAAGGCCGAGAACGGCTGCCTGGGGCCGCTGGCCGCCCTGCGGGCGCTAAGGGACGGCCTGGAGCATCACACCGGCCTGACCAGGGAACAGCGGGAGCGCTACCTGAACCTGATCCACGAGACCCGCCGGGAGTACGACGAGATCGCCAAGAACGAGGTGAACCGGGCCTTTGTCTACTCCTTCGAGGAGTCGGCCCGCAACCTCTTCAACAATTACCTGGACAACATCGAGGCCTATTGCAACAAGACCAAGCTGCGCGACCCGATCACGGAGGAAGAGCGCGAGCCCGACGAGAAACTCATGCGGTCCATCGAGGAGCAGATCGGCATCTCCGAGAGCGCCAAGAAGGCATTCCGGGAGGAGATCCTGCTGCGCCTCTCCGCGCTGGCCCGGCGCGGGCAGAAGTTTGACTACACCTCCCACGACCGGCTCCGGGAGGCCATTGAGAAGAAGTTGTTCAGCGACATGCGCAACGTGGTCAAGATCACCACCTCGACGCGGACCCCCGACGCGGAGCAGCTCAAGCGCATCAACGAGGTGGTCCGGCGCCTCTGCGACGAGCACGGCTACTGCCCGGCGTGTGCCAACGAGCTGGTGCGTTACGTGGGGCAGTTGCTGGGACGATAGCCGCGGCTCCCGGCCGGGATGCCGGGCTTCCCCGGGGGTCCCGGGATGCTCCGGCACCTCGGGCCGGCGGCGTCCCGGCCGCCGGGTACTCCGAAGCTGCCGCCCGTTTCAGTCCCCGGGCCGCGCACCGGCCGGTTGCCCGGCGCCGGCCCGGGGATGCTTGTTCTTCCCCCGCCACGCCCAGGCTGCCCAGAGAAGGCCGGCCGGCAGCAGGACCCAGGCGAGGCGGTCGAGCCAGTGGGCAACAGCCGGCGCCGCCACGTGCAGGACCAGTAGCGCGTAGGTCCAGGCGAAGCACCAGAGCAGGTCGTGGGCCGTGAGGTAGGCGAGGAGCGCCCACCGCCGCCCGTCCAGCCGGGGCAGTGCGCAGAGCACCCAGAAGGCCTGGGCGAAGCCGGGCCCCACCCACCGCCACACCGCCAGCGTCCACCAGCCGCCGGTGCTCCGGGCCAGCGTGTCGACCCGTTCCACCCACTCGCCGGCGGTAGCCCAGCGGCGCACCAGGGTGCGGATCGTGGTCGTGCCCAGGGCGCGGGCCAGGAGCAGCACGGCGGCGTGACCGGCGACGGTGGTGGCGGCGGCGAAGGCGGCCGCCGCCCACCACGCCACGTCGCGTTGCTGCGCCCACCGGGCCAGCAGCGTGAACAGTGCCACCGTGGTGAAGGGGATGCCCATGGAATGAAGGGCGAAGCCGGCACCCAGCAGCCACGCCCGCGGGTCCAGGAACTCCGCCGGCAAGGAACCCCC
>DATCKH010000145.1:0-2180 GCA_036562425.1 Thermaerobacter sp. | reverse complement strand
GCCGCCTCCACCCGGTAGCTGTAGGCTTCCAGCACCGGGTTGGCCAGCACCCGCCGGCACATGGCCTCCACCAGCTGGCGGGCCTCCTCCGCGGACGCGGCCCGCAAGTGCACCTCGATCCGCTTGCCCACCCGCACGTCGGCCACGCCCCTGAACCCCAGGTCCCGCAGGACCCCTGCCAGGGCCTGGCCCTGAGGGTCCAGAGTCCCCGGCTTGAGTTCCACCTCGATGATGGCCCGGTAGGTCTTCACGGTCGTTCCCCCGCCGCGCCGGTCCCCGTCCCCGGTGACCCCGCGGGGCCGGTCCCTGCCGTCGCCGCGGGGCCGGCTCCCGCGGCGCCCGCTCCTCCGGGCACGGGCCCCGTACCGGTCCCGTCGATCCCGCCGGCGCCGGCGGCGTCACCGGCGCCGGCCGGCGAGGCCCCGCCTCCGGCACCGGGCTCGCCGCTCACCCGGCGCAGGACCTCGGCGTAGGCCTCCCGCTCGCCGCCCAGGCCCTGGCGGAAGCGGTCCTTGTCCAGCCGCCGGCCGGTGTCCCGGTCCCAGAACCGGCACGTGTCCGGCGAGATCTCGTCTGCCAGCAGGATCCGGCCGTCCCGGTCCCGCCCGAACTCCAGCTTGAAATCCACCAGCACCAGGCCGCGGTCGTACAGGAAGGCCCGCAGCGCCCGGTTGACGGCCAGCGCCATGTCCTCGATGCGGTCCAGCTCGTCATCGCCGGCCAGTCCCAGCAGCCGCACGTGGGAGCGGTTGATCAGGGGATCGCCCAGGTCGTCGCGCTTGTAGTAGAACTCGATCACGGGTTCCGGCAGGTGGCGCCCCTCTTCCAGACCCAGCCGCCGGGCCAGGCTTCCCGCCACCACGTTGCGCACGACCACCTCGATGGGGATGATGCGCACGGCGCGGGCCAGCATGTCCCGCTCCCCGGCCAGTTGCACGAAGTGGGTGGGTACGCCGGCCTGTTCCACCACCTGGAACAGGCGCGCCGAGATCAGGGCGTTGAGCCGTCCCTTGTCCTCGATGGAACCCCGTTTCTTGCCGTCGAAGGCAGTGGCGTCGTCCTTGAAATGAATCCAGACGAGGTCCTGGTCGGAGGTCCGGTAGACCACCTTGGCCTTGCCTTCATAGAGCCGCTCCAGGCGCCGCGGCAGTCCCGGCGCGATGCCCGCCGCGCCCTGCCCCGTCCCCGCCGGCCCCGCCGCCGGGTTGCGCGCGGCGCCCGGCCCGGTCATGCCCGCCATCCGAATCCCTCCCGGCATGTGGTCCTTACCGGCCTGTGGCCTTTCTCGCGTCCCCCGGTGCGCCCCCGGTCCTGGCGCCGGCGCGCGGCCTCATCCACCGGCCTCACCGCCGGCCGGTTCGTCCAGCCCGGCCCGGCGGAAGATGAAGTCCACGTGCCGCA
This sequence comes from Thermaerobacter sp., assembly GCA_036562425.1. Taxonomy (GTDB): domain Bacteria; phylum Bacillota; class Sulfobacillia; order Thermaerobacterales; family Thermaerobacteraceae; genus ZC4RG37. The sequence continues at coordinate 779 of DATCKH010000145.1, read as the reverse complement.
GGTAGGCGGCCGCGTCGAAGCAAGCGGCGATCTCTGCCGGGCTCAACACGGCGCGCACCCGCGGATCCTCCTCCACCAGCCGCCGGAAGGGCGCCTCGCCCCGCCAGCCGCGCATGGCCAGTTCCTGGACGACGGCGTAGGCGTCCTCCCGGCTCATGCCCCGCGCCACCAGGGCCAGCAGCACCCGCTGCGAGTAGATCAGCCCGCCGGTGCGCTCCAGGTTGGCCGCCATGGCCTCGGGGTAGACGTGCATGTCGCGGATGATCTCCGTGAGCAGCGCCGTCATGTAGTCGGCCAGGATCAGGGAATCGGGCAGGATGATCCGTTCCACGGAGGAGTGGGAGATGTCGCGCTCGTGCCAGAGGGCCTGGTTCTCCAGCGCGCTCACCAGGTGGCCGCGGATCACCCGGGCCAGGCCGGAGATGCGCTCGCACTTCTCCGGGTTGCGCTTGTGGGGCATGGCCGACGAGCCCTTCTGCCCCTCCCGGAAGGGTTCTTCGACCTCGCGCACCTCCGTGCGCTGCAGGTGGCGGATCTCCACGGCCATCTTGTCGTAGGTGCCGGCGAGGATGGCCAGGGCGGCCAGCAGCTCCGCGTGCCGGTCCCGGGAGACGATCTGGCTGGACACGGTCTCCGGTTGCAGGCCCAGCCGCGCGCAGACATACTCCTCCACCCGCGGGTCCACGTGGGCGTAGGTGCCGACGGCACCCGAGATCTTGCCCACCGCCACGGCCTGGCGCGCGCGCTCCAGGCGCTCGAGCCCGCGGCCCAGCTCGGCA
>DATCKH010000136.1:0-18901 GCA_036562425.1 Thermaerobacter sp. | reverse complement strand
GGGGGTGGTGGCGGCCGGGGTGGCGCCCAAGGCGGCCAGCAACTGGATCATGAGCGAGCTCCTGGCCCACCTCAACGCCACCGGCCGCTCGGTCCAGGACCTGCCCTTCGGTCCCGAGCAGCTGGCGTCGCTGCTCAAGCTGGTGGACAAGGGCACCATCAGCGGCAAGATCGCCAAGCAGGTCTTCGCCGAGATGCTGGAGACCGGCCGGCACCCGGAGGCCATCGTCAAGGAGCGGGGGCTGGTCCAGGTCACTGACGAAGGCCAGCTGGTGGCCTGGGTGGAGCAGGTGATCGCCGAGAACCCGGAGGCGGTGGCCAACTACCGCGGTGGCAAGACCAATGCCCTGAGCTTCCTGGTGGGCCAGGTCATGCGGCTGAGCCGGGGTAAGGCGAACCCGCAGCGGGTCAATGAGCTGCTGCGGGAGCGGCTCGACGGAGAATGACCACCCACGGAAACGGGCACGCTGGAACCGGCGGCGCTACGGCGCCGCCGGAACCTTTCAGGAGGGGTTCCGCGTGCCGGTCTGGCGGTGGGCGATCAGCCGGCCGGTGGCGACGCTGATGGGCGTCGGCGTCGCCGTCTGGGCCGGCCTCTTCGCTCTTCGAACGCTCCCCCTGGGTCTTCTCCCGGAGCTGACCCCGCCGGTGGTGACCGTCGTCACCTCATACTCCGGCGCTTCCCCCGAGGCGGTCGCCGAGCTGGTCACCGAGCCGGTCGAGCAGGCCCTGAGCACGGTGAACGGGCTCAGGGAGCTGGTGTCCGAGTCGACGGAGAACACGTCCATCGTCGTCGCCCGCTTCCAGTGGGGAAGCGACATGGAAGCGGCCCGGGACGACATCAACCGCCGCCTGGACTCCGTGCCCCTGCCGGAGGGCGCGGGACGGCCCCTCCTCTTCCGGTTCGACCCCGACCAGTTACCCGTGCTGGAGATCAGCGTATCGGGAACTTCCGGGCGTGACGCGCTGGCACGCGTGATCCGGGAGCGGGTCGTGCCCCGGCTGGAGCAGGTACCCGGCGTGGCCACCGTGGCCCTGCGGGGCGCCCCCGACCGCCGCGTGGAGGTGGTCCTCGATCCTGCCGCCCTCAGGCGTCACGGCCTCACCCCCACCCAGGTGCGCGCCGCCATCGCCGCCGCCAGCCGCGGTGCCGCCGTGGGCACCGTGCGGGATGCCACGGGCGGGCGGCTCTGGCCGCTGCGGGTGGAGGGTGGCTTCACCGGCCTGGAGGAACTGCGGCGGGTCGTGGTGGGCTTGTCGGAGCCGGTGTGGGTACCGCCTGCCGCTGCCGCGGTCCAGGCCGGGGCCCGGTCCGGTTCGGAGACGCGGGCCGGCCCGAACCTGCCTGACGTTCCGGGAGGCACCGGCATCCCGCCAACCGCAGGTACCAGGGGAACCGCCGGAGCGAGGGGTTCCTCTGGCGTGCCGGTGGCGGCCGGGGCGGTCCCGGTTCGGCTGGCCGATGTGGCCGATATCGTCGTCGAGAGCAAGACGAGCGGCATCGAGCGGATCAACGGGCGGGAGGGCGTGAGCCTGCTCGTCTACCAGCAGGCCGGCGCCAACACGGTCTCGGTGGTACGGGGCGTCCGTGCCCAGCTGGACCGGCTGGCCTCCGACCTTCCGGGCACGCAATGGACCGTCACCCACGACGGCGGCGCGATCGTGGAGCGTGCGGTGGGCGGCGTGGCTCAGTCCCTCGTGGTCGGCGGGCTGCTGGCCGTGCTGGTGCTGTGGCTGTTCTTGCGGGACCTGCGAGCCGTGGCCGTAATCGCGGCGGCAATCCCCGTTTCGGTGTGCGCCACCCTGGCCGCCATGCACATCGCGGGCATGACCCTCAACGTCATGAGCCTGGGGGGGCTGGCGTTGAGCGCCGGCATCCTGATCGACCAGGCCATCGTCGTTCTGGAGAGCATCGCCCGCAAGCGGGAGGAAGGGCTCGACCCGCGCCAGGCGGCGGACGCCGGCACCGAGGAAGTGGCGGGCGCCATCACCGGTTCGACCCTGACCAACGTCATCGTCTTCCTGCCCGTCGTCTTCCTCGGCGGCCTCACCGGCCAGCTCTTCCGGGAACTGGCCCTGGCCAACGTGCTGGCTCAGCTGGCGTCCCTGCTGGTATCGGTGACCCTGGTGCCCGCGCTGGCCTCGTGGTGGCTGCGGGTTCCCACCCGGGCTACGGGGGCCGCCTCTGGCGCGCGTCCCGCCGCCATGGCCGGTGAGGCAGAGCGGCCGGTTCCGGCCGGGGCACTGCGCCTGGCGGCTACGCCTCGCCCGTCGCCCCCGGGAAGCTCGCCTGTGGCCGGGACGGCCCGGGTCCGTTCCGGGCGGCCCGTGCAGGGCGGCACGGCGGTGCCCCCCTGGCTGGAAAGATTGCTGGCCCGGCCGGGCCTCACGCTGGCAGCTGGCCTGTGCCTGGTCCTGGCCGTCCTTCCTATCGGGCGACAGATCGGCACCGAGTTCCTTCCCGACGTCAACGAGGGTGCCGTCGACGTGTCCGTGACCCTGCCCGCGGGGGCTACCCTGGATCAGACCGGCGCCGCCTTGCGGCGGGTTGAAGCGGTGGTGGCCGGCATGCCGGGGGTGTCACATTTCGTCAGCCGCGCCGGGCAAGGCGACCTGCCGGGTGAAGAGGGAGCTCCCCATCGCGGGCTGGTGCGGGTCCAGTGGCAAGGCGCGGACGCCCCGGGCGGTGAAACCGCCGCCCGCCTGCGGCGGATGCTGGTAGGGGACGCGGAACTCCGCCGGCTGGGTGCGCAGGTCACGGTGCGGCCCCGCAACCTCTGGGCGGACGTGGGGGCGGCGGCACCGGTGGTCGAGCTGACGGTGGCGGCCTCCGATCCCGAGCGCTTGCGGGAGGCCGTGACCACCGTCCGCCAGGTGCTGGCGGCCGTACCGGGGCTCCGCGACGTGGCGGCAGACCTGGATCACCGGCAGCCGGAACTGGCGCTCCGGGTCGATGCCGCCTCGGCCGTCCGTCACGGGCTGCTGCCCGTCCAGGTGGCGGAGCAATTGCGCACCGCCGTCTCCGGGGACGTTGTCGCGCGCGGTCGCGTCGACGGCGAGTGGGTGCCGGTGGTGCTGCGGTCCTGGCCGGAGGAGGCCCGCCAGGTGACCGCCCTGGGGCGTGTGGAGCTGAGCGGGGCGGGCGGCTGGACGCCCGTGGACGAGGTGGCCGCGCTAGTGCCGGGTGAAACTCCCACCCGGGTCCACCGGCGCGACGGGCTGCGGATGGCCACCGTGACCGCGCGGGTGGAAGGCGTGGACTTCGGGACCGCGCTGGCGCGGGCTCTGCAGGCGGTAGCGGCCAGCCCGCTGCCGCCCGGCATCACGGTACGCCCGGCCGGCACCGCCGTGCTGATGGAGGAAGGGTTCTCCACCCTCGTTCCCGCCGCGGCGGGTGCGGTCTTGCTGGTGTACATGGTGATGGCCGCTCAATTCGAATCGCTGCGGTATCCCCTGCTGATCATGCTCACGCTACCCCTCGCCCTGGTGGGAGGCATCCTCGGGTTGTGGCTCGCCCGCGACGCCCTGGGCCTGACGGCGGTCATGGGCGGGATCGTACTGGCAGGCATCGCCGTCAACAACGGCATCGTCCTGGTCGATGCGGCCGTGCGTGAACGGGCGGCCGGTGCCAGCCCCGAGGAGGCCATCCGCCGCGCCTGGTCGCGCCGGGTGCGACCCGTGCTGATGACCGCCCTGACGACGCTGCTGGGCGCCCTACCGATGGTCCTCATCCGGGGGGAGGGCAATGAGCTGGAGGCGCCCCTGTCCGTGGTCCTCGTGGGCGGCCTGTTCTCGTCCACCGCGCTCACCCTGGTGGTACTGCCTTGCGCCTGGTTGCTTCTGGAGAGACGCCGCCGGCAGGGTCTCACCGGCACGAAACCGTAATAGAAGACGAGCCGGCGAGGGAGGAGTCGCCGTGGACTGGCGAAACTGGCGGCATGCCGTCAAGATCGATCCCGCCCGCCCCCTGCCGGCGAGCGCCATCGCCGGCCTGGCGGCGACCGGAACCGACGCCCTGATCCTGGGTGGCAGCGACGGGATCCGGCGACAGGACGTAGAGCGCCTGCTGGACGCGGCGCGGAGCACGGGGCTGCCCGTGGCCATCGAAGTCTCCGACCTGGAGGCGGCGGTACCTGGGGCGGACCTCTATTTCATCCCCATGGTGCTCAACACGCGGGATCCCCGCTGGCTGGTGGGCGCCCACCGGGAGGCTCTCCAGCGCCTCGGCCCCTACCTCCCCTGGGACCGGGTGGTCACCGAAGCATATATCGTCTGCAACCCGTCGTCCACCGTGGCCCGTGTTGCCGCCGCGGTGACACCGGCCTCGGCCGCGGAGGTGGCCGCCTGGGCGACGGTCGGCGACCGCCTTCTCCGGGCGGGGATCGTGTACATTGAATACAGTGGCCGTTTCGGCAACCCCGCGTGGGTGCGTGCGGCGGCGGAGGTCGTGCGCGGGGCGCGACTGTTCTACGGCGGCGGCATCACCGGCTCGCGGCAGGCCGCGACGATGGCGGCCGTCGCCGATACGGTCGTGGTGGGCAACGTGCTGTACCGTGCCGACGGCCTGCGGCGAATCCGCCAGACGGTGCGAGCGGTGCGTGATGCCAGGGCCGAGCTTGGGGGAGGGAAACGCCTTGTCGCCGGAGACGGTCTATCTTAACGGACGGTTCGTCCCCTACGCCGAGGCCGTGGTGCCGGTGGAGGACCGCGGCTTTCTATTCGCCGACGCCATCTACGAGGTGATCCGGTGCTATAACGGGCGCCCGTTCCGCCTGCAGGACCACCTGGAGCGGCTGGAGCAGAGCGCGGCCGCGCTGGAACTGCCGCTGCCCCACTCGCGGGAGGAGTGGGCCCGGATCATCGACGAGCTGCTGCGGCGCAACCGCGTGCGTGACGGGTCCATCTACCTGCACGTGACGCGCGGCGTGGCGCCGCGGGCGCACACGTGGAACGAGGGCCTCCAGCCCACGGTGGTGGCCATTGCCCGGCCCGGCGGCGGCCCGTCCCCGGAGGCCGTCAGCCAGGGAGTGCGGGCCATCACCGTCCCTGACAATCGCTGGGGCCTGTGCTGGGTGAAGACGACGGGACTGCTCCCCAATGTGCTGGCCCGCCAGCAGGCGGCCCGGGCGGGTGCCTACGAGGCCATCTTCGTCCGCGACGGCCTCGTTACCGAGGGCACCAGCAGCAACGTGTTCGTACTCCTGGAGGGGGCGCTGTACACCCATCCCCTGGCGAACATCCTGCCCGGCGTCACGCGCTCGGTGGTCATGGAACTGGCCCGGGAGAGCGGCCTGGAGGTACGGGAGCAGGCCATCCCCGTGACCTGGCTGAAGCAGGCCAGCGAGGTGTTGCTGACCGGGACGAACAGCGAGATCCTGGCGGTGGTCGAGATCGATGGCCGGCCCGTGGGTGATGGGAAGCCCGGTCCCGTCTTCGCCCGGTTGCGGGAGGCGTACCAGCGCCGGGTGGCGGAGGAAACGGGCGTGAGCGCCGGTGCCGTCGAGGCCTGAGGGCGAGCCTGCCAAGATCCTGGTGCTCTCCGACACCCACATCCCGGGCCGGGCCCGCAGCCTGCCTCCGCAGATCCTGGAGGCCGCGGCGCGGGCCGATGCCATCATCCACGCCGGGGACCTGGTTTCGCTGGCCGTGCTGGACGAACTGGCGCTGTTCGCTCCCGTGACCGCCGTGAGGGGCAACGTGGACGACGACGAGGTCTGGCGCCGGCTGCCGGATCGTGCATTGCTCGAGTGCGGCGGGGTGCGCATCGGTGTCACTCACGGGCATCTGGGCAGTGCCGCCACCACCGCCGGGCGGGCGCTGGCGCAGTTCGCCGGCATGGCGGTGGACGTGGTGGTCTTCGGCCACAGTCACCAGCCGCTGATCGAGTGCCGCGAGGGCGTGTTGCTGGTCAACCCGGGCTCGCCCACCGACCGCCGGCGGGCCCCGCGGCCCACCTTCGCCTGGCTGTATGCGAGCGCTGGCCGGGTGGAGGCGGAGCTGGTGGCCATCGACGACACGGGTGACCGGCGTGGGTAACGACACGGGAGAGGATTCCGTTGGCGGAGGAAAGCCTGTACCGGCGCCGCCGCTTCGGGGCGGCGCTGATCCTGTTGCTGGTGGCCGGCCTGGTCGCCGGGGTGTGGTGGCTGGGGCCTGGCGCAGGACCGGAGTCCGGCCTGGCGGCCGGGGAACCCGGCGGGCCGGCCGGTCCGGAGGACGGCGAGGAGGCCGCACCGGAACTGGTGATCGGCGCCCTGGCCGGCCTGGGCGGGTGGAACCCGCTCCTCAACGACCTCCAGTGGCTGCAGCCCCTTTTGTACCAGGGGCTCGTGCGCTACAACGACCGGATGGAGATCGAGCCGGACCTGGCCGAATCCTGGAAGGTCAGCGAGGGAGGCCGCGTCTACACCGTCAAGCTGCGGCCCGCGACCTGGCACGACGGAGAACCCGTGACTGCGGACGACGTGGTGTTCTCGCTGACGGCACGCCTGCACCCGCGGGCGGACCGGTTCGGCGCCCACAACCTGGCGCCCCTCAAGGGGGCGGAGGCGTACCTGCGCCGCCTGGAAACCCTGGATCGGGAGCGGGAGGCCGGCACCCTGAGCGAGGAGGCCTGGTGGGAGCGGGCCCGGCAGGCCTATGCGGAATGGCTGCGCCAGGGTGCTGTGCGGGCAGAGGACGAGCGCACGGTGGTGATCGAGTTCGAGCAGCGCTTCGCCCCGGCGCTGGAGTTGCTGACGCTGCCGGTGATCCCGGCCCATGTCTTCGCGTCCGTGGAGGAGGCCCTGGATCCGGATCACCCCTTCCACACCCGGCAGCCCGTGGGCTCGGGACCGTACCGGCTTGAGCAATGGGTTCCCGACGTCCGCGCCCGGTTCGTGGCGCGGGAGCGGGACGCCGGGGACGGTACGGGGGCGATGGGGAGTGCGACGGCCGGTGCCCCGGACGGTGCCGGTGCGGCGGCCAGCGACGGGAACGGTGTCAAGAACGGGACGGCGCCGGGCTACCCGCGCCTCACGGTCCGTTTCTACCGGGACCAGGAGGCGCTGGATCGGGCCGTGCTGGAGGGTGAGGTGGACGCCGCCCGCGTGTCGCCGGACCTGGCACGGCGTGCCGGTGGCGAGGAGCTCAACCTGTTCGAGTATCCCGACCTGGGCTACACCTACGTGCTCTACAACCTGAGGGACCCGGTGCTGGCCGACGCCTCGGTCCGCCGAGCCCTGGAGCTGGCCGTCGACCGGGAACGGATCGTGCGCGAGTTGTTCGACCGCTATGCCCAGCCCCTGACCTCGCCGGGCCTGCCGGGGATGTGGTGGTACGCCCCGGCGCCGCCGGCCACCTTCGACCCCGAGGAGGCGCGGCGGCTGCTGGACGAGGCCGGCTGGCGGGATGCAGACGGGGACGGCGTGCGGGAGCGCGACGGGCGCCCGCTCGCCCTGGAACTCCTGACGCACCGGGAGAACCGGTACCGGGAGGAAGCGGCCCGGATGCTGCGCGACGCTCTGGCCGGGATCGGCGTGCGCGTGGAGGTGCGCGTCGTGGACTGGCCGGAGCTTGTGCGGGCCTTGCGGCAGGGCCAGTTCCAGGCCGCGCTGCTGGGCGTCGGGCTGGGCGTCGATCCCGACGCTTACCCGCTCTGGCATTCCAACGGTCACCTGAATTTCGCCGGCCTGCACGACCGGGAGATCGACCGCCTGCTGGAACAGGGACGGCGTGGGGGTGACCGGCGCGCTGTGTATGCGCGGGTACAGGAGCGCATCAGCGAGCTCCGCCCGGCCCTCTTCCTCTGGCAGGAAACACGCATTTTCGCCACGCGCCCCGGGGTAGCCGGACCCATCAGCGGCTCGCCGGCCGGCTTCCTGTGGAACGTGGCGTCCTGGCATCCCGCGGCACAACAGCCCGCCCCCGCCACCGGCGGCCAGGCGGCCACGGGGGCGCGCTAGGCGGTCTCCCGTTTCGATCATCGCGCGTGGATGGTGCCGGGGTATCCGCCCGTGCGAAGGGGCCGGGGGATCCGCCCGTGGGGAGGGCGCGGGACGGGCGGCAGGAGGTGTACTCCAGCGCCCGGAGGCGGCGGGAGCCGCCGTCTCCGGCCGTTCCGGCGCGTAAGGCCCAGAGTTCCTTTGTTGACACTGTTTTTTGATTCTCCCTATAATTGTGCATGGTTTGCGGGCGGGCGCGTTCATGTTCACGATTTCACGTAGCCCCGCCCGCCCTATTTCCGCCCTGACGGGGCGAAGGGGGCAGCCCAGTTGGATTCCCAACTCTGGGTGGACATTCTGGTCTTCCTCATCGCAGGCGCCACCTTCCCCATGATCAACGTGGCCGTGGGCCGGCTGCTGCGGCGCGACTGGCGGGACCCGGCCAAGCTCACGACTTACGAGACGGGTATCCGGCCTTACGGCGACGCCCGCGTCCGCTATAGCATCCACTACTACATCTTTGCCCTCATCTTCCTCGTCTTCGACGTGGAAGTCGTCTTCCTGTACCCCTGGGCGGTGAAGTTCAAAGAGCTCGGGGCGTTCGCCTTCGTTGAGATGCTCATCTTCATCGCCATGCTGGTGGCCGGCCTGATCTACGCCTGGAAGAAGAAGGTGTTACGATGGGCGTGACCGAGCGCAAGGTGGTGAGCGAGTCCGGGATCACGCTGGCCGACGTGGCGTGGGATGAAACGGACCCGGACCACCTGATCGATCGAGCCGCCGAGCGCCTGCCGGGCGTGTGGGAGTACCTGCCGGGCGTCATCACGACCAATCTGCAGACGCTGGTCAACTGGGGCCGCAAGAACTCCCTCTGGTACTTGCTGTTCGGCATCGCCTGCTGCGCCATCGAGATGATGGCCGCCGGTGCTTCCCGGGTCGACCTGGACCGGCTGGGGTCGGTGTTCCGCGCCTCGCCGCGCCAGGCGGACCTGATGATCGTTGCCGGTACCGTCACCGAGAAGATGGCGCCGGTGATCAGGAACCTGTACGACCAGATGAGCGAGCCCAAGTACGTGATCGCCATGGGGGCCTGTGCCTCCAACGGCGGTCCATACTATCAGGGCTACAACGTGGTCGACGGCGTGGACAAGATCGTGCCCGTCGACGTCTACGTGGCAGGCTGCCCGCCGCGGCCCGAAGCGCTCATCTACGCCATCATGAAGCTACAAGACAAGATCGCCAGGGCGAACGTGCCGGCGTAACGGCCAGATCGCGCAGCCCCGCGCGGAGCGGGGCTCGCGTATGCCTGGGCGCTGCGGCCCAGGTGCGGGGTGAAATGGGGGGAACCATCGGTGCCGGAAAAGCCCGAGGCGGCGCCGCAACAGGCCAAGGACGACCGCCCGTTGCACATCCATCAGGACGACAAGCCGCTGCTGGAAGCCCGGCCGCTGCCGCCGGAGGGCACCTTCGTCGATCCCAAGGCGAAGAAGAAGCCCGCGGCGGCTGGGGGCGGGGCGGCTGAGGGGGACGCCGGTGCCGGTGCCGCGGACCACCCGGTGGTGGCACGCCTCCGGCAGCGGTTCCCCGATGTCTCCCTGGAGCCCGTGGCGCAGACGGCGGACGGCGAGCCTATCGTCACGGTGCCGGCGGAGCGCTGGCCCGAGGTGGCGCGGTTCCTCCGCGACGACCCGGAGCTGGCCTTCGACTATCTCTCGGATCTCTGCGGTGTGGATTACAAGGACGCGCTGCAGGTCGTGTATCACCTGCGGGGCCTGGGCCATGACAAGCGGCTGACCGTGAAGGTCAACGTTCCCAAGGACCGGCCCGAGGTGCCCAGCGTGGTGGAGGTCTGGCCGGGGGCGGGCTGGCACGAGCGGGAAGCTTTCGACATGTTCGGCATCCGCTTCCTGGGGCACCCGGACCTGCGGCGCATCCTGATGCCGCCGTGGACGCCGGACGACGTGTTCCCGCTGCGCAAGGACTTCGTCGACCGCCGGCCCAAGCGCGAGCGCAAGGTGCGCCCGCGCTGACCCGCCGGGCGGCGGCCGCGGCGCCGGCTCCGGCGATGACGGATGCCCGGCCGGCGCCGGGAGCCAGCGCGCGGGCAGATCGGATGCGAGGTGACATCCTGTGAGCCTGACACGCGAGCCGGCGCAGGAGCTGCAGCTGGATCCCCGGCTGGGTGACCGGGTCCGGGTCGAGGACCTGGGCGGCGGGCGCCAGACCATGGTCATGAGCATGGGACCCCAGCACCCCAGCACCCACGGGGTGTTGCGGGTCGTGCTCACTCTCGACGGCGAGACCGTGGTGGACGCCCAGCCGGACATCGGCTACCTGCACCGGAACTGGGAGAAGATCGCGGAGTACATGACCTACGCCATGACGGTCCCCTTCTCGGACCGTAACGACTACCTGGCCGCGATCACCAACGAGCTGGCGCTGGTGCAGGCGGTCGAGAAGCTGACGGGGATCGATGTGCCGGAGCGGGCCCAGATCCTGCGCATCATCTTCTCCGAACTGCAGCGGATCACCAGCCACCTGCTGTGGTTCGGAACCTTCGGCCTGGACCTGGGCGCCGTCACGCCCTTCCTCCATGCCTTCACGGCCCGTGAGTACTGTTACCGCCTGTTCGAGAAGGCGACGGGTGCCCGCTTCCTCTATGGCTACCTGCGTATCGGCGGCATGCGCAACGACGTGCCCGACGGCTGGATCGAGGATCTGCTCGGCTTCATCGACCAGCTGGAGCGCGAGTACTGGCCGGGGTTCATGAAGCTGCTGGTGGAGAACGAGATCTTCATTCGCCGCACCAAGGGCATCGGCGTGCTGTCCCGCGAGGACGCCATCGCCTACGCGGCCAGCGGCCCCGTCCTGCGCGGTTCGGGCGTGCGTTACGACGTTCGCAAGGCCGACAATTACCTGCCCTACGATCGCTTCGAGTGGGACGTGCCGGTGGGCGAGAACGGCGACGTCTACGACCGGGCCATGGTGCGCATGTACGAGATGCTGGAGAGCGCCAAGATCATCCGGCAGGCGGTCAAGGAACTGCCCGACGGCCCGGTGATGGCCAAGGTGCCGCGCGCCATCCGGCCCTATGGCGAGGTGTACCACCGGGTCGAAGGGCCGCGGGGCGAGGTGGGGGTGTACCTGGTAGCTGCCGGTGACACCAATGCCTACCGCGCCCGCTGGCGCTCGCCGTGTTTCGTAAACCTGCAACTGCTGCCGCTGCTGGCCCGGGGCCACCTGGTGGCCGACCTGGTCGCCATCATCGGGAGCATCGACATCGTGCTCGGGGAGGTCGACCGCTGATGCCCGAGTGGCTTGTGGCCGCGCTGTGGGCCGTGCTCAAGGCCAGCATCGCCCTCGCCTTCATCGGCCTGAACTTCATCTTCCTGGTCTGGCTGGAGCGGAAGGTTTCGGCGCGGATCCAGTACCGGGTCGGGCCGTACCGGGTCGGCAAGCCCCACGGGTGGCTGCAGCTGTTTGCAGACGCCATCAAGATGTTCTCCAAGGAGGACGTCATGCCGGCCGCCGCCGACCGCTGGGTCTGGGCCGCGGCGCCCGTGGTGGCGTTCACGCCGGCGGTGCTGCTGTTCGTCATCCTGCCCGTGGGACCCAACTTCGGTGTGCAGCCGGACTTCAACCTGGGCCTGCTGTTCCTCAGCGCGGTCTCTTCATTTACCTTGTTCGGGATCTTCATGGCGGGCTGGGGCTCCAACAACAAGTACTCGCTGCTCGGGGCCATGCGGGCGGTGGCGCAGCTCATGGCCTACGAGATCCCGCTGGTCCTGGCGGTGCTGGGCGTGGTGATGCTGGCGGGCAGCCTCAGCCTGCAGGACATCGTCGAGGCTCAGAAGGACTACTGGTTCGTCTTTCCCCAGTTCCTGGGCTTCATCGTGTTCCTGATCGCCGCCATCGCGGAGCTGAACCGCACGCCCTTCGACCTCGCCGAGGGCGAGTCGGAACTGGTCGCCGGGTACTTCACCGAGTACAGCGGCATTCGCTGGGGCATGTTCATGTTCGCCGAGTACACCAACCTGTTCACCATGTCGGCCATCGCGGCCAGCCTGTTCTTCGGCGGCTGGAACGGCCCCATTCTGCCGCCGGTGGCCTGGTTCCTCATCAAGACCTACGCCTTCGTCCTGCTGGCGATGTGGATCCGCTGGACGCTGCCGCGCATCCGCATCGACCAGTTGCTGGACCTGGGGTGGAAGTTCCTAGTCCCGGTCGGGCTCTTTAACATCCTGATCACGGGCCTGTTCCTCGTGTGAGCGCAAGGGAAAGGCGGTGACTGCGGTGAGCCTCCTGGCCGACATCTGGAAGGCGGCCAAGAGCGTCGTGGTGGGGCACGCGGTGACCTGGAAGGCGGCCACGCGCGCGCCCGTCACGGTCAACTACCCGGACGAGCGGCCGGACCTGCCCAAGGGTTACCGGGGCATGCCGGTGCTCAAGACGAACCTGGAAACCGGCGAGCTCAATTGCACGGCGTGCGGTCTGTGCGCGCGCTCGTGCCCGGTCAACGTGATCGAGGTCATCGAGGAGACCGACGAGAACGGCAAGCGCCTCCGCCGCCCGAAGGTGTTCAACATCGACATGTCCCGGTGCATGGTCTGCAACCTGTGCGTGGAGGCATGCCCCTTTGACGCCCTGGAGATGGCCAATCACTTCGAGATCGCCGATTATTCCGTGCCGAACCTGATCTTCAACAAGGAGCAGCTGGCGGAGATCTGGAAGCAGTACGACGCCGTCCGGCTGGCGGGGGGCGAGAAGCCATGAGCGGTGCCGCCATCGCCTTCGCCATCCTGGCGGGCATCGTGCTCCTGGGCGCGTGGCGTGTGGTCACCAGCGAGCAGATCACCCACAGCGCCCTCTTCCTGGGCTTGACCTTCGTCGGCATGGCGGGCCTGTTCGTCCTGCTGCAGGCGCCGACCTTTGCGCTGCTCCACGTGCTCGTATACGTCGGGGCCGTCCTGACCGTCGTCGTCTTCGCCATCATGCTTTCGGATCCCGAGGAACTACGAGGGCCCAGCCCGGACCGGCCGCTGGGCGAGCGGCTGCGTCACCGGCTGCTGTCGCCCTACTACGGCTGGGTCCCTGTGGTCGTGGCGGCTGCGCTGGCGGTCGTGGTCCTGCTGACCTTGGCCAGGGCTGGCCTGCCGGCCATGCCCCAGGGCGAGCCGGTGGCTGACGATCTGCAGGCCATCGGCACCGAGATGTTCACCCGCTACAGCGTGCCCTTCGAGATCGCATCCGCGGCCTTACTGGCGGCCCTCATCGGTGCCATCGGCCTGACGCGCCGTGACGCGCGCGAGGCAGGGGCCCGGCGCCCGGGGGCCAGGGCGGCCGATCGGGAGCGCGATCGGGAGCGCCAGGCGCAGGCCCGGGTCGCGGCCGGTGAGGAGGTGGGCCGGTGATGGGGGCGGGCATTCCCCTGTCCTATTACCTGGTCCTGGGCACCCTGCTCTTCTCCATCGGCTTGTGGGGCGCCTTGACCAGGACCAACGCCATCCGCATCCTGATGTGCATCGAGCTGATGCTCAACGCGGTCAACCTCAACCTGGTGGCGCTGAACCGGTACCTCGACCCGGGTTCGGTGCAAGGGCAGATCTTCGGCCTCTTCATCATCGCCATCGCCGCGGCCGAGGCGGCGGTCGGCATCGGCATCGTGCTGATGGTCGTGCGCCGGCGCGGCGAGGTGGACATCAACAAGATCCGGCTGATGCGTGGCTGATCGGACAGCGAGGTGAAGGGCGTGGAGTCGGCCTGGCTCATCCCGGTATTTCCCCTGATGGCCTTCGTGCTGACGGTGTTCTTCGGCCGGCGGCTCGGGGAGCGGGCGGGTTGGATCGGGGTCGCGGGCATGCTGGCCGCCACGGCGCTGGCGGCGGCGGTGTTCCGGGACGCCGTGGCGAGCCCGGAGGGATACGCGTCGTCTTTCCCGTGGCTGCAGATCGGTGATTTCGAACTGCGCGTCGGCTTCCGGGTGGACAACCTGGAGGCGGCGTTGCTGATCATGGTTTCCTTCGTCAGCTTGATGGTCCACGTCTTCTCCCTGGGCTACATGCATGGTGACGCCCGGTACAACCGGTACTTCGCGCTGATCTCCCTGTTCACGGCGGCCATGCTGGGCCTCGTGATCTCCGACAACGCGTTGTTCTGGCTGCTGTGGTGGGAGATCATGGGGGCCTGCTCCTACCTGTTGATCGGTCACTGGTTCGAGGAGAGGGAGAACCAGGCGGCCGCGTACAAGGCCTTCATCACCACCCGCATCGGCGATGTGCTGATGATGGCCGGCTTCTGGTACATGTTCAAGCTCACCGGCAGCCTGCGCTTCGAAGACTGGCAGGCGTGGGTCCAGCATAACGCCGGTGCGGGCATGGACTTCACCCGGGCCATGACGGTGGCCGCGCTGTTGATCTTCGGCGGCGCGGTCGGCAAGTCGGCCCAGGCGCCGTTGCACGTGTGGCTTCCCGACGCCATGGCCGGCCCCACGCCGGTCAGCGCGCTGATCCACGCCGCCACCATGGTCGCCGCCGGCGTGTTCCTGATCGCGCGCACCTACTTCATCTTCGAGCAGTCGACGACGGCCCTGGCGGTGGTTGCCTTCCTGGGCGCCTTCACCGCCTTCCTGGCGGCCACCATCGCCGTCGTGCAGTCGGACATCAAGAAGGTGCTGGCCTATTCCACGGTCAGCCAGCTGGGCTACATGGTGATGGCCCTGGGCGTCGGCGGCTACACCGCCGCCATGTTCCACCTGTGGACCCATGGCTTCTTCAAGGCCCTGCTGTTCCTGGGCTCGGGCGCCGTGATCCATGCGGTCCACACGCAGAACATGCACGAGATGGGCGGGCTGGCGCGGAAGTTGAAGGTCACCGCGGCGACCTTCGCCATCGGCATGCTGGCACTGTCCGGGATCTGGCCCTTCTCCGGCTTCTATTCCAAGGACGAGATCCTGCTGGCGGCCTACCACTCGCAGTATCCCGCCCTGTTTTGGGCCGGGGCGGTGACGGCGGGCCTGACCGCCTTCTACATGACGCGGGCGCTGATCCTGACCTTCTTCGGGCGGCCCCGCGACCCGGAGCGGTACGAGCACGCCCATGAGGGCGGGCCGGAACTGACGTGGCCGCTGATCCTGCTGGCCATTCCGGCCTTCGCCGCCGGGTTCCTGGCGCCCACCCTGTTCAAGGCGCCGGTCCACGAGTTCATCACCTTCGGCGAGCACGTGGGCGGCCACGAGCCGGAGAGCCTGGTGGTGCTGGTGGGGACGCTCTTCGCCGTCGGCGGCATCCTGGCCGGCATCGTGGTCTACGGCCTGGGATGGATCTCGACCCGGACCCTGCGCGCCGCCCTGGAGATGCCCTACTACGTGCTCCGGGAGAAGTGGTTCTTCGACTGGGCCTATGAGCGCGTCGTCCTGGGCGGCTCGATGCTGCTGGCGAGGGTCGTGGCGGGCATCGATCGCCTGGTGGTCGACGGCCTGGTCAACGGCGTGGCGCGGGTCGTGGTCTGGCTGGGAGACGTGACCCGTCGCTGGTCCACCGGCCTGGTCCACACCTACATGCTGACGCTGTTCGCCGGCGTCGTGGCCCTCGCCCTGCTGATCTTGCAAGTGACGGGAGGCCTGAGGTGATGAGCGCGTCGCTGCCCTACCTGAGCCTGATCCTGGGGGTGCCGGCGCTCGGGGCCCTGATCACGATGCTCCTGCCGCGGGAGGCCAAGCAGGCCATCCGCGTGCTGGGGACCGTCGTCCTGGCGGTGCCGTTGGTGCTGGTGGCCGCGGTCTGGGCCGGCTACGACCCGACCGTTCCGGGGCCGCAATTCGTCGAGCGCTATGACTGGATCCCCAGCCTGGGCGCCCAGTACTTCCTGGGCGTGGACGGGATCTCCCTGGCCCTGGTGGCGTTGACGGCGCTGGTGGCGCCGCTGGCCGCCATCGCGTCGTGGAACATCGAGCACCGGGCCAAGGAATACTGGGTGCTGCTGCAGTTCCTCGTCGTCGGCATCTTCGGCGTCTTCCTGGCGCTGGACTACCTGCTGTTCTACGTGTTCTTCGAACTGTCCCTGATCCCGATGTACTTCTTGATCGGGATCTGGGGCGGGCCGCGCCGTGACTACGCGGCGATCAAGTTCTTCATCTACACGCTGGTGGGCAGCATCGTCCTCATCGTGGGCATCCTGGCGCTGTACTTCCTGACGGGCGCCAACAGCTTCGACATGATCGAGCTGGCCCAGCGCGCGCCTGCTGCCGTGCCGGAGGCCCTGAAGGTGCCCCTGTTCTTCCTGCTGCTGGCAGGCTTCGCCATCAAGACGCCCATGTGGCCGGTCCACACGTGGCTGCCCGACGCCCACGTGGAGGCGCCCACGCCCATCAGCGTGATCCTGGCCGCTGTGCTGCTGAAGATGGGCACCTACGGCATGATGCGCATCACGTGGCCCACGCTTCCCGACGTGGCCCGGGAGCTGTCGGGCGTGCTGGCGGCCTTCGGCGTGATCGCGATCGTCTACGGCGCCTTCACCGCCCTGGGCCAGCGGGACTTCAAGCGGCTGGTGGCCTACTCGTCGGTGAGCCAGATGGGCTTCGTGGTCCTGGCCCTGGCGGCCGCCGCCGGCGCCCCGTCAGCGGGCCTGGAGCCGGCCATCGCCGCCTCGGCGGCCCAGGCGGCCTCGTCGGCCGCGGTGTTCATGATGGTCGCCCACGGCCTGGCCTCGGCGCTGCTGTTCTTGCTGGTCGGCTTCTGGTACGATCGCACCCACACCCGTGATTTCGACAAGCTGGGCGGCATGTTCCGGACGACGCCTGTCGGCGCTACCTTCCTGGGCATCGCGGCCTTCGCCAACCTGGGCTTGCCGGGCTTCAGCACCTTCATCGGCGAGTTCTTCTCCCTGATGGGGACGCTGCCCGTGTTTCCGGTGGCCGTCTACTGTGCCCTGGTCGGGCTTGTGGGCGCCGCCATGTATAACCTGACCATGCTGCAGCGGGTGGCGATGGGCCGGCCCCGACCGGAGTACGAGGGCTTGCCTGACGTGACCGGCCGCGAGCTGGTGACGTTCGTTCCGCTGGTCGCCGGCATGCTCGTCCTCTTCTGGTACCCCGGCGTGCTGATGGAGATCCTGAACGCGCCGGTCACGCAGTTCGTCGCCAAGCTGGGAGGGATGTGAGCATGCCGGTCCTGCGCGCCGACGAACTGGTCTTCATCTTGCCCGAGATCATCCTGGCCGCCACGGCGCTGCTGGTGCTACTGGCCGACGCCTTCGCCGGCGAGGAACGGCAGCCTGGCGAGCGGCGGGATTGGATCGGCTATCTGGCGGTGGCCGGCATCGTGGCCGCCATGGTGGCCGTGCGGCGGGAGCCGCCCGAGGCAGGCACGATCCTGGCGGGGATGGTGGCCCGGGACGGGTTCGCCGCCTTCTTCAAGGCCGTGTTCCTGATCGCGACGGCCCTGGTCGCCCTGATCTCCATCGACTACGTGGCGCGGCGCCGCATCGCGGCGGGTGAGTACTTCTGCCTGCTGCTGCTGGCCACGACGGGCGCCCTCTTCATGGCCGGGGCGGCCAGCCTCCTCACCTTCTACGTGGGGCTCGAGCTCCTGTCCCTCAGCTCCTACGCCCTGGCGGGCCTGATGCGGGAGGACCCGCGTTCCCAGGAAGCCTCGTTGAAGTACTTCCTCAACGGGGCGCTGAGCTCGGGGATCCTGCTCTTCGGTATCTCCCTGCTGTACGGCGCGACCGGCACCTTTGACCTGATGGAACTGGCGCGGCGCGTGCAGGAACTGGCCGGTGCGGGCACCAACGCGGGTCCGTGGCCGTTGCTGGTGTTGGGAGCCGCCTTCGTCATCGCCGGCCTCGGTTTCAAGGCAGGAGCGGTGCCCTTCCACCTGTGGCTCCCCGACGCGTACCAGGGAGCCCCGACACCGATCACCGCCTACCTGGCGGTGGCTTCCGAGGGCGCGGCCTTCGCCGCCATCGTGCGCGTTTTCTTCACGGCTTTCGAGGACGCCGGCGCGGTCTGGCAGACCGCCTTCCTCCTGCTGGCGGTGCTGACGATGACGGTGGCCAACGTGGCGGCCCTGCGCCAGGTGGATGTGAAGCGGCTCATGGCCTACTCCTCCATCGCCCACGCCGGATACATCCTGGCCGCGGTGGGCGCGGGCAGCGACCTCAGCCGGCCGGCCGTGCTGTATTACGTGATGGCCTACGTCTTCATGAACATCGGGGCCTTTGCGGTCATCACCGCCCTGCAGGCCCAGGGGGAGGGGGAGCAGCTACGGGACTACGCCGGGTTGGGACGGCGCGAGCCCGTACTGGCTGCACTGCTGGTGCTGTTCCTGGTCTCCCTGATCGGATTGCCCCTGACCGCCGGCTTCATGGCCAAGGTGATGGTCTTCCAGGCCCTGATCGCCGACGGCAACTACTGGCTGCCGGTGGTCATCGCCCTGAACAGCGTGGTCTCGGTCGGCTACTACTACAACCTGGTGCGGTACATGTACGTGGTACCCTCGGAGAAGGAGCCGGTGCCCGACGCGCCCGTGCAGGTGCCGGCGCCGGTATGGACCGTGCTGGCGGTGTGCGCCTTCTTCACCCTGGCCCTGGCCTTCTGGCCCGATGTGTTCCTCCGCTGGACGTCAGTGTCGACGCTGGCCATGGCCGGGTTCTAGCGTTGGTCCAAGGTGCGCCCTCGCTCTCCCCGCGGGCGGCGTGTGAGGATGCTCGAGAGGAAGCTCAAGCAGAGGGGCGCGGTGGTCGGCACCGCGCCCCTCATTGGTTTCCCGTCGCTGCGAACCGGTGGATCCGTGGCGCGTCCGCTGCCCATGTCGCCGATCGCGATGCCGTGCGGGTCAGCGTGTCTCGCCGGAGGGGGAGCCAAGGACCTGCGGGGCACCGACCGGCTCCCGGCCCGGCGGGGTCGCGCTGCCGAAGGACCACCGGAGGAGGGGCGGCGTGACGAGGGTGGTCACCAGCGTCATGACCACCATCACCGAGAAC
>DATCKH010000134.1:0-3538 GCA_036562425.1 Thermaerobacter sp. | reverse complement strand
TGAGCAAGGTGCGTGTCCCCCTGACCACCGGAAGGTCCGTCGTGCGGCTGTTACAGGAACTCCTGGGCGGCCCCCGTTCCTACTGGGCCCTGATCCGGCGCGTCGGCGATCAGGCGGCCCAGCAGATCGACGCCCTGCGGGAGCTGCTCGCCCAGGGACTGGTCCACTACGATGGGCAGGTGTTCACGCTGACCGAAGCGGGGCGGCGGCGGGCCGAGGAGCTGGGCCTGGCGCCGGTGGACGCCGGCTGTTCCGCCTGCGCCGGGCGCGGTCTGGTCCTCTCCCCCGCCTTCTCGCGGGTGCTGGCTGAGTTCGAGCAGATCGCCCGGCAGCGGCCGGAGGCGGTGCCCGAATTCGACCAGGGCTACGTCACCACGGAGGTCACGGTCCTGCGGGTGGCCTTGATGGCCCAGCGGGGCGACCTGGCCGGCCGGGACCTGCTCCTGCTGGGTGATGACGACCTGACCTCGCTGGCGGCCGCCCTGAGCGGCCTTCCCCGCCGCATCCACGTCCTCGAAGTGGACGAGCGCCTGGTGAACTTCATCAACGATACGGCGCGGCAGCGCGGCTGGGATCACGTCCGCGCCGAGCGCTACGACGCCCGCGACGCCCTGCCCGAGGAACTACGCGGGCGTTTCGACGTCTTCTTCACCGACCCGGTGGAAACGGTACCGGGCTTGCTGCTGTTCCTCAGCCGCTGCGCCGAGGCGCTGCGGGGGCCGGGGGCGGCGGGTTACTTCGGGCTGTCGCACCTGGAGTCGTCCAAAGCGAAGTGGCGCCGCATCCAGCAAGCCATCCTGGACATGGGCTTCGCCATCACCGACGGGCTGCCCGACTTCCAGGAGTACCACATCGATCAGGTGCGGGAGCGTGGCTATCGCGTGGCCACCGAGGCGCCCGTGCCGCTACCCGAGCCCGACGTGCTCTTCTACACCAGCACCGTCTTCCGGCTTGAGCTGGTGGAAGGACCCGAGCCCCTGTATCGCGGGGCCGTATCCATAGGGCGGGAACTTTACTTTGATGAAGAAGCCTACGTCACCCTGGGCTGACGTCCGGGTGGCGCCCGCTCCCTGACGCCCGGCGGGCCGGCAGCCTTCCGAGGCGCGCGCCGTTAAAGCGCCCGGCGGCACCGCGAGATGCCGGGGGGCGGCAGCCCGGTGCCGGCCGGGCACCTTGACAGTCTCGTCCCGGCGCCGGCAGGGCCCCGGGACCCGACGGATGATCCCTGAAGGAGGCGACAGGCGGTGCGCTGTCCCCTGTGTGACGTGTCGATGCGGGAGGTGGAACGCCGCGGCGTGATGATCGATGTCTGCCCGGAATGCCGCGGTGTGTGGCTCGACCGGGGTGAGCTGGAGAAGCTGCTGGCCAGCGCCGAGGCCTGGGAAGAGGAAGACTTCCGGCGGCGCCAGGAAGCGGCGCCTCCCTATCCCCACCACCCCTACGGCCGCAAGCGGCGCAAGCACTTCCTGGACGACCTGTTCGATTTCGACCTGCCCTTCTTTGACGACTAGCTGGAGCCCGCAGGCCGGTGGGCCGGCGGGGTGCCGGCCCCGCCGGGATCTCCCTGGACGGCGCGGCGGCTTGTTAGCTGCCGCGCCGCTTCGTAAAGCAGGATGGTTCCCGCCATCGCCGCGTTGAGGGAACCGACGGCGCCGGCCAGGGGGATCGCCACCCGGCCGCTGGCTGACCGTGCCGCCTCCGGGCTGACGCCGGCACCCTCGTTCCCCACGATGAGCAGCGCCGGCCGGCTCCAGTCCACCTCCCAGGCGGCCAGCTCGCCACCGGCATCGGCCACCCACACCTCGAAGCCGGTGGCGCGGGCTTCCTCGGCCGCCCGGGCCGCCGACGGCGCCGACCGCAGTTCCACGCGCAGGCTGGCGGCGGCCGCCGCCCGCACCGCCCGCGGGTGGAAGGGATCGACCGTGCCGGGTACGATGATGGCGCCGGCGGCCCCCAGCCCCTCCACGGCTCGCAGCAGCGTGCCCAGGTTACCCGGATCCTGGACGCGGTCGGGCAGCAAGACCACCGGCACGGGCGCCTTCCTGGCCGCCTGCCACCAGGAAGCGGCGATGGGCGCCGGGGGCTTCACTTCCACTTCCGCCAGGATCCCCTGGGGCGTCTCCGTGACGGCCACATCGGCCAGCAACGCCTCCGGCACCAGCGCCAGCGCCGTGCCCGCCTCCGCCAGGCGCTCCAGCAAGCGCCACCCCTCCGGGGCGGCCGCGAAGCGCTCGGTGAAGATCACCTGGCGGATGGGCCGGCCGCTGGCCAGGGCGTCCTCCACGAAGCGCCTGCCTTCCACCAGTGTCGCTCCCAGAGCCTGGCGGTGCCGCCGCTCGTGCAGCTTGCGCAGCCTCTTCATACGCTCGTTTTGGGGCGAGCGGATGGGCACCGCGGGCAGCGATGCCACGCCGGGCGCCACACCGGCCGCCCGGCGGCCTCCGCCGGTCGTCATGCCTCTCGCACCCCCCGCTGACTACCGGAACGGCCTCCGGCGGTGCAGGGGCGATCACAGGCCGAGTTCGTCCTGCATGCGCCGCAGGTCGTCATTCTTCCCGATCACCACCAGGATGTCATCCTGCTGGATCACCGCTCCCGCGCCAGGCGAGACCACGACCTCCTCGCCGCGGCGGATGGCCAGCACGGTCACGCGATACCGGTTGCGCAAGCGCAGTTGCTCCAGGCTCTTGCCCACCATCCCCCCGCCGGCGTGGAGCTCGGCCACGCTGACGTCGGGCGACAGCTCGATGTAGTCGAGGAAGTTGCCCGATACCAGCCGCTGGGCGAGCCGCCGGCCGGAATCGCGTTCCGGGAACACCACCTGGTCCGCGCCGATGCGCTCCAGGACCCGGCCGTGGTGCTCGTTCACCGCCTTGGCAACGACCCTGCGCACCCCCATCTCCTTCAACATGAGGGTGACCAGCACGCTGGCTTCAAGGTCGCCGATGGCCACGATGACCACGTCAAAGTTGCGCAGTCCCAGCGACCGCAGGACTTCTTCCTCCGTCGCATCGGCCGTGACGACATGGGTGGCGTGGGGCACCATGGCCTGGACCAGTTCCTCGTTGACATCGACGCCCAGGACGCTATACCCCATCTCGTACAGTGTCTGGCAGACACTACGCCCGAACCGGCCGAGACCAATCACCGCGAACTCGCGAACCGCCATGTCCGGACCTCCTCACCCCACCAGTACTCGTCCCGCGGGGTACCGGACCAGGACCGGGCGCCGGCCGCGCCTGGCGAGCGCCACCGCCAGCGTCAGGGGGCCGACGCGACCCGCGTACATGGTGGCGATGATCAGTAGCTTGCCTGCCGGGGAGAGCTGGGGGGTGATACCCAGCGTGAGCCCCACGGTCCCGAAGGCGGATACCACCTCGAAGAAGGTGGGCACCAGCGGATGACCGTCCACCATCAGCATGAGCAGCGTGACGCCCAGGACCAGCCCCGACGCCATGACCGCCAGCGCCAGGGCCTTGCCGATGGTGGCCGCCGGAATGCGCCGCTCCAGTATGACCACCTCGTCGTCGCCGCGCAC
>DATCKH010000130.1:0-6462 GCA_036562425.1 Thermaerobacter sp. | reverse complement strand
GCCGTTCCACTTCAGGTCCCAGGGCAGGTCCTGCTGGACCGCCTCCATGAAGGCGTCGCTGATGCACACCGAGAGGTTGGCGTTGGTGATCTTGGTCAGGTCCCGCTTGACGGTGATGAACTCCTCGATGTCCGGGTGGTCATCGTCCAGCATGAGCATGAGGGCACCGCGCCGGCTCCCACCCTGGATCACGCTGCCCGTCGCCGTGCTGTAGACTTCCGCCCAGGACACGGGACCGCTGGCGGTACCGTTGACGCCGCGCACGTACGTCCCCCGGGGGCGGAGGGTGGACAGGTTCACCCCCACGCCACCGCCGCGGGACATGATCTCCACCATGAGGCTGACGTTTTCCATGATGCCCTTGCGGCTGTCCTCGGGGGATGGGATCACGTAGCAGTTATAATAGGTAACCTTGTGCCCGGTCCCGGCCCCGGCCAGGATGCGGCCGCCCGGGACGAATTTGAAACCATCCAGGGCCTGGCGAAACTTGCGTTCCCACTCCTCGCGCTTGCCGGGTTCCTCGATCTCGGCGATGGCGCGCGCCACCCGGTCCCACATCTCCTCCGGGGACGACTCGACCGGCTTCCCGTCGGGTCCCTTCTTGGCGTAACGGTCCAGGAAGACGGTCTTGCGAATCCCGGTGAGTTCCATCAGCGGTCCCCCTTTGGTTGTGTCTGCAAAAGAAACAGCCGGCCGTACCGGCCCTGCAACTTGCCTTCCAAGGTGCCCGCCACACCTTGCAGGGTTGCCGGCGCCGCACCTCAAGGAAGGCGACGGCTTGTCCCTCGTTCAGGGCCGGTACCCCGCCGGCGAATCCTGCGCCGGCCCGGGTGCTCGCCAACCGTTGGCGTGCGAGCCACCGGCGGGCGTTCCTCCCTCCCGCGGCAGGCTACCGGCCGGGGATGTGCCCGGCGGCTCTGCAGCGGTCGCGGGCGACGCCGAATCGGTGCCCGGCAGATCCCCCGCCAGCAGGCGATCCAGCTCCCGCCGGAAGGTTTCCAGGTCACGGAACTGGCGGTAGACCGAGGCGAACCGCACATAGGCCACCTGATCGACGCGCTGCAAGCGCTCCATGACCATCTCCCCGATGACCCGGCTTTCCACCTCGTTGTCATAGCGCCGGTGCAGCTCGCGCTCGATTTCCGAGGCGATGGCCTGGAGCCGGTCGAGTTCCACGGGACGCTTCTCGCAGGCCGTGAGCATGCCGCGAAGCACCTTGTCACGGTTGAAGAGCTCACGTCTACCGTCCCGCTTGATGACCCAGAGAGGCGTGACCTCGACCCTTTCCCGGGTGGTGAAGCGCTCGCCGCAAACCTGGCACTCACGGCGCCTCCGGATGCAGGTTCCCTCATCCGTGGGCCGCGAGTCCAGCACGCGCGTATCCGGAGCATGACAGCGCGGGCAGCGCACGCTTTCACCTCGGCGAGTGGTCCTTGCGGTCGGCAAGCCTGCGGTCGATCAACCTCAATATGTAGGGCATCCAGGACGAGACGCCCTACCATATATGGACAAGGTGGACCCACCCGGCGTCATTCGCCACAAGTTCCTGGCCTCCTGCAGGTCCCCGGTCCTAACCCGGTCCTAAATAAGATACCAAACATATGTTCCCCATGACAATGCCCACGGGCATGATTGCGCCCGCCATTTCGGTACAAGAGCGGCCCGCTGCCGCCACCTTGCCCTCCAGTCTCCCGGGCCCGGCCGGCGACGTGCCGGTCCGGCGGTGACGGCGGCGCCCTTCCTGTGTAACAGGTATGTCCCACCCGCCGCAAACCCGATCAGCGCCTGTTGCAGCCACACATGCCCTGTCCAGGGTACAATAGGGGAGTGGTACACGCCGGCTCGCACCTTGCCAAACAGTGCCACCCTGGTCGTCCCCCGTCGGTACAACCCCGGGCGAAGACCGGAAATCGTCTCCTCGACAATCCGGTGTTGGCCCCTTGCGGGTTTTAAGCCATTTTGTGTAGTGTTGTTTGGTAGACGTGCGGGACCTGCCGGTCCATCCGCACCGCCGGTAGGAACAACGTCGGCCGGAAGGAGGATCTACCCGTTGAGCCGGGCTGGAACACCTGAACAGCAACCGCCCGCGTCCGGGGAGCGCAAGACGCTGCTGGGCAGGCTGGCCAGCTTCATCTTCGACAGCGCGCTCTGGAAGTCCATGTATATGAACCCCTACCCGCGGGACAAGCGGACGCGCTCGCTGGCCGTGCTCAACAGCCTCTTCTTGCACATTCACCCGGCGCGTATCACCCGCCAGGCCCTGACTTTCCGTTACACCTTTGGTCTCGGCGGCACGTCATTCTTCATGTTCCTCCTGTTGACGGTGACCGGCATCGTGTTGATGTTCTATTACATCCCTGCCGTGCCGGACGCCTACTTCAGCATCGAGGACCTGCACACCACCGTCGCCTTCGGCCAGTTCTTTCGCAACATCCACCGGTGGGCGGCGCACGCCATGGTCCTGCTGGTCTTCCTCCACATGCTGCGCGTCTTCTACACCGGCGCGTACAAGCCGCCCCGGCAGTTCAACTGGGTCATCGGCGTGATCCTGCTGGTCCTCACCTTCCTCATGAGCTTCACGGGGTACCTGCTGCCTTGGGACCAGCTGGCCTACTGGGCGGTTACGGTGGGCACCAACATGGCCGGCGCCACCCCGTTCGTGGGCGACAAGCTGAAGTTCCTGTTGCTCGGCGGTTACGACATCAACCAGAACACGCTGATCCGGTGGTACACGCTGCACGTCTTCGCCCTGCCGCTAGTGGCGGCGGTGTTCATGGGCATGCACTTCTGGCGTGTGCGGAAGGACGGGTTCTCCCGTTGACGGCGGGCAACCGCTGGTGACGTTGTTCCCTTGCACGAGTCTTGCCCTCGAGGAGGGAAGGTCGGTGGCCAAAGCGGAACCGGCACGGGCAGCGACGGCGCAGCCCCCCCAGCGGCCGAACCCCAAGGAACAGGTGACCGTCTGGCCGCACCTGCTGTTGATCGAGTTCGTGGGGGCACTGATCTACACCATTGGCCTGTCGCTCCTGGCGATCCTGATCAAGGCGCCGCTGCTGGAGCTGGCGAATCCGACGCGGACGCCGAACCCTGCCAAGGCGCCCTGGTACTTTCTCAATCTGCAGGAGCTGCTCCTGCACATGCACCCGAGCCTTGCCGGCGTCATCGTCCCCGGCGTGGTCCTGGTCCTGATCGCGGCCATTCCTTACATCGACAAGGACCCCAAGGACACCGGGATCTGGTTCGCCGGCGAGAAGGGCTTGAAGATTTTCAAGTTTTCCTTCGTGTACACCACGGTCATCGTGGTGGGCCTGGTCCTGTTCGACGCCTTCTTTAAGTACACGGTCGGCGGCGTCGACTACGTCGGGACCCGCGGGCTCGTGACCATGATCTTCGACCTGTTCCTGAGCCCCGAGCAGATCCACACCCAGGCCTCGTTGATCGAGGCGCTATCGGGCGTGGTCATCCCGCTGATCGTGATGGCCGCGGTTCCGGGCGTACTGGCCGCCATCGTGCGCAAGCGCTACGACGCCAACACGCGGGAGGTCATCATCGCCCTCTTCACCGTGTTCGTGGCCTCCTACGTGGTGCTGACCATCATCGGGACCGCGTTCCGCGGCGAGAGCCTCCGGCTCGTCTGGCCGTGGCAGCTCACGCACCCCCACTGAGGCCGGCTGGTTCGGGCCGGCTCCCCGGTTGGGGCTGGCGCCCTGAACGCCTACTGGACGCGGATCTGTTTGACGCGGAGGGATTCAGGAGATGGCGGACGAACGCGAGGAACGGCGTGCGGAGTCGCCTGACGCGGCGAATCCCGTTCCCCCCGAGGCCAAGGCCGGGGAGGCCGGGCAGCCGGGCTCGTCCCAGCCCGCGCCGGCCGCCGGCCAGGCGGGACAGGCCCCGAAAGTGGATCCCGAGAAGCTGGCTGCCGCTAAGGCCGCCGCAGCACAGAAGGCGGCTGCCCGGGCGGCCGCTCAAGGTCCCGCCGCTGGGAAGGCACCCGCTGCCAAGGCTGCTGCCGCCAAGGCTGCCGCTGCCAAGGCCGGCGCCGCTGCGGGCGGCGGGGCGGGCAAGCAGGAGGCCGTCACGCGCCGCGATTTCCTCCACTGGGCGCTGTGGGGATCGGCCTTGCTCTGGCTCGGGCAGTTCGCGGGCAGCTTTGCCAACTACTTCTGGCCCCGGAAGACGGGCTTCTTCGGCCAGAAGATCAACATCGGCCCGGTGTCCAACTACCCCGTCGGCTCGGTGACCAAGGTAGACGCGGGAAAGTTCTACCTGGTTCACACGGAACAGGGCCTGATCGCCCTCTACTGGCGCTGCACCCATCTGGGCTGCACGGTGCCGTGGAAGCCGGAGGAGCGACCCGACGCGGGCGGCTGCTTCTGCTGCCCCTGCCATGGCTCGCAGTTCGACAAGGTGGGCGAGAAGATCGGCGGCCCGGCACCGCGCCCGCTGGATTACTTCCCCATCGAGATCGACCAGAACGGCAACATCTGGGTCGACACGGGTCGCCCGCAGCAGCGAGCCTCCTTTAGCCCGGACCAGTTGACACCGGTGTCCTGAGCTTGACCCGTAAGGGGGAAGGGTTTGGATGTTCGAGGTCCTTGAATCCGTCGAGCTCCTGGCCGTGGTGGTGGTCATCTTCCTGTGCCTCCTGGCCATCGACACGGTGGAGCGCTTCACCGGGCGGCCGTTGGAGCACCCGCTGGAAGATGATGAATGATCGGCGGCCCGAGGGAAAGGAGTAGCAGCCTTGAGTAAGCGCAAGGTCGTCGCCCTGGCTCTGCTCTGGGTCCTGATCCTGATCCTGCAAGGCTACTGGTTCTTCGAGAGCGACCGGCTCACCAAGGCGGCGGAGGCGGAACGCGCTGAGCAGGCAGCGCGCGGGGCCGAGCTCTATGCCGCCAACTGCATGGCGTGCCACGGCCCGGTCGGCGAGGGCATCACGGGCCCGCCGCTGAACCGGTCGGAGTTCCGGGCGGAGGGCCTCACGCCGGTTCAGATCGCCGCCACGCAGGAGCAGTTGACCAAGGTGATCGCCCGCGGGCGGCCGGGTTTCGATCACCCGACGTGGCGGGCGGAGGACGGCAAGATCCACTCCTACACCCGGATGCCCACCTGGTCGGTGGAGGACAACGGCCCGCTCAACCAGCAGGAGATTCGCGACCTGGTCACGTTCATCATGTACGGCGATTGGAAGCTGCCGGGGAAGGTGCTGGCGGAGCATCCGGAGCTGACGCGGACCAAGGTCACGGAGTACGTGACCAACCCCGATACCGGCCAGCAGGAGCAGAAGGAGCGGCCCGTCACGGCCGACGACCTCGATGTCGAGGCGAAGGGCCTGACGGCAGAGGAAAACCGGCGGGCGAAGGAGTTGTTCGTCAAGAACTGCCTGGCCTGTCACACGCTGGGGAGCTATGGCGGCGTGATCGGTCCCAACCTCACCCAGGCGGGCAACTGGTTGCCCAGCCTGGAGTTCACCAAGCGCTGGATCGCCAACCCCCAGTCCTTCAAGCCCGAGGAGCGCATGCCGACGGTGTGGCACGGACAGGGCACGCCGGTCGACCTGACGGAGACTTACCAGAAGGAAGCGGATAAGCTCCAGAGCCAGATGCCGCCCTTTGGCGAGCAGCTTTCGGAAGCCGAGATCGACCTGCTGGCCCGCTTCCTCATGGGACTCGGCACCGAGGAGGGCGGGCAGGCTCAGGGCGGCAGCGCCGCCGGTACCTCCGGCGCCGGTGGCTCCTGAGCGGGGCCCGGCGCCCTCTTTACAACCGCATCGGGTTTCATCCGGCACGGGACGTTCCTGATGGGCGTCCCGTGCTTGTCTTCAGGCATGTGGTATCCTGGACGTGATCGAAGGAGGATCCGGTTATGCCACGGAAGGGCGACCACCACGGCGTGCACTGGGTCGGCCCGCGGCCCCAGCCTCCGTCCCTGCCGTGGGCATGGGCGGTAGCCTGTCTCGTCCTGGGCCTCGGCGCGGGCACGTTCTTTCGCCTGCGGCAGATGACGGGGATCAACGTCATGGAGATGTTCGGCTTCTGGTGCCTGGTTGGTGCCGGGCTGGTGGCGGCCCGCTTCTTCACCCTGCTGCAGGTGGGAGACGCCCGCGCCCGGCTTCTGGCCGCCCTCGATGCCCTCGGCGAGCCGTGGACGGCCATGGCCGTACCGCCGGCCTGGGCGGGTCGGGGCAGCGGTCCCGAGTACCTGTTGCTGCGGCCGGACGCCGCCTTCCTGATCGGGCGCTGTGACCTGAGCGCGTCCGCACGCCCACGCAAGGCGCGACGCGTCCTAGTTCGAGCCGCCAACGACCTGGCCCGCGGTGGGGACCGCCTGGTTGGCGCCCTGCGAGCTGCGGGCGTACCCGTGCCGGGGCGGGTCGAGCGCGTCTTGGTGCTCACCCGCCGGCGCGTGGATGGCCCGGTCCTGGACGACGGGGTCTGGCAGGTCAACCCCGAGCACCTG